>CAMLIA010000100.1 GCA_946479905.1 uncultured Frankiales bacterium | reverse complement strand
GGGGCGGGTGGTCATGCGGGCTCCAGGACGCGGGTCGACAGGTCGTCGTCGATCGCCTTGTAGCGCCTCAGGAAGGGGACGCTCGCGAGCGTGAGCAGACCCGGCAGCACGGAGAACCCGACCACGAGTCCGGTCAGCGCGGACCCGGGCTGCGTCGGCGCCGGGGTGCCCGCCTTGTACGAGTGGTAGCTGGTGACCGCGAGGATCAGGCCGTACAGGGCGGGTCCGACCGCGAAGGCGATGGTCTCCCCGCCCTGCCAGACGCCGGTGAAGATGCCCGCGCGGCCGTCGTGCTCGTCGGTGATGAGGTCGGGCAGGATCGCGTACGGGAACAGCTGCATGCCGGCGTACCCCACCCCCAGCAGGATCATCTGGACGTAGATGACGACCTCGGCCTCGGACCGGGCGAACACCAGCGACGTCGCCGTCAGCCCCCAGATCCCGGTGGCGAGCAGGTAGCCGAGCAGCTTGCCGCGGGTGCGTGAGAACCGCCGCCACAGCGGGACCATGACGGCGCACGGCGCCACCAGGAAGACGAACAGCAGCGTGGACTTCTTCGCGTCACCGAGGACGTAGACGGCGACGTACTGGGCGCCGGTGAGCATCGCTGCGGTGGCCATCGCCTGCAGGTTGTAGCCGAACCACAGCGACACGAACGGCTTGTTCGCGCTGACCACGGCGTACTGCTGGCGCAGCGTCGGGCGCGGGCCCTCCAGCGGCGCCGTGCCGCGCGCCTCGCGGGTCCCCCACCACGCGGTGAGGAACGCGAGGGCGAGGATGGCCGCGACGACGACCGACATGGTGGCGTAGCTGGCCCGGCTGCCGCCCTTCCCGTCGGAGTCGGCCCCGGCGATCGTCGGCGCGAGCGCGCCGCCGACGAGGATGCCGACGGTGAGCAGCACCATCCGGACGCTCGTGATGCGGGTCCGCTCGTGGTAGTCGTCGGTCATCTCCGGCGGCATCGCGGACCACGGCACGCAGAACACCGCGTAGAACGTCATCGCGACGGTGAAGACGGCCGTGACGTAGACCGCACTGGCGACCTCCGACCCGAGCTTGGGCGCGGTGAACAGCAGCACGAAGCTGAGCGCGGTGCCGAGGCCGCCGACCAGCATGAACGGCCGGCGCTTGCCGAACCGGCTGGTGCTGCGGTCGGAGATGCCGCCCATCAGCGGGTTGGCGAACGCGTCCCACAGCTTCGGGACGAACAGCGCCGCGCTCGCCAGGCCCGCGCCGATGCCGAGGATGTTGGTCATGTAGAAGAGCAGCAGCAGCCCCGGCACCGTGACGAACACGCCGTTGCCGACCGCGCCCGTGGCGTAGGAGACGGTCAGCTTGCGCGACAGCTGGGCCATCAGAACGGCTGCCCGTCGCAGCGCCAGTCGGTGACCCGGGTGACCTTGCCGCTGACGACCTTGCCGAACTTGATGCACCGGTTGATGTCGCGGTTGCCGGGGGCGAACTGCAGGTCGCTGGTGAACCCGAAGCCGCCCTTGCCGCTGAGGCCGTCCATCACCTTGAGCAGGTTGGCGCGGGTGATGGTCGTGCCCATCGCCTTCACGGCCGCCACGAACACGGCGGCGTCGACCCAGCCCTGCTCGCCGAAGTAGTTGATCTGCGCCCGGGCGCCGTAGGCAGCGCGCACGGTGCTCACGTACTTCTGCACCTCCGGCCCGCCACCGTCGAGGAACTCGTAGTCGCCGGCGACGAAGACGCCGTCGGTCTTGCTCGACTGGCTCACCGACGGGTCGACGAACAGCGAGTCGGCGGCGTGCTTCGGGTAGTAGGACTGCCGGGCCTGCGCCTGCAGCAGCCGGTTGTACGCGGTCTGGTCGAGCAGGCTGGCGAAGCCGTCGACGCCGTCCAGCCGGAACTGGGTGACGAGGTCGTCGTAGCTCGAGTGCGTCACGTCCTCGGCCACCACGTCGTTGTCGGACAGCGTCACGCCCTTGCTCTTGAAGCCGGCCTTGAACGCCTTGACGAGGTTGGCGTCCGCGGTCGACTCGTTGTTGCTGATGAAGACCAGACCGGGCTTCTTCACGCCCTGCTCGGCCAGGAACGAGCCCATCTGGAAGCCGTAGTGCCCGTAGCTCGCGCTGAAGATGTAGGAGTACGACGAGTGGTACTCGGCCCGCTCGCCGTACCCGCCGATGAGCGGCACCTTGTTCTGCTCCAGGAACGGGACGATGCCGTTCTCGGTGTTCGGGGCGTTCCAGCCGGTGAACGCGAAGACGCCCTCGGCGAGCATCTGCTGCGCCTGCGCCTTGCCGCGCGGGGCGTCGAGCTGGTCGTCGCGCAGGTCGAGCACGATCTTGTGCCCGTTGACGCCGCCCGCCCGGTTGACCATGTCGAAGTAGGCCTTGGTCGCCTGGGCGCTGCTGGCGAAGTTGATGGCGCCGGTCTGGCTGACGACCGCACCGACCTTGATCGGCGCCCCGGCGGCGATCACGTTGTTGTCGGCCTTGGCCGGCGGGACGGTGGCGCCACCCCCGCCGGGACCGGTCGTG
The DNA here is from genome assembly GCA_946479905.1 of uncultured Frankiales bacterium. The sequence continues at coordinate 12,824 of CAMLIA010000100.1, read as the reverse complement.
GTGGTGACCGTCGTGCCCTTGCTGCCGGTGCTGCCCGTGCTCGCGGCGCTGGCCGTCGCGGTCGCCGTCGGCTGCGCCACCGCGCCGCCGGGGGCCTGGGTCACAGCGACGGTGCGGTTGTCGTCCTTGCGCAGGTCGTGCACGAGAAAGCCGCCGAGCACCGCTGCGACCAGCAGCTGGAACGCGAACAGCGCTGCGAGCAGGCGATCACGAGGGCTGAGCAACGTCTGGGTGCTCCTCGACAGCAGGGGGTTCCTGATGTGAGGATCGTTCACGTTCTGCCGTCAGCGGTCAAGGGAGGCGCCGTGGCTGGGGTCGCGACTGCTCGCCGCGCACCGGTGCAGCGGCGGAGTGCCCTGCGGGTGGAGCGGATGCTGGACGCGGCGGCCGAGCTGCTCGACGAGCTGGGACCGGAGGGGCTGTCCACGTCCGCCATCGCCGGCCGCGCGGGGGTGTCGGTCGGGTCGCTCTACCAGTTCTTCCCGGACAAGCACGCCGTCGCCGAGGCGCTCGCGCGCCGGTCCTTCGAGCGCTTCTCCGAGCTGCTCACCGCGCTGGGCAGCGGCCCGTGGGAGCAGGTCGTCGACCGGGTCATCGACGCCTACGTCGCGTTCTCCCGCACCGAGCCCGGCTTCCAGGTGCTGTCGTTCGGCGGCCCGGTCGGGCAGCAGCACCTGCTCGACCCCGAGGCCGACAACAACGTGGTGGTCGCCAAGGCGCTCGCGCGACTGGTCCGGGTCGACGTGCCGCTCGACATCCTGCGCAACGCCGTCGAGGTCGGCGACGCGCTGCTGGCCCTCGCCTTCCGCCGGGACCCCGAGGGCGACCCGGTGCTGGTCGCCGAGGCGAAGGTCGCCGTCAAGGCCTACCTCCGCGCCCACCTCTCGGCGTCGTGAAGCGGGAAGGCGTCCTTCCAGACGGGGTCGTAGCCGGCCTCGACGAGCATCGCGGCGACCGCCGCCGGTGACCGCTCGTCGCTGATGGCGAACTGCTCCTGCGCCTCGCCCGGGTGCAGGTACCCGCCGGGTTCGGTGGACGAGCCCGCGCTCATGGTCGTCACGGCGATCCGGACCAGGCCGTCGCGCAGCACCGCCGACTCCCGGGTCGACAGCACGATGCCGGCCTCGGGGGCGACCAGCCGCAGCGCGCACAGCGCCTGGACGTACTCCGCGTCCGTGACGGCGACGACCGGCTGGAAGCCGGACGCGGACGGCTTGATGCGCGGCAGCGAGACCGTCACCTCGGTCCGCCAGTAGTGCCGCTGCAGCCACAGCGCGTGCTCGGCCACCACCTGCACGTCGGCCCGCCAGTCGGCGGACAGCCCGAGCAGGACCCCGATCCCCAGCCGCCGCACGCCGGCCTCCGCGGCCCGCTCGGTCGAGGCCAGCCGCCGGTCGTAGTCGCGCTTCCACCCCGCCACGTGCGTCTCGGCGTAGCGGGCCCGGTCGTAGGTCTCCTGGTAGTGCACGACCCCCTCGAGCCCCGCCTCGACCAGCCGCGCGTACGTGTCGTCCGACCAGGTCTGGGTCTCGATCGAGATCGACGGCACGAACGACCGCAGCGCCTCGACGCACGCCACGAGGTAGTCGGCGGACACCTCGATCCGGTGCTCGCCGCTGACCAGCAGCAGGTGCCGGAACCCCTGCGCCACCAGGGACTGCGCTTCCTCGACCACCTCGGCCACCGAGAGCGTCTTGCGCGCGACGTCGAGCCCCTTGGAGAAGCCGCAGTAGGTGCACGACGACAGGCACGCGTTGCTGACGTAGAGGGGGGCGAACAGCCGGACGGCCCGGCCGAACCGCTGCAGCGTGACCTCCCGGGCCCGCTGCGCGAGGTCCTCGAGGTCCCTGCCCGGCTCCAGCAGCGCCGGCAGGCCGGGGGCGAGCGTCGCCCCGGAGTCGAGGAACGCGGCGAACCTCCCGGGTGGCGCGCTCACGCGAGGAACCCGGTGAGCGGTGAGGACGCGGACGCCACGTCCGACACCGCGCCCGGCCCGGCGAGGTGCCCGAGCCGGCCGGCCTCGGTCGCGAGGGCGAAGGCGCGCGCCATCCGGACCGGGTCGGAGGCGACGGCGATCGCGGTGTTCACGAGGACGGCGGAGGCGCCGATCTCCATCGCCTCGGCCGCGTCCGACGGCACCCCCAGCCCGGCGTCGACGACGACCGGCACCGAGGCCTGCGACACGATCACCTCGATCGCGTCCCGCGTCCGGAGCCCGCGGTTGGAGCCGATCCAGGCGCCCAGCGGCATGACGGTCGCGCAGCCGGCCTCCTCCAGGTGCCGGCACAGGACCGGGTCGGCGGAGCAGTAGGGCAGCACCACGAACCCCTCGGCGACCAGCCGCTCGGACGCGCGCAGCGTCTCGATCGGGTCAGGAGCCAGCGTCCGCGGGTCCGGCGTCACCTCGAGCTTCACCAGGTCGGCACCCGTCGCCGCCCGGCCGAGCCGCGCCAGCCGGACCGCCTCGTCGGCGTCGACGGCGCCGGAGGTGTTCGGCAGCAGCGTCATGGCGGGCGGGACGAAGCTCAGCACGTCCTCCTCGGGCCGGGTCAGGTCCACCCGCCGCAGCGCCACCGTGACGATCTCGGCACCGGAGGCGACCAGCGCCTCGCGCATGACCTCGTGCGACCGGAACTTGCCCGTCCCGACCAGCAGCCGGCTGGTGAACGAGCGGCCTGCGATCTCCCACACGGTGACTCCCCACGCCGGCATGACCCGGATCGGGTGCGACGGGTCGGCCGCGTGGACGGCCCTCTCAGCTCACTGGCGAGCTCCCCGGTCTGACGGCTCCACCCTACGACGGCCGGGCAAGTCCCACTGGTCACTCTTGTCACAGCAGCCCCAATGGCCCTAGTGTCGTCCCCACGGGGAACTGAACAAGGGCTTTGCCATGCAACGCAGCCGGACCCTCGGCCTGCTCGTGCTCCTCGCTGCCGTGCTCACGGCCGGGGCGCCGTCGGTCATCCGCATCCACCGCGGGGACACCCTGAGCGGGATCGCGACGAAGTACGGCACCACCGTGTCCGCACTGCAGCGCGCCAACCACCTCAAGAGCACGACGATCTACGCGGGCGAGCTGCTGCGGATCCCCGGTCAGAACGTGCGAGCCACGCCGGCCCGCACCGTCAACAAGGTCTACGTCGTGCGCCCGGGTGACAACCTCACCCGGCTCGGCCGCAGCCTCGGTCACAGCGTGCCGTGGCTGAAGGCCCGCAACCACCTGCGGACCAGCACGATCGTCATCGGCCAGAAGCTGGTGTACGGCGTGACCGCGGCCCCCAGGACGACCGCGGCACCACGAGGCGGCCGGGACGTGGTCAGGTCGGCGGCCTACCACCGGGCAGTGCTGCGCTCCCGCACGATGCCGTCGCGCGCCCACGTCCGCGCGCTGATCCGCGCCAGTGCCCGCCGGCACGGCGTACCCAGCTCGCTGGCCCTGGCGCTGTCCTACCAGGAGAGCGGCTTCCAGCAGCGGGTCGTCTCCCCCGTCGACGCGATCGGCGTCATGCAGGTGCTGCCGAGCACGGGACGCAGCCTGGGCCGGATGCACGGCCGCCACTACGACCTGCTGCGGGTGGAGGACAACGTCGAGGCGGGGGTGACGCTCATCGCCGACCTGCTCCGCGCGACCGGCACCGTGGACCGGGCGCTGGCCGGCTACTACCAGGGGCTGGGCTCCGTCGGCCGGATCGGCTACCTGCCCCAGACGAAGGCCTACATCCGCAACATCCTGCTGCTCCGCAAGCACTTCGCGTGACCCCAGTAGCCTGAGATGGTCATGGAGACCACTGTCAGCCCGAGCCCGGGCGACCCCGGGCCCTCGCTGGTCGGTCGGCTCCTCGACGGCCGCTACCGCCTGGACAGCGTGATCGCCCGCGGGGGGATGGCCACCGTCTACCTCGCCATCGACACCCGGCTCGACCGGATCGTCGCCGTCAAGGTGATGCACCGCAACCTCGCCGACGACCCCCAGTTCGTGGAGCGGTTCACCCGCGAGGCCAAGTCGGCGGCGAAGGTCGCGGGGCCCGAGGTCGTCGCCGTGCACGACACCGGCACCGATCCCGAGACCGGCCTCGCCTACCTGGTGATGGAGCACATCCGGGGCCAGAACCTCCGCCAGCTGCTGCTCAGCATCGGCCCGCTCTCCCCCAGCCGGGCCGTCTCGGTCATGGAGCCGGTGCTGCGGGCGCTGGCCTCCGCGCACGCGGTCGGGATGGTCCACCGCGACGTCAAGCCCGAGAACGTGCTGCTCGGCGACGACGGCCGCGTCAAGGTCGCCGACTTCGGCCTGGCCCGGGCCGCCGAGTCCACGACCATCACCCAGACCACGACCCACATGATGGGCTCGGTCGCCTACCTCGCGCCGGAGCAGGTCGAGCGCGGCACGGCCGACGCCCGCTCCGACGTCTACGCCGCCGGCGTGCTGCTGTGGGAGCTGCTCACCGGGTCACCCCCGCACTCGGGCGAGAGCGCCATCTCGGTCGCCCACAAGCACGTGTACGAGGACGTGCCGCCGCCCTCGACGGTGGTGGCCGGGATCCCGCCGAACCTCGACGCGCTCGTCGTCCGCGCGACCCGCCGGGACCCCGTGCTGCGGCCCTCCGACGCCGGCGAGTTCCTCCGCGAGCTGCAGGCGGTCAAGGCGACCCTGCCGGCGGCTGCTCCGGTGACGGCCGTGCACGACACCCGCACCCTCGTCGTTCCCCGGGTGGTGGACAAGCCAGCCAAGACGTCGGCGCCTCGCAAGAGCCGCCGCGGTCTGGTCGCCGGGCTGCTGCTCGTCGCGCTGGCGCTGCTCGCGCTGTTCGGCGGCTACTACCTCGGGTCCTTCCGCTACACCCACGCGCCGGACCTGGCAGGCCTCACCGCTGCAGCCGCCGAGACCAAGGTGAAGGCGGCCGGCCTGGAGTTCAAGCGGGTCGACGAGTTCAGCGAGACCGTCGCGGCCGGCACGGAGATCCGGCAGGACCCGAAGGCCGGCGCCCGCATCAAGAAGAGCGGCACCGTCACGGTCTTCGTCTCCAAGGGACCGGACCGCCGGCCGGTGCCGGACGTCCGCGGCAAGGACGTCGGGTTCGCGACGTCGCTGCTCCAGCAGCGCGGCCTGAAGGTGTCGTCGCAGGCCACCGAGTTCAGCTCGACGGTCCCGGACGGCAAGGTGATCCGCACCGACCCGGCCGCCGGTGCCCGCCTCAAGCCCGGCGGGTCGGTGAAGCTCTTCGTCTCGAAGGGCCCGCAGCCGATCGCGGTCCCGAACCTCGCCGGCAAGACGCAGTCCGAGGCGACGTCCACCCTGACCGGGCTGGGCTTCAAGGTCGCGGTGACGACCACCTACAGCGACACCGTCCCCAAGGGCGTGGTGATCAGCAACGACCCGAGCTCGGGCACCGCACCCAAGGGCTCCACCGTCACGCTGCAGGTCAGCAAGGGCCCGGAGTTCGTGCAGGTGCCGAACCTCCGCTACGACACCACCTCCGACGCGACCCGCAGGCTCCAGGAGCTCGGGCTGGGCGTGCGGGTGAAGACCGAGGTCAAGGGCGGCAACGGCCAGCTGGTGCTCGACACCGACCCGAAGCCCGGCAAGAAGGTGCACGTCGGGACCGTGGTGACCCTGCTCGTGTACTGATCTGGGAGGCTTCAGCTGTGCCTCCCCGCAAGCCCTCTCCCGTGGGCGCCCACGTCCCGGTCGCGGGGGGATGGCTCAAGGCACTCGGCTACGCCGAGGAGATCGGCGCGGCCGCCCTGCAGGTCTTCGTGTCCAACCCGAGGGGCTGGGCGCTGTCGCCCGGCGACCCCGCCAAGGACGAGGAGTTCCGCGGCCGCTGCGAGGACGCCGGGCTGCCGGTGTTCGTGCACGCGCCGTACCTCGTCAACTTCGGCTCGCCCACCGAGGCGACGCTGCGCAAGTCCGTCGACGCCGTCGCGCACTCGCTGGTCCGCGGCGCGGCGATCGGCGCCCGCGGGGTCGTCGTGCACGCCGGCTCGTGCGTCGCCGGCGCCCACCGTGACGACGCGATGCAGCAGCTGCGCGAGCACCTGCTCCCGCTGCTCGACCGCGACGGGCCGGCTCTGCTCATCGAGCCCACCGCCGGCGGCGGGCAGGCGCTCTGCTCGACGGTGCAGGAGCTCGGCCCCTACTTCGCGCTGCTCGACGACCACGAGCGGCTCGGGGTGTGCCTCGACACCTGCCACGCCTTCGCCGCCGGTCACGACCTCGCCGCCCCCGGCGGCATGAAGCAGACCCTGGACGCGCTGGTCCGCGCCGTCGGCCGCGGGCGCCTGCAGCTGGTCCACGCCAACGACTCCAAGGACCCGCTGGGTTCGCTGCGCGACCGCCACGAGGCGATCGGCGCGGGGCGGATCGGCAAGGACCCCTTCGTGGAGCTGTTCCGCCACCCGGCCACCCGCAACGTCCCGGTCGTCGTCGAGACCCCCGGCGACGCGGCCACGCACCGCGCCGACATCGACCTGCTCCGGTCCCTGCGCGACGCATGAGCGTGCTGCTCGGCGCCCTCAACCTGAGCGGTCGCGGCGGCAACGAGCTCTTCGTGTACGACGACTGCCTGGTGCGCGCGAGCACCGGACTGCTCGCGGCGCTGACCGGCGGCGAGCTGGACCTGTCCGGTCACGTCGACGCGACCTCACCGGAGGTGCTGGTCATGCGGCACCCCGACAACCGGATGGTCCGCCGGGCCGACGTGCGGATGGCGACCCTCACCCGCGGTCGCTGGCCCACGACCGGCCTGCGCCGCCTGACGCTGACCCTCCACAGCGGCACGGTCGTCCGCTACGACTGGGCCGGCGACACCGCCACCCGCGCCCTCAACACCGACGCCTACGCGAGCGACCTGCTCGGCCGGTCCCTCGGCACGCTGCTCGACGACCGGCTCGCCTGACCCTGCCGTCCGTGCACCAGAATGGCGCGGTGCGGGGATGGCGGACGGACTCGTGGGCCACCCTGGCGCTGATCGGCGTGACGGCGATCTGGGGGAGCACCTTCGTCGTCGTGAAGGACGCCGTGGAGGAGATGCCGGTCACCGACTTCCTCACGTGGCGCTTCGCCCTCGCCGCCGTCGCGATGATGGTGCTGCGTCCCAAGGCGGTGGCGCGGCTCGGCCGCGACGGCCGACGCGCGGGCGTCATCGTGGGGCTGGCGCTGGGCATCGGCTACCTGCTGCAGACCCTCGGCCTGCAGCACACGTCGGCGGCGGTCAGCGGCTTCATCACCGGGATGTTCGTGGTGCTCACGCCCGTGACTGCCGCCGTGCTGCTGCGCAAGCCGCCTCCTCCCGCCGCCTGGGCAGCCGTGGCCCTCGCGACCGCGGGCCTGGCGCTGCTGAGCCTGCACGGGCTGAGCGTCGGCACGGGTGAGCTGCTGACCCTCGGCTGTGCGGCGGCCTTCGCCCTGCACATCGTCGGGCTCGGTGAGTGGGCGCAGCAGCACGACGCCTACGGCCTGGCCGTGGTGCAGCTGATCACGACGGCGGTGCTGTGCGGCGCTGTCGCCGTACCAGGCGGTCTGGAGCTGCCGCCGGACGCGGGCGTCTGGGGCGCGCTGGCCCTGACGGCGCTCGCGGCGACGGCGCTCGCCTTCGTCGTGCAGACCTGGGCGCAGGCGCACCTGGCGCCGACCAGGGCGGCCGTCATCATGACGATGGAGCCCGTCTTCAGCGGCGTCTTCGCGGTTCTCGTCGCCGACGAGCGGCTGGGTACGAGGACGGTGGCCGGAGCCGTCCTCGTGCTCGTCGCGATGCTGCTCACCGAGGTGGGCAGCACACCGCCCCAGGTCGAGCGGCTCGAGGTCTGAGGTACGCTCACCGCGTGCGCAGCTACTGGTATGTCTTTCCCGGCCGGGACTCCCGGTCGGGTGCCTGCTGACGCACCTGACCCCACAAGAGCCCCGGAGCCCCTGCCCCGGGGTTCTTTCGTCTGAGGAGCAACCCCCATGGTCGTCGTGATGCGTCCCGAGGCGACAGCGGAGGACGTCGACGCCGTCGTCGCCCGCGTCGAAGCCGCCGGCGGCTCGGCCTTCGTGAGCCGCGGCGTGCAGCGCACGATCGTGGGCCTGGTCGGGGACATCGCCGCGTTCCAGAGCCTCAACCTGCGGGCGATGCCCGGGGTCGGCGAGGTCGTGCGGGTCAGCAAGCCGTACAAGCTGGTCAGCCGCGAGCACCACCCCGAGGCGACCACCATCCAGGTCGCCGGTGTGCCGATCGGGCCGGACACCTTCACCCTCATCGCGGGGCCGTGCGCGGTCGAGACCGAGGAGCAGACCCTGCAGGCCGCGCTGATGGCCAAGGGCGCCGGCGCGACGCTGCTGCGCGGCGGGGCGTTCAAGCCGCGGACCAGCCCGTACGCCTTCCAGGGGCTCGGCGAGAAGGGGCTGCGGATCCTCGCCGACGTGCGCGAGGAGACCGGGCTGCCGATCGTCACGGAGGTCGTCGACGCCGCCGACGTGCCGCTGGTCGCGGAGTGGGCCGACATGCTCCAGATCGGCACCCGCAACATGCAGAACTTCGCGCTGCTGCAGGCCGTCGGCTCCGCGGGCAAGCCGGTGATGCTCAAGCGCGGCATGACGGCGACCTACGAGGAGTGGCTGATGGCGGCGGAGTACGTCGCGCAGCGCGGCAACCTCGACATCGTGCTGTGCGAGCGGGGGGTCCGGACCTTCGAGACCGCGACCCGCAACACCCTCGACATCGCCGCGGTGCCGATGGTGCACAGCCTCAGCCACCTGCCGGTCGTCGTCGACCCCTCGCACTCCGGCGGCAAGCGCGACCTGGTGGTGCCGCTCAGCCGGGCCGCCATCGCGGCGGGTGCGGACGCGATCATCGTCGACGTGCACCCCGACCCGCAGGCCGCCCTGTGCGACGGTCCGCAGGCGCTCTACGGCGAGGACCTGACCGAGCTCGCCCGCGCCTGCCGGGACCTGCCCCCGCTCGTCGGGCGCCGCCTCGTCACCTGAGCGCGCTGAGCACCTTCACCGCGTGGTCGATGCCGGCGTCGTCGACGTCGAGGTGGACGACGGCCCGCACCCGCTGCGGGCCGACGATCCCGAGCAGCACGCCCTCCTCACGCGCGGCGACGGCGAACGCGCGCGCGTCCGGGACCGTGATCGGGACGATGTTGGTCTCGGTGGCCACGCCGAGCGCAGCGCCGAGCCGAGCCGCCCGGGCGTGGTCCTCCGCGAGCCGCTCGACGTGGTGGTCGAGGGCGTGCAGCCCCGCGGCCGCGAGCACGCCCGCCTGCCGCATCCCGCCGCCGAGCCGCTTGCGGATCAGCTTGGCCTCGAGCGCCCGCACGAAGCTGCACACGACCACCGAGCCGACCGGGGCACCGAGCCCCTTCGACAGGCACACCGAGAGCGTGTCGAACAGCCCGCCGTAGACGTCGAGCCCGACACCCGAGGCGACGTGCGCGTTCCAGATCCGGGCGCCGTCGCAGTGCAGCAGCGCGCCGTTGTCGGCGGTCAGGGCGCGCAGGCCCTGGAGCACCTCGAGCGAGTGCACCGCCCCGCCGGCCCGGTTGTGGGTCTGCTCGACGCTCACCGCGGCGGTGGGCACCGTCCCCCACCCTTCCGGGCGCAGCTCCGCGGCGACGCCCTCGACCGTGGCCAGGCCGCCCGGGTAGGTCCGCGACTGGATGCCGCCGTGCTGCGCCGCGCCGCCGTGCTCGTAGGTCACGACGTGCGCGTCCGCGTCGCACAGCAGCTCCCCCGCGGGCGGGACGACGAGCCGCAGGCAGATCTGGTTGCCCATCGTCCCGGACGGCACGAAGACGGCGGCCTCGTGCCCGAACAGCCCGGCGACCCGCTCCTCGAGCGCGTTGACCGTCGGGTCCTCGCCGTAGACGTCGTCACCCACCTCGGCGGCGGCCATCGCCGCCCGCATCGCCGCGGTCGGTCGGGTCAGGGTGTCGCTGCGCAGGTCGACGAGCACGCGCCTAAGTTAGTCGTGTGCCCACCGCCGACGACCTGCTCGCCGTCGTCGTCGTGCACGCCGACCGTGTGCACGACGCGGTACGACGGCTGGGCTGCGCCCACGACGTGGCCCTCGAGGTCGTCCAGCGCAGCGCCCTGGACCTCGTGCAGGCCGCGCAGACCTCCGACCTCGAGGACCCGGTGGGCTGGTGGTTCGCACGCGCGCGGGTGCTCGCCCGGCAGGTGGCGGACACCAGCGACGACGAGCTGCCGGTGGGCGGCGGCGTCCTCAGCGGTGACGCCAACCAGGTGCGGCTGGCCGAGGCGCTGGAGTCCCGGCCGGAGCGCGAGCGCGCGGCCCTGCTGCTCCGCGACTCCTACGACCTGCCGGCCCACTCGGTGGGGACCGTCCTCAACCTCGATGCCAACAGCGCGATGGAGGTCGTCGGCGCCGCCCGGCTCGCGTTCCTGCCCGCGCTGCTCGGTGGCCCGTCGCTGTCGCTGGCGGGGCACATGGTCGACCTGGGCTCGCTGGCCCGGCTGGCCGAGGGCGGCCAGCCGGCGGCCCGCGACGCCACCACGCGCCGGCACACCCAGTCGTGCGTGCGGTGCGCGGAGGCCCTCGACGCCATGGAGCGGGCCCGCCGGCTGCTCTCGGGTCTCACCGTCGTCGCGCTGCCCGACGCCGACCGGGAGGCGCTGCTCGCCCGCGTCGAGCGGCAGGCCCGGCAGGCGCTGCCGGCCGCCGTCGTCCTCGACGAGGACGAGGAGTGGGAGCAGGAGCACCGCCGGCCCTACTCGCTGTCGCTCATCACCCTGGGGATGATCGTGGCGGTGGGCCTCGGCGTCCTCGGCGGCGTGCTGGCGTCCCGGGGGTCCAACACCTCGGTGGAGGCCCAGGTGCGCAACTTCGACCAGGTGACACCGGCGCCCGTCATCGTCGTACCCGGCCTGACGCCCTCACCGACTCCGACCCTGACCGCCTCCCCCGCGGCCCGTGTGACCTACCTGCCGCCGAGCCAGACGCCGGTCCCGACCGCGACCGCCACCGCGAGCGTCAGCGAGTCTCCGACGGCCACCCCGATCCAGCCGACCCTGACCATCGACCCCACCAGCGGGCCCAACGACACGCAGATCACGGTCACCGGGACCAACTGGCTGCCGAACGCCAGCATCACCGTGTCCTACAAGTCGCAGATCGCCACCGGGGCGACGGTGACCGTCCAGTCCGACGCGGCCGGCAGCTTCTCGACCCCGATCCAGGCGCACGACGACAACCCGATCCCGGGGCCGCACACGGTCGAGGTCACCGACGGCACCAACAGCAACAGCGTGACCTTCACCCAGACCTAGCGTCGCTGCAGCATCTCCGCGACGAGGAACGCGAGCTCGAGCGACTGGCCGTTGTTGAGCCGCGGGTCGCACGCCGTCTCGTACCGCCCGGCGAGGTCCTCGTCCCGCAGCTGGTAGGCGCCACCGAGGCACTCGGTCACCTCGTCGCCGGTGAGCTCCACGTGCAGCCCGCCGGGGTGCGTGCCCAGTGAGGCGTGCACCTCGAAGAAGCCGCGGACCTCGTCGAGGACGTCGTCGAAGTGCCGCGTCTTGTAGCCGCTCGGCGTCTCCTGGGTGTTGCCGTGCATCGGGTCGCAGCACCAGACGACGCTGCCCGGACCGCGGCGGTCCTCGACGTGCTCGACGATCGCGGGCAGCACGTCGCGCACCCGGCCGGCACCCATCCGGCTGATGACCGTCAGCCGGCCTGGCACCTGCGTCGGGTCGAGCCGCTCGATGAGCGCGAGCGCGTCGGCAGGAGTCGTGGACGGGCCGATCTTGACGCCGATGGGGTTCGAGACGCGGGACAGCAGGTCGACGTGCGCGCCGTCGAGCTGCCGGGTGCGCTCCCCCACCCACAGCAGGTGGCCGGACAGCATGTACGCCCGCTCGCCCGACTCGTCGTACCTCGTCAGCGCCCGCTCGTACTCCAGCAGCAGCGCCTCGTGGCTGGAGTAGAGCTCCACCCCGTGCGTCGCCGGCATGCCGGAGATGTCGAGGCCGCAGGCCCGCATGAACGCCAGCGCCCGCTCGATGTCGGTCGCGAGCTCCTCGTAGCGGTGCCCGAGCGGGCTGGACGCCACGAACGCGGTGTTCCAGTCGTGCACCTTCTTCAGGTCGGCGCTGCCGTCGGTGGCCATCGCGCGCATGAAGTTCAGCGCCGCGGCGCTGTTCGCGTACGCCCTGACCAGCCGGCGGGGGTCCGGGGTCCGGTCGCCGTGCAGCTCGTTGACGGCGTCCCCGCGGTACGACGGGAGTCCCGTCGCCGCCTCGGTGTCCGAGCTGCGTGGCTTGGCGTACTGACCGGCCATCCGGCCGACCTTCACGACCGGCAGGCTCGCGCCGTAGGTGAGCACGATCGCCATCTGCAGCAGGGTCCGGACCTTGCCGCGGATCCCCTCAGCCGTGTTGGCGTCGAAGGTCTCGGCGCAGTCGCCGCCCTGCAGCAGGAAGGCCTCGCCCCGGGCGACCCCCGCCAACCGGCCGCGCAGCACGTCGCACTCGTGCGGCTGCACGATCGGCGGGACGCTGTTGAGCGTCTCGATGGTCTCCTTCAGCACCTGCGCGTCCGGCCAGTGCGGCTGCTGCGCAGCGGGCAGCGCACGCCACGCGTCCAGCCCGTCTCTCTCGGATCCGGCGCCGGCAGTGGGGTCGAGCAGGTGCGTCACCCCCCCATCCTCCCAGACTCCTTGCGTCATACCTGCTGAACGCGGCGTCGGGGGCACTTCCCATGACGTTGCGGGCTAGGGTCGCTGACGTGGTGGGGGTGCTCGACGAGGAGAGGGCCCACCTGGCGAAGGCCCGGGCCGACCTCAAGCGGATGCGGGAGTCCACCGCCTGGCTGCTCGACAAC
>CAMLIA010000099.1 GCA_946479905.1 uncultured Frankiales bacterium | reverse complement strand
GCATCCACGAGCGCGTCCTCACGGTCGCGTTCGAGAAGCAGTCCGAGAGCAACGCGATGTGGGCGCTGTCGATCCGCATCCCGTTCGCGCAGCCGCTCGTCGCCGGCGCCGGTGGCTACTTCGCACCGATCGTCCGCGGCTACATGCAGAAGTCGGGGGCCCCGGTCGACACCGGCTACAAGGTCGTGCTCAAGGACCGCCTCAACGCCCTGAAGAACCCGTTCGCGCACGTCCACGACCCGGACATCACGTACGAGAAGATCGCCGAGTCGCCGTTGCTCTGGGACCCGATCCGCTACGCCGAGACCTGCCCGTCCTCCGACGGTGCGGCCGCCATGGTGATCGGTTCCGCGGCCGCTGCCGCGAAGCAGAGCAAGCCGGTCGCGTGGATCCACGGCACAGCGGTCCGGTCGGAGCCCACGATGGGCGCCGGTCGTGACCGCATCAACCCGCACGCCGGCCGCGACTGCGCGAAGGCCTGCTACGCCGAGGCCGGCATCACCGACCCGCTGAACCAGATCGACTGCGCCGAGATCTACGTCCCGTTCAGCTGGTTCGAGCCGATGTGGATGGAGAACCTCGGCTTCGCCGAGGAGGGCACCGGCTGGAAGATGGTCCACAACGGCGACACCGCGCTCGACGGCAAGATGCCCGTCAACATGAGCGGCGGCGTGCTGTCGACCAACCCGATCGGCGCCTCCGGCATGATCCGCTTCCTCGAGGCGGCCAACCAGGTGCGCGGCCTGGCCGGTGAGCACCAGGTCCCCGACGCGAAGGTGGCGATGGGTCACGCGTACGGCGGTGGCTCGCAGTTCTTCGCCATGTGGGTCGTCGGGGCAGAGAAGCCGACGTCGTGACGGACCGCACGCGTCTCGATGGCCGCGTCGCCCTCATCTCCGGTGCCGCGCGCGGCATGGGGGAGGCGACCGCGCGGCTGATGGTGTCGCGCGGCGCCTCGGTCGTGCTCGGCGACATCCTCCCCGAGGTCAAGGAGGTCGCCCAGTCGTTGGGCGACAAGGCGATCGGCGTGCACCTCGACGTCACCGAGGCCCAGTCGTGGCGAGACGCCGTCGAGGCGGGGGAGAAGGCCTTCGGCAAGGTCGACATCCTCGTGAACAACGCCGGCATCCTGCTCATCGAGGCCTTCGAGAACACGACCGACGAGATCTACGACCGGGTCAACGGTGTCAACGCGCGTGGCTGCTTCCTCGGCATGCGCGAGGTCGCGCCCGCCATCGAGCGGGCGGGCGGCGGCGCGATCGTCAACCTCTCCAGCGTGGAGGGCCTCGGTGGCAACCGCTTCCTCGTGGCCTACACGGGGAGCAAGTTCGCCGTACGTGGGATGACGAAGGCCGCCGCGATCGAGCTGGCCGCCAAGGGGATCCGCGTCAACTCGGTGCACCCCGGGGGCATCGACACCCCCATGGTCCAGCACTTCGTGCCGGACGCCACCGACCGCGAGAAGGGGATCGGTCGGCAGGTCGCGATGCGCCGCACGGGCAAGGCCGAGGAGGTCGCGGAGGCGGTCACCTTCCTGGCCAGCGACGCCGCGTCGTACATCACGGGCGCCGAGCTCGCCGTCGACGGAGGGGCCACCGCCACCTCCGGCTTCAAGCACTAGAGGGGAAGCACGTCCGTGGAGTTCAACCTGGCCGACATGTTCGAGAAGGTCGTGGACACCGTGCCCGACCGGGAGGCGCTGTACGCCGAGGGCCGCACGCTGACCTACCGGGAGCTCGACGAGCGGGCCAACCGCCTCGCGCACCACTTCCAGTCGGTCGGGATCGGGCTCGGCGACCACGTCGGCTGCCACATGATGAACGGCACCGAGTACCTCGAGACGATGCTCGCGCTCTTCAAGATCCGGGCCGTGCCCATCAACGTGAACTTCCGCTACGTCCAGGAGGAGCTGCGCTACCTCTACGACGACGCGGACCTCGTCGCGACGGTCTTCGACGCCGAGTTCGCCGACCGGGTCGCCGCGGTGCTCCCGCAGACACCGCGGGTGAAGCACCTCATCGCGGTCGGGCCGTACGAGGGCTTCGAGCTGCCCGACGGCACGGTCAAGTACGAGGAGGCCCTCGCCGCGCAGCCGGCCGACCGCAGCGGGTTCCCGACCCGCTCGGGTGACGACCTGCTCATCATCTACACCGGCGGGACGACGGGCATGCCGAAGGGCGTCATGTGGCGCCAGGAGGACATGTTCATGGCCGGCATGGGGGGTGGCCGCCCGGCGGGCGAGCCCTTCAAGACCCCCGAGGAGGTCGCGGAGCACGCGCTCGCCGGCGGGCTCGTCAACTTCCCCGCCGCGCCCCTCATGCACGGCGCGGCCGAGCTGAGCTCGTTCATCGCCTTCTTCAGCGGCGCGAAGATCGTGCTGATCCGCAAGTACTCCGGCCACGGGGCGCTGCAGCTCATCGAGCAGCACAAGGTCAACATGATCATGGTGGTGGGCGACGCGATGGCGACGCCGCTGCTCGAGGCGCTGGAGGAGAAGGAGTACGACACCTCCTCGCTCATGGTCCTCGGCTCGGCCGGGGCGCTGCTGAGCCAGACGACCCGCGACAAGCTGAACGCGCGCGTCCCGAACCTCTACATCAACGACTCCTTCGGGTCGACCGAGACCGGGTACAACGGCTCGGCGAAGCCGGGCAGCAACGCCAAGGACGGCCTGAAGTTCGCGATCAACGCGCGGACCGCGGTCTTCGACGACGACTTCAAGCCCGTCGTTCCCGGATCGGGCGTGGTGGGCAAGGTCGCCCAGAAGGGCCACATCCCGCTCGGGTACTACGGCGACCCGGAGAAGACGGCCAAGACGTTCGTGACCATCGACGGCGAGCGCTGGGTGATGCCGGGCGACATGGCGACCGTCGAGGAGGACGGCACCATGCACTTCCTGGGCCGCGGCTCGATCTGCATCAACTCCGGTGGCGAGAAGATCTACCCGGAGGAGGTCGAGAACGCCATCAAGACGCACCCCGCGCTCGCGGACGCGGTCGTCGCCGGCATCCCCGACGAGCGCTGGGGCCAGAAGGTCGCGGCCGTGCTGCAGGTGAAGGACGGGCACACCCCGCCCACGCAGGCAGAGCTCGAGGAGCACCTCTCGACCCAGATCGGCCGCTACAAGCTGCCGCGCTTCATCACCTACGTGGAGCTCATGCAGCGCTCCCCGTCGGGCAAGCCCGACTACAAGTGGGCCACCGCGATCCTCACGGAGGCCGCTGAGGCCGCCTCCGTCTGACCCTGCGTCATACCTGCACAGCTTGGACGTGGGAGCGATGGACTGGATCACGACCGTCTCGGCGCTGGTCAAGGCGCGGGCAGAGGACGACCGGCCCGGCCTGGTCTTCGAGGGCCGGACCTGGACCTGGCGCGAGCACACCGCTGAGGCAGCGGCGCGCGCCGCGTTCTACGAGACCCAGCGGCCGGCGGACGGGCCGCCGCACGTCGGGGTGCTGCTCGAGAACGTCCCGGAGTACAGCTTCTGGCTGGCGGCCGCGGCGCTCGGCCGCTTCGTGCTGGTGGGCCTGAACGCGACGCGTGCCGGCCAGGGCCTGCTCGACGACGTGCGCGCGACCGGCTGCCACCTCGTGCTCACCGACCGGCCGGCGCTGTTCGAGGGGGTCGGCATCCCGGTCCTCGACCCGCACGAGATCGCCTACGCCCCAGCCGATCTGCCGGACACGGAAGCGGCGACCGACGACCTCTACCTGCTGATCTTCACGAGCGGTACGACGGGATCGCCCAAGGCGGTCATGTGCAGCCAGGGCAAGATCGCCAGCCAGGGCATCGGCCTGACCTGGCGGGTGGACCTGAAGCCGGAGGACGTGGCCTACCTGTCGATGCCGCTCTTCCACTCCAACGCGGTCATCGCGGGCTGGGCACCGTCGCTGGCCGTCGGCGCGACGATGGTGCTGAAGCGGCGGTTCAGCGCCTCGTCGTTCATCAGCGACTGCCGGGACGCCGGGGCGACCTACGCCAACTACGTCGGCACGCCGCTGTCCTACGTGCTCGCCCAGCCGGAGCGCCCCGACGACGCCGACAACCCGCTCGTGCGCGTCTTCGGCAACGAGGGCGCACCTGCCGACCTGGAGCGCTTCGCGAAGCGCTTCGGGTGCGAGGTCATCGACGGGTTCGGCTCGACCGAAGGCGGCATCAGCATCACCAAGGTCGAGGGCACGCCGCCCGGCTCCCTCGGCAAGAGCAGCGGCGGCGACGTGCGCGTCCTCGACAGCGAGACGGGCGAGGAGAAGGCGACGGCCGTCTTCGACGACGAGGGCAGGCTGGCCAACGCTGAGGAGGCGGTCGGCGAGCTCGTCAACATGGACGGTCCGTTCGCCTTCGAGGGCTACTGGAACGCGCCGGACGACACGGCGCACCGCAACCGCGACGGCCGCTACTGGTCGGGCGACCTCGGCTACCGCGACGCCGACGGGTTCCTCTACTTCGCGGGCCGGTCGCTGGACCGGCTGCGCGTGGGCGGTGAGAACTTCCCCGCGGCCCCTGTGGCGCGGCTGCTGACGCGGCACCCGCAGGTGGTCGAGGCGGTGGTCTACGCCGTGCCCGACGCGACCGCGGGCGACCAGCTGATGGCGGCGGTCGTGCCGGCGGAGGGCTTCGACCCCGTGGGGTTCGCCGCCTGGGTCGCGGCGCAGCCGGATGCCAGCCGCACCTGGGTCCCCCGCTACCTCCGGGTGGGCGAGGTGCCGAAGACGGCCACCGGCAAGGTCGTCGTGCGGCAGCTGAGCAGGGAGCGCTGGGACGCCGACGGTGTCTGGGTCCGCGACGGCGACGTGATGCGGCCGCTCACCGAGGAGGACCGAGCCGCCCTGGAGAAGGCCTTCGCCGACTCCGGCCGGCCCCTCCTCCCTTGACCGTGTGACCGCGGCCACAGTAGAACGTGTTACAGGAATCCGGACGAATCGAGCCACATGTACCTGACCTACACCGACGCGCAGCGGGAGTTCCGCGACCAGCTGCGGGGCTACTTCGGTCAGCTCATGACGCCCGAGCTGCGGGCGGCGCTGTCCGAGGGCGAGCTCGAGGGGCCCGCGTACAAGGACCTCGTCCGGCAGCTCGCCAAGGACGGGATGCTCGGCGTCAGCTGGCCGAAGGAGTACGGCGGCGGTGGGCGCGACCTGCTCGACCAGTACATCTTCTACGACGAGAGCCAGCGCGCTCAGGTCCCGATCCCGTTCCTGACGCTCAACACCGTCGGGCCGACGATCATGCACCTCGGCTCGCAGGCGCAGAAGGACTTCTTCCTGCCGAAGATCCTCGCCGGGGAGCTGCACTTCTCGATCGGCTACTCCGAGCCCGGCGCCGGCACCGACCTGGCCAGCCTGAGGACGACGGCCGTCCGCGACGGTGACCACTACGTCATCAACGGCCAGAAGATGTGGACCTCGCTCATCCACCACGCCGACTACGTGTGGCTGGCCTGCCGCACCGACCCCGACGCGAAGCGCCACAAGGGCCTGTCCATCATCATCGTCCCGACCGACGCCGAGGGCTTCAGCTGGACGAAGGTCCACACCCTCGGCGGCGGCTACACGTCGGCGACCTACTACGACAACGTCCGCGTCCCGGTCGAGAACGTCGTCCTCGGCGAGAACCGCGGCTGGGAGCTGATCACCAGCCAGCTCAACCACGAGCGGGTCAGCCTGTCGAGCGCCGGCAGCATCCAGACCAAGATCGACCAGGTGCGCCGGTTCGCCCAGGACACCAAGCTGCCGGACGGCCGCCGCGTCCTCGACCAGGAGTGGGTGCAGACGACCCTGGCCGAGCTGACCGCCAGGACCCGCTTCCTCGAGATGCTCAACTGGAAGGTCGCCTGGAGCGGCACCCAGGGCTCGCTCAACCCCGCCGACGCCTCCGCGGTGAAGGTGCTGGGCAGCGAGCTCTACATCGAGGCCTACCGCCGGCTCATGGAGGTCGTGGGCAGCAACAGCATCCTCAGGACCGATCTCGAGAAGTGGATGCGCAGCACCCTGGTCCTCACCTTCGGTGGCGGCACCAACGAGATCCAGCGCGACATCATCGCGATGGTCGGGCTGGGCATGCCGAGAGCGCCGAGGTAGCCGCCATGGACTTCACCCTCACCCCCGACCAGCAGGCCTTCCAGGGCCTCGCCCGCGACATCCTGGACAGGGAGTGCACGCCCAAGCACCTCGACGCGCTCGCTGACTGGTTCGACGCGGGGCTGCACCGGCAGCTCGCCGAGGCCGGCCTGGTGGGCGCCTCGCTGAAGGAGGACGTCGGAGGTGGTGGCCTCGGCTTCACCGAGCTGGCGCTGCTGCTCGAGCAGGTCGGGTCGCACGCCGCCCAGGTCCCGGTCCTCGAGGTGCTGGTGCCGGCCCTCGCCATCGACCGCTTCGGCAGCGACGAGCAGCGCCGGGTGCTCCACGGCGTCGCCGCCGGCACCGAGCTCGTGGTCGCCGCGCTCACCGAGACGGGCCGGGAGGACCCCTCGCGCCCGGCGACGACGGCCACCCGCCAGGGCAGCACGTGGGTCCTGAGCGGCGGCAAGTCGGCCGTACCCCTGCTCGACCGCGCCACGACGGTGGTCGTCCCCGCAGCGACCGCGGCAGGGACGGCGCTGTTCCTGGTGCCCGGCGGCGCTGCCGCGACGGGTACGACGACGCACGGGCTCCCGGTCGGGGACCTCGACCTCGACGGTACGACGGCAGAGCTGCTCACCGACGACCCGAGCGCGCTCGGCTGGCTGCTCGACCGCGCCCTCGTCGGGATCGCGGCGACCGCCCTCGGGGTGAGCAGCAAGGCGCTGCGGCTCAGCGCGGCGTACACGACCACCCGCGAGCAGTTCGGCCGCGCCGTGGCGACGTTCCAGGCCGTGGGGCACCGTCTCGCGGACGCCTACATCGACGTCGAGGGCATCAGGCTCACGACCCTGCAGGCGGTGTGGCTGCTCGACGAGGGGCTCGCCGCGCACGACGAGGCCCGCATCGCGAAGTGGTGGGCGGCCGAGGGCGGCCACCGGGTGGCGCACGCCGCGCAGCACGTGCACGGCGGCGTCGGCATCGACCTCGACTACGAGCTGCACCGCTACTTCACCTGGAGCAAGTACCTCGAGTTCACCCTGGGTGGCGCAACCGCGCAGGCCCTCTCGCTCGGCGCCGCCCTGGCCGCCGAGCCCGTCTAGAAGGATCGTGTTGAGCACCAGTCTCGAAGGCAAGTCCGCAGTCGTCACCGGCGCCGGCGCCGGCCTGGGCCGGGCCGAGGCTCTGGCCCTCGCGGCCCAGGGGGCCGGCGTCGTCGTCAACGACTACGACAAGGACGCCGCGCACGCCGTGGTCGACGAGATCCAGGCGGCCGGTGGGCAGGCGATCGCCGCGCCCGGCGACGTCAGCAGCTGGAGCGTCGCCGAGTCGCTCGTGCAGGCCGCGATCACCGAGTGGGGGCAGCTCGACATCCTCGTCAACAACGCGGGCGTGCTGCGGGACCGGACCATCTTCAACATCACCGAGGAGGAGTGGGACACCGTCATCGCGGTGCACCTCAAGGGCCACGCCGGCACCTCGAAGTTCGCCACCCAGCACTGGCGCGACCGGTCCAAGGCCAGCGGCGAGGAGGTCTACGGGCGGGTCATCAACACCAGCTCCGAGGCCTTCCTCTTCGGCTCGCCCGGGCAGCCGAACTACGCGGCCGCGAAGGCCGGCATCACGGCGCTCACGCTGGCGACCGCGGGCGCGTGCGGGCGCTACGGGGTGCGCGCCAACGCGATCTGCCCCCGCGCCCGGACGGCGATGACCGCGCAGGTCTTCGGCGAGGCGCCCGAGGACGGCGTCGACCCCCTCGGCGTCGAGCACGTGGCCCCGCTCGTCGCCTACCTCGCCGGCCCCGAGGCCGACGCCATCACCGGGCAGGTCTTCGTCGCCTACGGCCCGATGGTCGTCCTGGCCAGCGCCCCCGGGATCGAGCAGCGGTTCGACGCCAGCGAGCCGACCTGGACCGTCGACGCCCTCGCCGACGCCCTCGGGCCGTACTTCCGCGACCGGGACCGCACGAAGGGCTTCCGGGCCGACGCCTTCACGTCCCTCTGAGCGGGACTCTGGGGCGCAATGTCCGGAAATAGCGCGAGAACCACCCTCGACACGAAGAGGTAACCCGCCGACGATGGAGAAGACGTTGTGACCCAGACCACAGCGCCCTCCGACAAGCTCTCCCAGAAGCCCTCCCAGCTCCCCTGTCCCGGAGCGCGGCGACCCAGCAGCCAGACCAACGGAGTGACCGTGTCCCACGCCAGCGCACAGGACGCGCCGTGCTGAGCGACTTCGTCACGTTCACCGTCATCGGCGTTGTGCTGGGCTCGACCTACGCGATCGCCGCCAGCGGTCTGGTGCTGACCTACGCGACGTCCAACGTCTTCAACTTCGCGCACGGCGCGGTCGGCATGGTCATGACGTTCCTCTACTGGGAGCTGTACGTGCACCAGGGCTGGCCGCTGCTCGTGGTGCTGCCCCTGATCCTGCTGGTCATCGCGCCGCTGTTCGGCCTGCTCATGGAGCGCACGGTCATGCGGCGGCTGACCACGGCGGACGTCACCACCTCGCTCGTGGTGACGGTCGGGCTGCTCGTCGCCCTGATCGGCTTCGCCGAGCAGAAGTGGCCCCCGATGGGCCGCACGGTCGACCAGTGGTACGTCGGTCACAGTGTGTCGTTCGGCCTGGTGCGGGTCACCGCTCAGCAGCTCATCACCATGGCCGTCGCTGTCGCCGTCGCGCTGCTGCTCTACCTGCTGCTCAACCGGACCCGCATCGGCACGGCGATGCGGGCGGTCGTCGACAACCGCGAGCTGCTCGCGCTGCACGGCGCCCGTCCCAACCTGCTCAGCGGCCTGGCGTGGGCGCTCGGCTCCTCGCTCGCCGCGCTGGCCGGGATCCTGCTCGCGCCGACCCTCTCGTTCGACTACACGATCCTCACGTTCCTCGTGGTCAACGCCTACGCCGCGGCCATGGTGGGGCGCCTGAAGAGCCTGCCCAAGACGTTCCTCGGGGCGATCGTGCTGGGCCTGCTCATCAACTACGGCCAGTGGGCCTACATCTCCCTGCCGAAGAGCTTCATCATCGACTCGAAGGGGCTGGTCTACGGCATCAAGAACTCGCTGCCGACCATCTTCCTGCTCGTGGTGATGCTGCTGCTCCCGCAGGAGAAGCTGCGGGTCGGCCGCATCGCCGGCACGAAGCTGCCGCGCATCCCGTCCTGGCGGGCGACCCTGGCGTGGTCCGCGGCGCTGGTCGCGGGCGCCTTCGTGCTCACCGGCGCGATGGGGGACGCGAACAACTCGCGCTTCGGGCAGACCATGTGCCTGCCGCTCATCATGCTGTCGCTCGTGCTCCTCGTGGGCTACGGGGGCGACGTCTCGCTCTGCCAGCTGAGCTTCGTCGGTGTCGGGGCACTGGTGGCGGCACGAGGCTTCTCGATCCCGCTCACGGGGCTCGGCTTCCACCCGCAGATCAGCGTGCTCTCGCTCGTCACGGCCTTCCTGCTGACAGCCGCCGTCGGGGCGTTGGTCGCCCTGCCCGCGCTCAGGTTGCGGGGGCTCTACATCGGCCTCGGCACGCTGGCGATCGCCGCCGCTATGGACCACACCGTCTTCGAGACCGGGCTCGTCGGCTTCGGGGCGCAGGGCTCCACCACGAACGTCGGACGCCCCAGGTTCCTCGACTCCGAGCGGTCGTTCGCCATGGCGGTCGTGATCGTCTTCGTCGTCATGGCGTGGGCGGTCCTCTCGATCCGGCGGGGCAAGTACGGCCGCATCCTGCTGGCCACCCGCGACTCGCAGGCCGCGTGCGCAACCCTCGGGTTCAGCACGACCCTGACGCGGATCGCGGTGTTCGCGGTCTCCGCCGGCCTCGCTGGCGTGGCCGGAGTGATCTTCGCCGGCATGCGGCACACCGTCGGCACCCTCGACTTCTTCTTCTTCCAGAACCTGCCGCTCCTGCTGTTCGCCGTCGTCTTCGGCGTCACCAGCATCACCGGTGTGCTCGCGGGGGGCTTCGTCTACGGCTGCCTCACCACCGGCTTCCTGCTCAGCACATCACCCACGCTGCTGAACGTCGCCTACATCATCTTGTTCGTCGGGATCCGGCTGCTCGTGGGCAACCCGAACGGGCTCATGGGGCTGGCGTTCGAGCTCGGCCACCGGCTGCAGTTCTGGCAGCACCGGGACGGCGCGCCGGGCCAGGCCGGAACACCCGCGGACGAGCTGTACCCCGCCGGCGCGGGCACTCCCCTGGAGGCCTCCGTTGGCGCTGCTTGAGATCGAGGACGTGCACGTCCGCTTCGGCGGGGTCGTGGCGGTCAACGGCGCGTCCTTCGACGTGCCGGAGAGCGTCGTCATCGGGCTGATGGGTCCCAACGGCGCCGGCAAGACCACGCTGTTCAACGTGATCACGGGGCTGCAGACCCCGACGAGCGGCCTCGTGCGGTTCCAGGGCAAGGACATCACCCGGGTGCACCCGCGGCTGCGGGCCGTCGCCGGCATCGGGCGGACGTTCCAGCGGCTCGAGGTCTTCGGCTCGCTCACGGTGGCAGAGAACATCCAGGTTGCTGCGGAGATGCGGGGGGTGGACTCGCCGGCGAAGGTGCGCGACATGCTGCTCGACCGCGTCGGCCTCCGCGAGTTCGCGCGCGTGACCGCCGACTCGGTACCGACCGGCATCGCGAGGCTGACGGAGCTCGCGAGGGCGCTCGCGGTCGACCCCAAGCTGCTGCTGCTCGACGAGCCCTCGAGCGGACTGAGCGAGAGCGAGACCGACGACTTCGCCGTCCTGGTCACCTCGCTGGCCGAGGACGACGGGCGGTCGGTGCTCATCGTGGAGCACGACGTCGACCTGGTCCTCGGCCTGTGCTCCACGATCCACGTGCTCGACTTCGGCACCATCATCGCAAGCGGAACCCCCGAGGCCATCCGCGCGGACAAGCGCGTCCAGGACGCCTACCTCGGCGCGGACGAGGCCGCTGCGGCCGAGCTCGAGGAGGTGGGCGCATGACCGAGCGTGCGAACGCTCTCGACGTCATCGACCTCACCGCCGGCTACGGCCGGATCGAGGTCCTGCACGGCGTGTCCTTCTCCGTCCCGGTGGGCGCCGTCGTCGCGCTGCTGGGGCCGAACGGCGCCGGCAAGACGACCACGCTCAACTGCATCGCGGGCGTGCTGTCGCCCACCGGCGGTCACGTCCACCTGGGCGGCCACCACCTGAACGGCGCCGCGCCGGACCGGCTGGCCCGCGCCGGCCTCTGCACCATCCCTGAGGGGCGCGGCATCTTCCCCAACCTCACCGTCGCCGAGAACATCAGCCTGTTCGCCTTCGCCGCACAGGCCACGCCGCGGGAGATCGAGGAGCGCTCCTACACCCAGTTCCCCCGGCTGGGGGAGCGCCGCACTCAGCTCGCCGGGCGCCTCTCCGGTGGCGAGCAGCAGATGCTCGCCATGGCCCGGGCGCTGTCCACCGACCCGGCGCTGCTGCTCCTGGACGAGCTGTCCATGGGCCTCGCGCCGAAGATCGTCGAGGACCTGTACGAGATCGTCGGTGACATCGGCAGGCAGGGCGTGTCGGTGCTCGTCGTGGAGCAGTTCGCGCGGCGGGCACTTGCCGTCGCGCAGCTCGGCATCGTCATGGTGCAGGGCCGGGTGACCGCCATGGGCGAGCCCGCCGACATCGAGGGCGAGCTCTCCGCCGCCTACCTCGGAGGTGCAGCATGAGGTCAGGACCCACCACCCGGCGCAGCGCAGTACGAGCGGGGGCGGTGTCGCTTCTCGTGATGGGCGTGCTGCCCCTCGGCGGCGACGTGAGCGCAGACGCTGTGCGCACCGACACCAAGCTCGCCGGCTTCGCCATCGACGTCCAGGCCTCGCCCTGCCTCATCCTGCTCGACGACCCCAAGCTGCAGATCCCCCGCCCGACCGGGACGTCGGCCCTCGAGGCCGACCCGAACTTCACGTTGGCCTCGGTGTCGGCCGGCCCGAACGCGCACGCGGTCGCCAGCAGCCTGTGGCCCGGCAACCTGTTCGGCGAAGGGCTGTCCGCGCTGGACCCTCGGGTCCCGGACTACCCCGTCAAGGCCGAGTCCCGGTACCCCGACCAGCCCTACAGCGACACCGGGCCTGACGGTGGCGTCCTCACGAACTCCTCCGCCCAGGGACTCGACGCGACCGCGACCGCGGACGGCGCGCCGACCAACAAGCCCGGCCAGGTGACCATGGGGGGCGCGACCTCGACGTCGACCGCCACGGTCACCACCAAGGACGTCGCCAAGGGCACGGCCACGAGCGCGGTGCACGACGTCTCGCTCCTCGGTGGCGTGATCCACATCGGCAACGTCACGACCGAGCTGTCCACGACAGCCGACGGCAAGACGTCGAAGGCCACCGGGACCACGACCGTCAGCGGCCTCACCGTGAACGGCATCGGCTACACCGTCGACGACAAGGGCGTGCACCTCGCCGGCAACGGGTTCCAGCCACCGCCGCTGCAGACGCCGTCCCAGCTGGACACCCTCGGCATCAGCATCAGGTCGATCACGCAGCAGACGACCAGGACGACCGGAGGCGTCAACCGCACCGCCTCGGGGCTCATCATCCGGGTGGACACCGCACCGCTTCGCGCGGCTCTCGCC
This sequence comes from uncultured Frankiales bacterium, assembly GCA_946479905.1. Next base: position 2,784 of record CAMLIA010000099.1, on the reverse strand, counting down.
AGTCCGCTCAGCCCGGTCTACGCGCAGCTCGCCTCGGTGATCAGCAACCTGCCGCCGGACCAGCAGGGCAACTTCTACTACCTGCTGAAGGCGACCCCCAGCATCACCTTCGTGTTCGGCTCCGCGAGCTCGGAGTCGGCGGCGACGCTGCCGATCTCCTTCAGCTTCCCGCCGACCACCTTCCCGACCGGGCCGCTGGGGGGCACGGTCGGAGGTCCGCCGCTGGCCGGGACGGGGGGACCTGCCCCCGGTGTGCTGCCGGCCACCGGCCCGGACCTGCCGGCCGTGACCAGCCCGAACGGCCCCGGTCCGGCGCTGCAGCCGCCGACCACCAACGCCGCGAGCTCCTCGGGTGACGGCTTCGCCGGCATCGGTGCCGGTCCGCTGGCCGGTGCGCTCCTCCTGTCCGGCCTCCTCGCGTGGGGCCTCGTCCGCTTCCTCGGGCTCGCCGGCGGCGCGCTCGGGTTCGGGTGCCGCCTGGGAGCCCCGACGTCCCTCCCCAACCTCCGGAGCGTGAACTCGTGACCACCCCGACCGAGTCGGGTCGCCAGCTGGGCGTGGAGCAGGTCCTGGCGATCGTGAGCGCGGTCCTGCTGCCGCTCGGCCTGGCCCTCATCCTGCTGGGCTGGTACGGCGCCGCGCACACCCCCTACCTGTTCGAGCAGGTGCCGTACCTCATCAGCGGCGGCCTGCTCGGTCTCGGGTTCGCCGTCGTCGGCGGTCTCGTCTACTTCGGGTCCTGGGTGGCCCGCGGAGCCGCTCAGCAGCGGCGTCAGAACGACGAGGTCGCCGGGCTGCTCCGCGAGATCCGCGACGAGATGCGTGCCTCCTCCGGCGGCACGCCGCCCCGGCGCCGCGCTGCGGCGAACGGCGCGTCCCAGCCGTTCGTCGCGACTGCCAAGGGCGGGATGCTGCACCGGCCCGACTGCGCTGTCGTCGCGGGGCGCACCGACCTGCGCCACATCGGTGCGGACGGCGACGGCCTGGCGCCGTGCGCGCTGTGCAGCCCCTTCGAGTCCGACGTCCTCGCGCACTGAGCAGATCGCTCCTCCCTCACCCGGCTCACTCCCCGAAGGAACCTCCAGCGATGCCCTCACGCTCTCCCGTCGCTCTCCGCCTCGCTGCCGTGCTCGCCCTGGGCGCACTCGCCACGACGGCGTGCGGGGCCCGGCTCACGTCGGCTCAGCGCACCGCCGCGCTGTCCCAGGGAGGCGGCGGCGGCACGGGGTCCGGGACCACCGGCGACTCCGGCACGGCCAGCAGCGGTGACACCGGCACCACAGGGACGACGGGGACCACTGGCAGCACGGGCAGCACCGGGACCACCGGCACGGGCAGCGCGGCGACGGGGACCACCGGGGCCACCGGGACCACCGGCGCGGGGTCGACCGGGTCCTCCGGCTCGAGCAGCACCGGCTCGACAGGCGCGACGGGCGACTTCACGAAGGCGCCGCCCGGCGGCAACGGCGGGAAGACCGACGTCGGCATCACGGCGACCTCCATCACGATCTACAACATCAGTGACGTCAGCGGCGCGGTCCCTGGCCTGTTCGAGGACGCGCGCTTCGCCACCCAGGCCTACGTGAAGTACTTCACCGCCCGCTACGGCACCCTCTACGGCCGCAAGATCATCCTGAAGACCCTCGACTCCAGGCTCGACGCCGGTGCGAACCGCAGCACCTCCCTCGAGCTGTGCTCGAACGGCTTCGCGGGCGTGGGCTCCATCTCCGCCTTCGACCAGGGCGCTGCCGACCCGGAGAAGCAGTGCGGCGTGCCGGACGTGCGCGGCATCGCGACCACCGACCAGATCAAGGCGGTCCCGAACGTCTACCCGGCCAACGCCGCCGGCACCGGCCACTACCGCGGGCTGGCCCAGTTCGCGTGGGCGGCGACGTCGAGCGACCCGAAGATCAGGGCGTCGACCAAGAAGGCCGGCTACGTCTACTCCGACGGTGACGTCACGCGGCAGCAGTCCTCGCAGGACGAGAAGGCGACGACCGCGGCCTACGGCTTCAACTGGGTCGCCGACGAGCCCTTCCCGACCTCCTCGACCGACTACACGGCGGTCGTCGCAGACCTCAAGAAGAAGGGCGCCCAGTTCGTCACGTTCTCCGGCGCCTACCAGCAGGCGGCCGGCATCGTGAAGACCATGCAGGACCAGGACTACCACCCGGTCGTGTGGCAGCCGACCGTCACGGCGTACACGCCGAACTACCTGCAGCAGGCCGGCGCGGCGGCCGAGGGCACCTACATCGGCATCCAGCCGACCCTGCTCGAGGAGGCCCGCTACAGCCCCGAGCTGCAGACCTACGCGCAGTGGCTCACGCAGGTGAAGCCCAACGCGCTGCCGACCGACCTCGGTCAGTTCGCCTGGGGGGCCACCGCGCTGTTCTTCGAGAAGATGATCAAGCTCGGTCCGAAGCCCACCCGCAAGGGCCTGCTGGCGCTGCTCGCGCAGGAGCACAACTACACCGACAACGGCCTGTTCCCGGGTCAGGACGTCGGAGGACGCAAGCTCTCCGACTGCATCCAGATCATCCAGGTCAAGGGCGGCAAGTTCGTGCGGGTGCTGCCGACCGCGGTGCACACCTGGCGCTGCCAGGACGGCAACTGGGACTTCTCGACCAACCGCAAGATGGCCGGCTACCCGAAGTAGCCGGGCGAAGCAGCTCAGTCCGCCAGGACGAGCTCGATGGCCTGGTGGATGTCGCGCCAGACGTCCGCTGCCTCGATGCGCCCGCCGAGCCACGCGATCTGCCGGGCGAACCACACGTCCTGCAGGAT
>CAMLIA010000098.1 GCA_946479905.1 uncultured Frankiales bacterium | reverse complement strand
TCGGTCATGGCCCGCGACGAGGGCTGGATGGCCGAGCACATGCTCATCCTCAAGCTGACGCCGCCGAGCGGTGAGGCCAAGTACGTCGCGGCCGCGTTCCCGAGCGCCTGCGGCAAGACCAACCTCGCGATGCTGCAGCCGACCATCCCCGGCTGGACCGTCGAGACCATCGGCGACGACATCTGCTGGATGCGCTTCGGAGAGGACGGCCGCCTCTACGCGATCAACCCCGAGGCCGGCTTCTTCGGCGTCGCCCCCGGCACCGGCGAGGACACCAACGCCAACGCCGTGAAGACCTTCTACGGCAACAGCATCTTCACCAACGTCGCCCTGACCGACGACGGCGACGTGTGGTGGGAGGGCCTCACCGAGGAGCCGCCCGCGCACCTCACCGACTGGAAGGGCAACGACTGGACGCCGGCCAGCGAGACCCCGGCCGCCCACCCGAACGCCCGCTTCACCACGCCCGCGGGGCAGTGCCCGACGATCGCGCCTGAGTGGGAGGACCCCAAGGGCGTGCCGATCAGCGCGATCCTCTTCGGCGGCCGCCGCGCCACCGCCGTACCGCTGGTGACCGAGTCCTTCGACTGGGACCACGGCGTCTTCATGGGCATGACGGTCTCCTCCGAGACGACCGCCGCGGCTGCCGGCGCCATCGGCCAGCTCCGCCGCGACCCGTTCGCGATGCTGCCGTTCTGCGGCTACAACATGGCCGACTACGCCGGCCACTGGCTCAAGATCGGTGAGGCCACCTCCGCCGACAAGCTGCCGAAGATCTACGCGGTCAACTGGTTCCGCAAGGACGAGAACGGCAAGTGGCTGTGGCCGGGCTTCGGCGAGAACAGCCGCGTCCTCAAGTGGATCGTCGACCGGCTCGAGGGCCGGGCGACCGGTGTCGAGACCGCGATCGGCACCGTCCCGGCGAAGGACGAGCTCGACCTCGACGGCCTCGAGATCGACGACCGCGACCTCGACATCCTGCTCTCGGTCGACACCGAGATCTGGAAGCAGGAGGCCGGTCTGATCCCCGAGTACTTCGAGCAGTTCGGCGACCACATGCCCAAGGCGCTGCTCGAGCAGCACGCCTCGCTGGTGGAGCGACTGCAGAAGTAGCTCGGCGCTGCCGATCCACTGGGGGTGAGCTGCTCCTCGTGCGGTGCCGTGCTGCGCCCTGACATGGGCTGGTGCGGCCAGTGCTTCGCAGCTGTCGGACAGGCTGCTGCCGGGCCGTCGCGCCCGGTCGTGCAGCAGCAGCTCCCGACGCACCCGACCTACTCGCGCTGGCGCAAGACCACGACGACGTTCGGGCCTGTCGGCCGGGTCACCTGGACCCTGGGCGTGCTGATCGTCATGGTGCTGTCGGTCTTCAGCCAGAACCCGTTCGCCATCGGCCCGCTGTGCTTCATCGGCGCCCCGCTGGTGCTGCGCAGCGTGTGGGCCAAGGGCCGACTGACCTAGGATCCGCTCGTGGGGCTCCGCGACCTGGTCTACGACGTCTACGAGCGACGCCTGACCCGGCAGCTGCGGGGGGTGCCGGTGCCCCGGCACGTGGGCGTCATCCTCGACGGCAACCGGCGGTGGGCGAAGTCGGTCGGCGCGTCGGCGAAGGACGGGCACCAGGCAGGTGCCGACAAGATCATCGACCTGCTCGCGTGGTGCGACGAGGCGGGCGTCGAGGTCGTCACGCTGTGGCTGCTGAGCACCGACAACCTGGCCCGCAGCGAGAGCGAGCTGAAGGCGCTGCTTCGCATCATCGAGGGCGTCGTCGTCGACCTGGCACGCCCGGAGAACCGCTGGACGCTGAACATCGTCGGGGCCCTCGACCTGCTGCCGGCGGAGACCGCGCGGACGCTGAAGGAGGCCGCCGAGGGCACCGCGGGGCGACCGGGCGTGCACGTCAACATCGCGGTCGGGTACGGCGGTCGGCGCGAGATCGCCGACGCCGTCCGATCCCTGCTGCACTCGCACGCCGCCGAGGGCCGCTCCATCGAGGAGGTCGCGGAGCTGCTCGACGTCGAGCACATCGCCGAGCACCTCTACACCCGCGGCCAGCCCGACCCGGATCTCATCATCCGCACCAGCGGCGAGCAGCGGCTCGGCGGCTTCCTGCTCTGGCAGAGCGCGCGCTCGGAGTTCTACTTCTGCGAGGCCTACTGGCCCGACTTCCGGCACGTCGACTTCCTGCGCGCGCTGCGCGACTTCGGCGCGCGGCAACGCCGCTTCGGCACCTGACCGACCCACCCCGTTCACCCGGGGCCGCGCGTGTCGCAACCGGCAACTTCCGGGCGTACGACGCACGATGGGCAGCAGCGGTGGGCAGCCGGCTCGCCGCACGGGAGGCCCCATTTGCGCGCAGGCTCGCGTGAGGAGGGTCGAGACCCGGCCCTCGGGGCCAGGTCCCGGCCCTAGGCAAGAGAGGCCGCCCTCGTGAAGACCTTCGTGCTCGACACCTCCGTGCTGCTGTCCGACCCGGGTGCGATGGGCAGGTTCGCGGAGCACGAAGTGGTCCTCCCGCTGGTCGTCATCTCCGAGCTCGAGGGCAAGCGCGACCACCCCGAGCTCGGCTGGTTCGCCCGTCAGGCGCTGCGGGTCCTCGACGACCTGCGCGTGAAGCACGGCCGCCTCGACGAGCCGCTCCCCCTCGGCGAGGGCACGCTGCGGGTGGAGCTCAACCACTCGAGCACCGAGGCGCTGCCGGCAGGGTTCCGGGTCGCCGACAACGACAGTCGCATCCTCGCCGTCGCCATGAACCTCGCTGCCGAGGGGGCCGACGTCGTCCTCGTCAGCAAGGACCTGCCGCTGCGGGTGAAGGCGGCGAGCATCGGGCTCACCGCCGAGGAGTACCGGGCCGAGCTGGCACCGAGCACCGGGTTCACCGGCATGCACGAGATCACCGTCGAGGCCCGTGAGCTCGACAGCCTCTACGAGGAGGGCCGGGTCGAGATCGAGGAGGCTCGCGAGCTCCCGACGCACACCGGCCTGGTCCTGCTGTCCGACAGGGGATCCGGCCTCGGCCGGGTCGCTCCGGACAAGTCGGTGCGGCTGGTCCGCGGCGACCGGGACGTCTTCGGCGTGCACGGCCGCAGCGCCGAGCAGCGGGTCGCCATCGAGCTGCTGCTCGACCCCGAGATCGGCATCATCTCGCTCGGCGGACGTGCCGGCACCGGCAAGTCCGCCCTCGCGCTGTGCGCCGGGCTGGAGTCCGTGCTCGAGCGGCGGGCGCAGAAGAAGGTCGTCGTCTTCCGACCCCTGTACGCCGTGGGCGGCCAGGAGCTCGGCTACCTGCCCGGTGACGCCGGCGAGAAGATGAACCCGTGGGCGCAGGCCGTCTTCGACACCCTCGGCGCGCTGGTGCAGCCCGAGGTGATCGAGGAGGTGCTGGCCCGCGGCCTGCTCGAGGTGCTGCCGCTGACCCACATCCGGGGTCGCTCCCTGCACGACGCGTTCGTCATCGTCGACGAGGCGCAGTCGCTGGAGCGCGGCGTGCTGCTCACCGTGCTGTCGCGGCTCGGCCAGGGCTCGCGGGTGGTGCTGACCCACGACGTGGCGCAGCGCGACAACCTGCGGGTCGGTCGGCACGACGGCGTGGCGGCGGTCATCGAGACGCTGAAGGGGCACCCGCTGTTCGCGCACGTGACGCTGACCCGCTCCGAGCGGTCGCCGATCGCTGCTCTCGTCACGGAGATGCTGGAGGACCTCCCGCTGTGAGAAGGACTACGCAAATCTGTCCTGACCTGGACATCGCGGACGGCGAGAACCTGTCGTAGGCTGTCCGCAGGCCGCAAGGCCCCGCGAGCCCCGAGGCCCGCTCTTCCCTGCTGGGTGGGACGAGCGGGCCTCGGCCTTTGCCCGCCTTTCGCAGGTCCGTTCGGGTGAGCAATAGCCACAGCGGACTGTTCGACGCAGCGTGACTGCCCCGCTCCGCGCCGTGGATCACGGCGGGGGGCAAAGCACGGCGAACCGGACCCCGGGGGAGCAGTCACCGGGTGATGACGGCTGAGTGGTCGCTGTGCGTCACTGATCACGCATCGTCAGGTGTCGAGCGACGCGAAGCGAGACCCTGCGCTCAAGGGCGACCTCAGCTAGGGGTCGGGGCCAGGGGAGGTGACGGCGATGAGCCGTCAGGTGAAGCGCAGGGCGTTGGCGGTCGCGACGGTGGTCGCGATGATGACGGGGTACTCCGCGGGGTGGGGGCCGGCAGGCATCGCCCATGCGGCGTCGTTGACGGGCAGCTCGTTCGAGATCGACACGGACGCCAACCTGGTGCCGAGCACCGGGATCGACTGGGCGGACTCGAACGGTGACATCCGCACGGGCGTGCTCACCCATCCCGAGGCGAACTCCGGCGCCACCGACGACTCCTTCACCGGAGGCACGCACGAGAACAGCGCCGTCCCGACGGTCGCCGCGGGCTCCATCCCGCCGAACAAGAGCGACCTGAAGAACTTCGGCATGTACCAGGAGCACGCCGCCGCCGGCATCTTCCTCAACGTCTTCTGGACCCGCGTGCAGGACCCGAGCGGCACGACCAACATGGACTTCGAGTTCAACCAGGCCGACACGTTCAAGAACGACCCGGCGGGCTCCACGCAGGTCATCCCGGAGCGCACCGCAGGTGACCTGCTCGTGACCTACGACCTCGACAAGGGCGGCACGAACGCGACGCTGTCGAAGCGGGTCTGGGACGGCAACATCTGGGGTTCCCCGGTGGCGCTCTCCGGCAACGCGATCGGCTCCATCAACACCTCTGCGATCACGGACGCCAACTCCGCCGGCCTCGGGGCGCTCGACCCGCGCACGTTCGGCGAGGCGTCGTTCGACCTGCTGAAGCTGCTGCCGCCGCAGAACGGCTGCGTGACCTTCGGCTCGGTCTACCTGAAGAGCCGGTCCTCCGACTCCTTCAGCGCTGAGCTCAAGGACTTCATCGCGCCCATCCCGGCCACCATCAGCAACTGCAGCACCATCTCGATCCACAAGACCGACGCCAACGGCGCGCTGCCGAACGCCCAGTTCAAGCTCTACAAGGACACCGACCCCAGCGACGGTGCGCTCGACACCACGGTCGACACCCTCGTCGACACCAAGTCGACCAACGCGAGCGGCAACCTCACCTTCACCGGTGTCAAGGTCGGGTCGTGGTACTGGGTGCACGAGTCGAGCACGCCGGCGGGCCACGACCCGGTGCCTGACCAGCACGTCCACGTCACGGACGCGGACACCGACTACCCCCTCTCGCTGAACGACCCGATCCAGACCGGGACGATCATCGTCACCAAGAACGCGGTGCCTGACGACGCGCAGGACTTCACGTTCTCGATCGACGGCGGCAGCGGCTTCTCGCTGGACGACGACGCGAACGCGACGCTGCCCAACACCCGGTCCTTCACGGTCCCGGTCGGCAGCCACTCGGTGCAGGAGACCAACATCCCCTCCGACTGGAGCCTCACCGACCTGTCGTGCACCGGGGCAACCTCCTCGGACAACCTGACGACGGCGACGACGAGCTTCACGCTCGTCAAGAACGCCACCGTGCACTGCACCTTCGAGGACAGCTACACCGCCCGCGGGGTCAACCTCGGCACCACGGCGGTCTCGGCCGGTGGCGGAGCCTGGAACGACACGGCCTCGCTCACAGGTGACGGCACCCACGACGTGACAGGCAGCGTCACGTTCTTCGTCTGCGCCCCGACCTCGTCCGCCACCGCCTGCAACACCGGTGGCACCCAGGTCGGTACGGCTGTCAACGTGACCAAGGTGGCCGGGTCCTCGACCGCGTTCACTGCCGGCACCAACGCGACCTACACACCGCCTTCGGCCGGCTGGAGCTGCTTCCGCGCGGAGTACACGAGCACGAGCGCCTTCTACACGAGCTCGTCGCACACGAACGCTTCCTCCGAGTGCTTCCTCAACCAGAACGCTGACCTGACCGTCAGCAAGACGGCGACCGCAGCGTTCGGCCGGGACTACCAGTGGACGATCAGCAAGGACGTCGACCGCAGCAAGGTCACCATCGGCGCGGGTGGGACGGTCACGTCGCACTACACCGTGCAGGTGGGCAACACCCACGTCGACGACTCCTGGACCGTGAGCGGCAACATCACGGTGACGAACCCGAACCCGGTGCCCTTCACCGGGGTGACCGTCTCTGACGCGATCGACAACGGCGCCTCGTGCACCGTGACGGGCGGCAGCTCCGCGACGGTACCGGCCAACGACAAGCTGGTGCTCGGCTACGTCTGCACCTACGCCAGCGCGCCGTCGCCGAACGCCGGCACCAACACCGCGACCGCCACCTGGAACAAGGCGACCTACTTCACGACGAACAACAGCGCGACCGGGTCGGCGACCGTCAACTTCGCCAGCGTCACGCCGACGGTGACGGACGACGTGGTCAACGTGACCGACTCGGTGAAGGGCGTCCTCGGCACGGTCAACGCCGTGACGGACCCGAACCCGAAGACGTTCAGCTACACGGTGGACCGCACCGGTGTGGCCGGGACGTGCACGGACTACCCCAACACCGCGACCTTCACGACCGACGACAGCGGCACGACCGGCAGCGCCTCGAAGAGCGTGCAGATCTGTGTCGGGTCGAACCTCACGGTCGCGCCGACGGGCAGTGCGAGCAAGGCCCGTGACGACCTGTGGACGATCCAGAAGGACGTCGACAGGACCTCGGTCACCATGGCCCAGGGCGGTACGGCCGTGTTCAACTACCAGGTCACCGCGATCCCGAACGGCTTCGTGGACAGCGCCTTCGCACTCAGCGGCTCGGTCAAGGTGACCAACCCCAACGACTTCGAGGCCGTGACGGCGAACGTCACCGTCGGCTCCGACGTCGGGGCGGGTGTCAGCTGCACCGTGACCGGGGGTTCCGGGGTCAGCGTGCCGGCGGGGGGCAACGTCACCCTGCCCTACAGCTGCACCTTCACCGGCTCACCGGCCTCGACGGGCAACGTGACCGCGTCGGCCACCTGGGACGCGGCGGCGGCGGGCACCCCGGCGGGCAGCGCCAGCGGCTCGACCCCCGTGTCGTTCGCGATCGGCAGCGAGTCCCACTCGACCGTGACCGTGGTCGACGACAAGACCGACCCGGCCAACCCGGTCGTGCTCGGGACCGCCACCTGGAGCGCCGGTCCGAAGGCGTTCGGGTACTCCCTCAGCAAGGCGGGAGTGGCAGGCAGCTGCGCCGGCTACACCAACACCGCGGTCCTGCGCGAGACGGGCCAGTCGGCCAGTCGGACCGTGGGGGTCTGCGTGGGTGCGGACCTGGGGGTCTCCGCAACGGCGGCCGGCTCCTTCGACCGGACCGACCTCTGGTCGATCGGCAAGGCCGTCGACCGGACGACGGTGACAGCCGTCGACGGCACCTCGGTGACCTTCAACTACACGGTGACGGCATCGCCTGACGGCTTCGCCGACAGCGGGTACGCCCTGGGCGGGACGGTCACCGTCACCAACCCGAACACGTGGGAGGCCGTGACCGCCGACGTCACGGTCAGCACCGACCTGAGCGCCGGCACGGCCTGCACGGTCGCTGACGGCGCAGGGAAGGTGATCCCCGCGAGCGGATCGGTCGACCTGACCTACACCTGCACCTTCTCCGACACCCCGGCTGCGACCGGCACGCTGACGGCGACGGCGAGCTGGGACGCGGCCACGGCCGCGACACCGACCGGCTCCGCAGCAGCCAGCACCCCTGCCACGCTGGCGATGAGCTCGGAGGCCAACGGCACGGTGACGGTCACCGACGACAAGACCGACCCGGCCAACCCGGTGACGCTGGGCACGGCGACCTGGGCCGGTGACCCGACGGTGTTCACCTACAGCATCGACAAGACCGCCGCCGGCAGCGCGTGCGCGACGTACACCAACATCGCGCAGCTGGTCGAGACCGGGCAGAGCGCCAGCCAGAACGTGCAGGTCTGCGGCTTCACGGGAGGTGGCGGGAACATCACGCCACCCAGCAACGGCGGTGGCGGCCTGGTGTTCACCGGCGCCTACACCGCGCAGCTGCTGGAGTGGGCACTGGCCGGGCTCGGCGTCGGTCTGGTGCTGCTCCTCGTCGGACGGCGCCGCCGGACCTAGCCCGGGCGGGTCATCCGTAGCACGTCGAGCGCCTCATCCAGCTGCTGCTGGGTGAGGCGCCCGGCTGTCACGTACCCGCGTGCGTCGACGACCTCGCGGATCGTCCGGCCCTCGGCCACGGCCTGCTTGGCGACGGACGCGGCCTCCTCGTACCCCAGGTAGCGGTTGAGCGGTGTCACGACCGAGGGCGAGGACTCGGCGTAGCGGCGCATCCGCTCGACGTCGGCGGTCAGCCCGTCGACGCAGCGGTCGGCGAACAGCCGGGACACGTTGGCGAGCAGCCGGATCGACTCGAGCAGGTTGCGCGCGATCACCGGCAGCATCACGTTGAGCTCGAAGTTGCCTGCGGCGCCGGACCAGGCGATGGCCGCGTCGTTGCCGATGACCTGCGCGACGACCTGCATCGTCGCCTCGGCGAGGACCGGGTTGACCTTCCCGGGCATGATGCTCGACCCCGGCTGGAGGTCGGGCAGGTGCACCTCGGCCAGACCGGTGTTGGGGCCGGAGGACAGCCACCGCAGGTCGTTGGCGACCTTGTGCAGCCCTACGGCGATCGTGCGCAGCACGCCGCTCAGCTCGACCAGCGCGTCCCGCGCGCCCTGGGCCTCGAAGTGGTTGCGCGCCTCGGTCAGCGGCAGGCCGGTGCGCGCGGCGAGGTCGGCGATGACGGCCGCCGCGAACCCGGCGGGGGTGTTGATGCCCGTGCCGACCGCGGTGCCCCCCAGCGGCAGCTCGCAGACCCGCGGCAGGACGGCGTCGAGACGCTCCACGCCGTAGCCGACCTGGGCTGCCCAGCCAGAGAGCTCCTGTCCGAAGGTCACCGGGGTCGCGTCCATGAGGTGGGTGCGGCCGGACTTCACCGTCTCCTGGTGGGTGGAGGCCTGGCGCAGCAGGGCTGCTGCCAGGTGCGCGAGCGCGGGCTGCAGGTCGCTGACGACCGACGCGGCGGCTGCGATGTGGATGGCCGAGGGGAAGGTGTCGTTGCTGCTCTGGCTCGCGTTGACGTCGTCGTTGGGGTGCGTCCCGGACAGCGAGGACAGCACCTCGTTGACGTTCATGTTGGTGCTGGTGCCCGAGCCGGTCTGGAAGACGTCCACCGGGAACTGGTCGGCGTGCTCGCCCGCGGCGATCCGGTCGGCCGCGGCGACGATGCGGTCGGCGACGGCCTGGTCGAGGACCCCGAGGGAGCTGTTGACGCGGGCGGCGGAGCCCTTGATGAGCGCGAGCGCCCGGATGAGGGCGGGATCGACACGGGAACCGCTGATCGGGAAGTTCTGCACGGCGCGCTGGGTCTGCGCCCGCCAGAGCGCCTCGTCCGGCACCTGGACCTCGCCCATGGAGTCGTGCTCGGTCCTCATCTGCGTGCCTCCTCGTCCTCCCGCGGCTCGGCCGGGGCCAGGCCCGGTGGTCCTGGTACGCCCCGCAGCGTCGCCACGGCCGCGTTGACGGCGGCGACCAGCGGCACGGCGAAGATGGCGCCGGGCAGGCCGCCGAGGAGGGCGCCGGTGGCCAGGGTCAGGGCGATGCCCATCGGGTGCAGGCTGACGTGCCGCCCGACGACGAACGGCTGGAGGACGTGACCCTCGATCTGGTTGGCCACGACGAGCACGATGAGGACGACGACCGCCGCCGTCGGGCTGTCCGCGACGAGGGTGACGAGCACCGCGAGGCCGCCGAAGACGATCGCGCCGATGAGCGGGATGAAGGCCCCGATGAAGACGAGGAGGGCCAGGGGCGCCACGAGGGGCGCACCCACCGCGAGCAGCGTGATGCCGATGACGAGGCCGTGGAAGGTGGCCACGATGAACGTGCCGGTGATGTAGCCCGCGACCGTCCCCCACATGCGCTCGCCGACGTGGTCGACGAGCTCGCGCCGCTCGGTCGGGAACAGCGCGGTCAGCCAGCGCCAGACCTGGGGCCCGTCGTACAGCAGGAAGATGGTGAGGAAGATCGTCAGCACGACGGCGGTGATCGTCTCGAAGGCCTTCTTGCCCGCGTCGACGACGCCGCTGACGACCTCGCCCTGGTTGCCGCGCAGGAAGTCCTGCAGCGAGCCGAAGTCCAGCCCGTTGACGGTGCTCTGCCGGAGCTTCAGCGGGCCCGTCACCAGCCAGTGCTTGGTGTCGCTGACGATCTGGTTGACGGAGCTGACGAGCTGGTCGTACTCAGCCGACGCCCGGTTGACGACGAAGGTCGCGACCCCGCCGAGCACGATGAGCCCGAGCAGCACCGTGACGACCGCGGCGCCCGAGCGCGGCAGCCGGAGCCGCTCGAGGCGCAGCTGCACCGGGCGAAGGAGGGCCGTGAGCAGGATCGCGAGCGACAGCGGGATCGTGGCCAGCTCGAGCCGCTGGTAGAGCGTGCCCACCTGCATCAGCAGGAACCCGATGACCAGGATGCGCCAGGACCAGCCTGCCGCGTCCTTCAGCCCTTGCGGCACGCGCTCCTCGGTCACGCGTCGTGTCTACCCCATCCTGCGGCGCCGGACCGTCGCGGCCACGCCGACCAGCAGCAGGGCGAGCGCGGCTGCTCTCGCGCTGGCCCCGGTGGCGGCGAGACCACCGCCGTCGTGGTGGCCGGCTGAGGGTGCGGTGGCGGGGGGCGGCAGCGCCCTCGGCGGCCGGACGGCTGCCGCGCACACCGTGGTCCGCAGCCGGGGCCCGGCGACCTGCATGCTCGCGTAGGTGCCGTCGGTGTCCTTCAGCCCCGCCTGGGCCGGCCAGGTGACGAGCAGCCGACCGCAGCTGTCGAGCGCGATGCCGTTGACATCGGTGGCCCGGCCGCAGGCGAAGCCGTTCAGGGTCGCCGTCGTCCCCTGCATGCACGCGCCCATCAGGCTGCTGGCAGTGCCCTTCTCGACCACGACCGGCGACAGCGGGGTGGTCGTGACGTGCGGGTGCGCGGACAGGGCATCGAGGACCTGCGCGCTGTAGGACGACCAGGTCTTGTCGGCGTTGCCGTGGTACCAGGCGAGCCCGATCCGGCCTGCCGAGCCGGCGACGATGTGCGGCAGGATGTTGCCGGTCCCTCCCGACGGGGCGATCGTCAGCGGCGCCGACCAGGTCTTGAGATCGGTCGAGTGCACCACCTTGATCGCGGCGCCGTCGTAGTCGGGGTAGTCGTGCACCGACTCCGGGTAGGCGACGTAGTAGGTGCCGTCGTCACCCACGGCACCCGGCGCGAGCTGCATGCCCGTGATGCGGCCCTTCGCGGTGTCGTCGACGGCGAGCGACGGCGTCCACGCGCCTGGCGTCTCGGTCTTGTCCGCGTCGGCGCTGACCACCCAGATGCGGTTGGCCGCGACCACGTTGATCTCGACCGGGCTCGCGGCGCAGCCCCCGATGGGGGAGCTGCGGGTCCCGAAGACCACCGACACCTTGCCCGTGCGCTGGTCGACGAAGATGTTCGACGGCCCGCCGGAGTCCGCGCACTGCAGGTCGAGGTAGTCCTGCTGCGGTGGCGTCGCGACCGGGATCGGGACGCCGAAGCTCTCGCCGCCGTCGTGGGAGGTGGCGACGAACATGTTGTGGTTGGCGGCGCCGCTGAGCAGGTTGTGGAACAGCATGTAGACCGGTGGCTGCTCGGCGTCCGCCCTCCGGGGGCCGACGGCGAACCACTGGCGGTCGGTGTCGGCGTACGTCGTCCCCTGGGACTGCACCCACGTCTTGCCCTGGTCGTCGCTGTAGTGCGTGATGAAGTTGATCCCGGCGAAGTCGAGCTCGCTGGTGAGCACCCGCCCGCTCGGCATCACGACGACGTCGACGTCCGTCGTCGGGCTGGTCTGGTTGCCAGGCGTGCTCACCGGGGCCCAGGTCACGCCGTTGGTCGAGCGGTAGACCTTCTCCTCGCCGTTCGTGGCGTTGGTGGTGATCCAGTGCACGCCCTTGCTGCTGATCGCTGCCCGCGGCTCGGCGGAGCCGCTGCTGCCCTCGAGCAGGACCGTCGTGAAGACGGGCTTCGGCGCAGCCCCGCTGCTGCCCCAGGCGGCGAGCAGCAGGACAGCGGCAGTCAGGGCCAGGGGGGCGAGGCGGCGCATGGGCCGCAACCTACGCCGGACCGGAGCCGATCGTCACAGGCGTCGGGCCGGCGTCGGCCTCGGCCGGGCTGGTGAAGAAGTCGTTGCCCTTGTCGTCGACGACGACGAACGCGGGGAAGTCCTCGACCTCGATGCGCCAGACGGCCTCCATGCCGAGCTCGGGGTACTCGAGGACCTCGACTGATCTGATGCAGTCCTGGGCGAGCCGGGCAGCGGGGCCGCCGATGGACCCGAGGTAGAAGCCGCCGTGCTTCTTGCAGGCCTCGGTGACCTGCTTGCTGCGGTTGCCCTTGGCCAGCATGACGAGCGAGCCGCCTGCCTCCTGGAAGCGGTCGACGTAGGAGTCCATCCGCCCGGCCGTGGTCGGGCCGAACGACCCGGACGCCATGCCCTCGGGGGTCTTCGCGGGCCCGGCGTAGTAGACCGCCATGTCCTTGAGGTAGTCGGGCATCGGCTTGCCCTCGTCGAGCAGCGCGGCGATCTTGGCGTGCGCGATGTCGCGGGCGACGACGAGCGGTCCGGACAGGCTGAGCCGCGTCTTGACGGGCAGCTTCGTCAGCACGTTGCGGATCTCGCTCATCGGCTGGTTCAGGTCGAGGTGGACCACGTCGTCGTCGAGGTGCTCGTCGGTCACCTCGGGGAGGTAGTGCGCGGGGTCGGTCTCGAGCTGCTCGAGCCAGACGCCCTGCGCGTTGATCTTCGCCCGGGCCTGCCGGTCGGCGGAGCAGCTGACCGCGATCGCCACCGGGCAGGAGGCGCCGTGCCGCGGCAGCCGGACGACCCGGACGTCGTGGCAGAAGTACTTGCCGCCGAACTGCGCGCCGATGCCGAGCTTCGCCGTGAGCTCGTGCACCTGCAGCTCCAGGTCGAGGTCGCGGAAGCCGTGGCCGGTCATGTCACCGGAGGTGGGGAGGTTGTCGAGGTACTTCGCGCTCGCGTACTTGGCCGTCTTCAGGGCGTACTCCGCGCTGGTCCCGCCGACGACGATCGCCAGGTGGTACGGCGGGCAGGCGGCCGTCCCGAGAGAGCGGATCTTGTCCTCGAGGAAGGCCATCATGGACTTCTCGTTGAGGACCGCCTTGGTCTCCTGGAACAGGTAGCTCTTGTTGGCCGAGCCGCCGCCCTTGGCCATGAACAGGAAGTCGTAGGAGTCGTAGGGCGTCGCGTACAGCTCGATCTGCGCGGGGAGGTTGTTGCCGGTGTTCTTCTCCTCCCACATGGTGAGCGGCGCGAGCTGGGAGTACCGCAGGTTGAGCTGCGTGTACGCGTCGTAGATGCCGCGGGACAGGTGCTCCTCGTCGTGGCCGTCGGTGAGCACGGTCATCCCGCGCTTGCCCATGACGATGGCCGTGCCGGTGTCCTGGCACATCGGCAGCACCCCGCCGGCGGCGATGTTGGCGTTCTTCAGCAGGTCGAGTGCGACGAACTTGTCGTTGGCGCTCGCCTCCGGGTCGTCGAGGATCCGGCGCAGCTGGGCGAGGTGAGCGGGCCGCAGCAGGTGGGCGATGTCGCGCATCGCGGTCTTCGCGAGCAGCTCCAGCGCTTCCGGCTCGACCTGCAGGAAGGTCCGGCCTCCCGGGCCCTCGACCGTGCTCACGCCCTGGTCGGTCAGCAGCCGGTAGGGGGTGTCGTCGGCGCCGATGGGCAGCAGGTCGGAGTACGCGAACTCGGGCATGGCCACAAGTCTAGGTTTGACGGATGCAGCCGCTCCGCGACGCCTGGGCCCGCGTACGCGCGGGCGCGTGGCCGGCCGGGCAGTGCGGCCTGGCGGCAGCGGTGGCCTGGGCGATCAGCACCCAGCTGCTCGGGCACAGCCGGCCGTTCTTCGCCTCCGTGGCCGCCATCGTCGCGCTCGGCCTGACGGCGGGCGGGCGGCTGCGTCGTACCGCGGAGCTCGCCGCCGGCGTCTCGCTCGGGGTGGCCTCCGGAGACCTCTGGGTGGCCCTGTTCGGGCAGGGCACCTGGCAGATCGGTGCCGTCGTCTTCCTGTCGCTACTGGCCGCCCTCGCCGTCAACGGCGGCGGTCTGGCCGTCTCGCAGGCTGCGGTGCAGGCGAGCTTCGTGGTGGCGCTGCCGCGGACACCGCACGGCGGCTTCCACCGTTGGCAGGACGCCCTCGTCGGGGGTGGGGTGGCGCTCCTGGTGGCCGCTCTCCTGCCGCCGGACCCCTGGAAGGACGTCCTGCGCCAGCGGACGGCCTACCTGGTCGAGCTGGCCGGGACGCTCCGCGACACGGCCGCGGCGGTGCGCTCCACCTCCGCCACGGCTGCCGCCGAGGCGCTCGCCCGCGGCCGCATGCTCGAGCCGGTGCTCGGGCGGTGGGAGGGGACGATGGCGGTCGCGCACGAGACCGCGCGGCTGTCCCCGCTGCGACGCAAGGGGCACGAGGTCGGTGACCGCCGGCTGGTGGTGGCGCTCACCAGGGCCACCCGCAACCTGCGCGTCCTGGTGCGGCGCGTGACCGTCGCCCTTGAGACCGGCGATCCGCTCCCGGTCGCGCTGCCCGAGATCCTCGAGGACCTCGCCCGCCAGCTCGACCCCGGCACCACCGCGGACGACGCGCTCGAACCGCTCATCGTGCTCGCGGCCCGCCTCGACCCGATCGCCCTGGGAGCCACCTCGCTGTCCGGACAGGTGGTCGTCGCCCAGCTGCGGGTCGCCCTCGTCGACCTCCTCGAGGGTCTCGGCCGCGACCACGACCGCGCTCGCGAGGCACTGCCTACGCTGCGGTCATGAGATGGGTGCTGCTGCTCCGTGCGGTCAACCTCGGGCCCAACAACAAGATCGCCATGAAGGACCTGAAGCAGCTGCTCGAGGGGCTCGGCCACACCGACGTGACGACCTACCTGAACTCGGGGAACGCGACGTTCACCTCCGCCAAGCGCTCGGCGCAGGCGCTCGCCGAGCAGGTCGAGCGCGCCCTCCACTCGCAGCTCCACCTGACCGTGCGGTGCTGCGTGCGCCGCTCCGAGGACCTGCTGAAGGCGCTCGACGAGCTGCCCGAGCTGCCCGGCTACGTCGCGGTCAACGTGCTCTTCGACAAGCCGACGCCGACCGCGCTCCGGTCCTTCCTCGACGCCGACTGGACGCCGGAGGTCGTGGAGGGCAACGACCAGGTGATCTACATCGGCTTCCAGAGCATGGCCAAGACCAAGCTCACCAACGCCAAGATCGAGAAGGCGCTCGGCGTCAGTGCGACCGCCCGCACCCCCGCCACCCTGCGCAAGCTGCTCGGGTAGCTGCCCTCAGCTCCCGCCGTGCTCGGTCTCGATCTCGAGGCCTTCGCGGGGCAGGTAGAGCTGGTAGCTGGGCTTCCGGAATCGTGGTGGTGGTTGCCAGAAGGGTTGGCTG
>CAMLIA010000097.1 GCA_946479905.1 uncultured Frankiales bacterium | reverse complement strand
CTGCGACCCACCCAGCACGAACACGCTCATCCGACCGCTCCTCCCCAGCTGGCGACGGCCGGCGCCCCGGTGATCTTTGCGGCGGCCATGAGCGTGCCGCGGGCAGCAGGCACGCAAAGATCGCGGGCGGTCACGTGCGGACCGCCTTCCGCTTCGGCAGGGGGATGAACGGGGAGGTGGTCGCGACGTACTCGGCGTACTTGGGCTTCGTCTTGTGCAGCCCCTTCTCGAGCAGCCCGACCCCGCTGACCTTCAGCAGCAGGAACGTGATGAACACCGGCCCGAGCAGCGCGAGGACTGTGACGCCGTTGCTCACGGCGAGGATCCCGAGCCCCCACCAGGTGCAGGTCTCGCCGAAGTAGTTCGGGTGCCGGGTGTTGTGCCACAGCCCCCTGTCCATGACCTGCCCGGCGTTGTCGGGGTTGCCCTTGAAGGCGGTGAGCTGGAAGTCGGCGACGCTCTCGAAGGCGATGCCGAACAGCGCGAGCCCGGCACCGATCCAGTTGCCGACCGTCATGCCGTCGTCGTAGACCTGCCCGAGCTGCACCGGCAGCGCCACGAGGGTGAGCAGCACCGCTTGGGTGAGGAACACCCGGCGCCAGATGAAGACCTTCTCGCTGCCGGACTTCCGGCTGGCCAGGATCGCCTGGTAGCGCGGGTCCGGCCCGTTCCTGCGCCAGCGCCACAGCAGGTAGCCGCCGAGCCGCAGCCCCCACAGCGCGCACAGCCCGAGGAGCAGCGCCTTGCGGGTGCCGTCGCCGAGGTCCCCGGCTGCGGCCTGCACGAACGACGACGTCGCGACGATGACGAAGCCGATCCCCCAGAACGCGTCGATGTAGCTCGGGTCCCGGGTGCGGAACGACGGGATCGAGATGAGGGTCATCGCGGCGATCATCACCGCGAGGTTCACGCCGAACAGGGTCCAGATCTCGCTGGTCACAGGTCTCCTCGCCGGGTCACTACGTCATCTATAGCGCCTGCTGGTGCGCAGCGGCAACCGACGTTCGCACCACCGACCGCCGCGGATCAGTGCCGGCGGTGCACCTCGCGCTGGACCTCGCGCATGGCCTCGCGCCACGCGATCCGCGCCTCGCGCATGGCGGACAGCACCTGCTTGCGGGCCTGGCTGGCGGTCTCGCCGGCCTGCCGCAGCTGCTCGCGGCCGTGCAACCCCTGCACGACCATGGAGAACGACCACAGGCCGGTCTCCAGCAGCCGGGCCGCCCGGCGCAGCTCGTCCTGGACGACCGGCAGCGCCTGCTCGAGGGTGGCGCCCTGCTCGGCCTGGCGGCGCATCGCCGCGACGTGGATGCGCCACAGCGAGATGAGCGCGTCGGCGGCCGCCTGGGGCTCCGGTGACAGCGGGTCGACCCCGGCGCGCTCCGCCATGGCGGTGGCCGCCACCTGCACCAGCCGGTCCATCAGGTCACGCTGCGCGGCCCGCAAGGACGGGGTGGTCTCGACCATCTCGGTGAAGCGCAGGAAGACGGCGAAGGAGTCCGGGCCCTCGGCGGCCCAGCGCGCGAACGACTCCTCGAGCTGCTGGCGGAGCAGGTGCTCCATCGCGACGATCGGCGACGCGTGCGTCGCACCCGGCCCGACCGCGGCCCGCAGCGCCGCCGCCATCTCCGGCTCGCGGTCGAGGAGCAGCTGCTCCTTGGTGTCGAAGTAGTTGTAGACGGTCTTCTCGCTGACCCCGGCCTCCGCGGCCACGTCCGCGACCCGCACCTCGTCGAAGCCGCGGTCGAGGAACAGCCGCGTCGCCACGTCGGAGATGTGCTGGCGGGTCTCCCGCTTCTTGCGCTCGCGCAGTCCCTCGGTGCCGGCGTCGGCGCTCACCACACCGCTGGTCACGAGTCGCTGGGCCACGAGGTCATTATGCAGTTGCCGTATCTTTACAGCCACTGTACTTTTCTCTCCATGACTGAAGCTCCCGCCGTCGTCACCGAGGGGCTCACCCGCGTCTTCGGCGACTTCACGGCCGTCGACGCGCTCGACCTCGAGGTGCCGACCGGCAGCGTGCTCGCGCTGCTCGGGCCCAACGGCGCCGGCAAGACCACGACCGTCCGGATGCTCGCCACCCTGACCTCGCCGACGAGCGGTCGTGCCGTCGTCTGCGGCCACGAC
Source organism: uncultured Frankiales bacterium (assembly GCA_946479905.1). The sequence continues at coordinate 13,455 of CAMLIA010000097.1, read as the reverse complement.
GTGGTCACGGAGGCGGAGGAGGTACGCCGTGCGCTGTCGCTGACCGGGCAGTTCGCGGCGCTCGAGGACAACCTCACCTGCCGCGAGAACCTCGTGCTGATGGCCCGGCTGCGCGGCTTCGGACGGCAGGAGTCACGCGCGATCGCCGACCGGCTCATCGAGCGCTTCGCGATCGGCGAGTTCGCCGGCAAGCTCGTGAAGTCGGTCTCGGGGGGCCAGCGACGTCGTACCGACCTCGCCGCGTCCCTCGTGGTACGGCCCGAGCTGCTGGTGCTGGACGAGCCCACCACCGGGCTCGACCCGCGCAGCCGGCAGGAGGTGTGGTCGTCGGTGCGGGAGCTGGTGAGCGAGGGCGTCACCGTGCTGCTGACGACGCAGTACCTGGAGGAGGCCGACGAGCTGGCCGACCGCATCGTGCTCATCGACCACGGCCGGGCGGTGGCCAGCGGCAGCCCCACGCAGCTCAAGGCGCAGATCGGCGACCAGCGCGTCGACGTCGTCGCCGCCGACACGGCCGGCTACGACGCGCTGCTCGACGCGCTGTCGGGTCGCTTCGACGTCACCGGCGCCCGCGAGCGGCGCACCCTGTCGATCCCGGCCCCGGACGAGACCGCCGACCTGGCCGCCGTCGCCAAGGCCGTGCACGCCACCGGCCTGACCGTCGACGAGATGGCGCTGCGGCGCCCGACCCTCGACGACGCCTTCCTGGCCCTCACAGGGCACCCCAGCAGCACCGAGGAGACCTCGTCATGACCACCGCCAGCCTGCCAGCCCCGAGCCGGCGGTTCGTCTCGGAGACCAGCCTGCTCGTCGGGCGCAGCTTCCGGATGATGCCGCGGGTCCCCGAGCGGCTGCTCGACGTGACCCTGCAGCCGATGGTGTTCACCCTGCTGTTCCTCTACGTCTTCGGCTCCGCGATCCACATCCCCGGCATCCGGTACCAGGACTACCTGCTCCCCGGCCTGATCGGGCAGCAGCTCGCCTTCGGCATCATCGGCGCGGGTGTCGCGACCTCCACCGACTTCCACTCCGGTGTCGTCGACCGGTTCCGGTCGCTGCCGGTCAAGCGGCTGGCCATCATCACCTCGCAGGTCGTCGGGCAGGTGCTCGAGCAGGTGCTGGGCATGACCATCGTCATGGGGCTCGGGCTCGCACTCGGCTGGCGGCCGACGTTCGGCGTCGGCGGGTTCCTGGAGCTGGTCGGGCTGGTCCTGCTGGGCCTGACCGCCTTCACGTGGTTCGGCGTGCTGCTCGGGATGACGGTCCGCAGCACCGACGCCATGCAGGGGCTCGGGTTCTCGATCGTCTTCCCGCTGTCGTTCCTGGCCGGCACGTTCGTCCCGATCAGCGGCATGGCGCTGGTCCCTCGGGTGATCGGCGAGTGGGACCCCATCTCGGCGCTCGTCGCCGCCGTGCGGCACGTCGCCCAGGGCACCGACGCGCACGGCTCGTGGCAGCTCGAGCACCCGGTGGTCGCGATGGTCGGCTGGTGCGTGGTCATCACGGCTGTCTGCGTCCCCCTCGCGCTGCGCAGGTTCGCCCGGTACTGACCGGTTGATCGGGGCCGGTTCCCGGCACTCACCTGCATGAGCCGTTCCACTGCAGTCCTCGTCGGCCTCACCTGCCTGGTGACGGCGTGCTCGTCCGGCAGGACGGCCACACCCGTCCTGCCGGTCCCCACCTCGGCCCCGCCGACGACCTCCCCGACCGCGACCGCGCAGCCGTCGGCGACCGTCAAGCCGCAGGCCCGGCCGGTGGCGGCAGCGCTGCAGCCGTTCAGCGACTGCCCCTCGCTGGTCCGGACGCTGCGCGATGAGGCGCTGCGCGAGGTCACGCCGTACGGCCTGCAGACCCCGGTCTACGGCACCGGCCTGGCGATGGGCAGAGCGGTGCCGATGCCCGTGGCAGCTGCCGCCACCGGCAGCGGCGGGGCGGCCAGCGGGACCACCGGGTCCACCGGGTCCACCAGCAGGGCAGCTGCGGCCGCACCCCAGGCGGACGGCTTCTCGAGCACCAACAACCAGGAGGCCGACGTCGACGAGCCGGACACGGTGAAGACCGACGGCAAGGTCATGGTCGTGCTGCGGCAGAGCCCAGCGACCCTGGTGGTGCTCGACGTCTCCGGCAGCGCGCCGCACCAGGTCGGGGCCCTCCCGGTGTCGCTCGACGGCGGCGGGCTGTCACTGCTGATGGCCGGCACGACGGTCATCGTGATGGGTCAGCGGGCCGACGTCGTGGTCGCCGAGGTCTACAGCCTCACCGACCCGGCACACCCGAGCCACCTGCGGACCTTCCGCGTCGACGGCCAGCTGCTCGACGCCCGCTTCGTGCACGGCCGGGTCCTGCTCGTGACCCGGCCCGCGCAGCGGCTGCGGTTCGTCTACCCCGGCTCGCCGGCAGCGGCCACCCCGGCGGCCGCCCTCGCGGTGAACAAGCAGGTCATCCGCAGGGCCGACGCCCACGACTGGCTGCCGGCGGTGCAGGTCACGCCGCGCGGCCGCACCTACGCCGCGCAGTGCAACCAGGCCAGTCACCCTGGCGTCGCCTCGGGAACCGGCGCCACCTCGATCGTCACGCTCGACCCCGCCGCGGACGCGCCGACCTCGAACCGGACCGTCGTCGGGGGTGGCGACATCCTCTACGCCAGCAGCAGCGCGCTGTACCTCGCGACCGCCTCCTGGCGCAGCCAGGGCCTCATCGCCCGCGGCGTCGGTGACGGCGTCACCACCGACCTGCACGGGTTCGACATCACCGACCCCGACAAGCCGTCGTACCTCGGGACCGGGTCCCTGCCCGGCTCGCTCGTCGACCGCTACGCGCTGTCGGAGGACCACGGCTACCTGCGGGTCGCCACCACCGTGGGTGCCCCGGTGCCCCCGACCGGCGAGGGCGTCGCCCCGCCGACGTCGGCGCTTTCCGACAACCGCGTCACGGTGCTGAAGCCGGCCGACGGCGTGCTGACGAAGGTCGGCGAGCTGCGCGGTCTCGGGCGCGGCCAGCGGATCTTCGGGGTCCGGTTCCTCGGCGACATCGGGTACGTCGTGACGTTCCGCAGCATCGACCCGCTCTACACGATCGACCTGTCCGACCCCCGGCACCCGGTGGCGCGCGGCGCGCTCCACATCTCCGGGTTCTCGTCGGCGCTCTACCCGCTGAGCGACGGCCGGCTGCTCGGCGTGGGACAGGCCGTGGGCAGCCACCAGCAGCAGCTCGGTGCGCAGGCGGAGGTCTTCGACGTCTCCTCGCTCGCGACCCCGCGGCTGACCGGCAAGCTGGTGTGGGCGCAGGCCTCCAGCCCCGCCGCGCAGGACCACCACAGCCTGCTCTGGTGGGCCCCGAAGGGGCTCGTGGTGATGCCCCTGACCGGCTACTCCGGCACGCAGAGCGCGGCGGTCCTGAAGGTCGGCGCCACCGGGAAGCTGACCGAGGTCGGCCGGGTGCGCAGCCCGGAGAGCGGCGGCAGCGGGTGCTGCCCGCAGGGCATCAACCGCGCGGTCGTGGTCGGCGACCTGCTGTACTCGATCACCGACAGCGGTGTCGTGACCAACCCCCTGGACGAGGTGGACCAGCAGCGATGGCTGCCCTTCCGGTAGCAGAGGGGCACGAAGCCGCCCAGCTGCGCGCCGCTGCCCGCGGGAAGCCCGAGGCGGTCCGCTGGCTGCTCGACGAGGTCGCCCCGGTCGTGCACGGGTTCGTCTGGGCACGGGTCGCCGGGGACCAGGCTGTCGCCGAGGACCTGCTGCAGGAGACCCTGCTGGCCGCGGTGCGCTCCGCCGACACCTTTCGGGGCGACGCGGCCGTGTCCACGTGGATGTGCGGCATCGCACGGCACCTGGTGGCACGGCACTGGGAGGCAGAGCGCCGCCGCGACGTGGCCCAGTCGCGGCTGCAGGTCGTGCCCGACCCCGACCGGGAGCAGCAGCTGCTCGACCGCGACGAGGTGGCCGCTGCGCTGAGCCGGCTGCCCGCGCTGCACCGGCAGGTGCTGGTCCTGAAGTACCTCGACGAGCTGCCCGTGCAGGACATCGCCGAGCAGGTCGGGCGCACCAAGGTGCAGGTGCAGTCGCTGCTGCAACGGGCCCGCGACGGCCTGCGCCGGGAGCTCGGCGGGAGCGACGGGGATGGCTGACCCGGTGAACGACCCGCTCGGCCGGCTGTCCGGTCTCGAGGGACCGCGACCGCTGCGCCCCGAGCTGCGCGCCCGGCTCGCGGACCAGCTGCTGGCCGCGGACGCCCGGCCGCTGTCGGACGAGCAGGACGCCTCGCTGAGCGAGGCGCTCCGCGACCCGGTCGGCGAGCTGCTCGCGGGGCTCGACCGCCCGCGCCCGCTGCCGCCGGCCCTGCGCTCCCGAGTCGAGCAGGCCCTGGTCCGACCCCGGCGCTGGCAGCCGGTCGCGCTCGCCGCGGGGGCTGCGGCAGCCGTCGTCACGGTCCTCGTGCTCGCGGTTCCGCACGACCCGGCGACACCGCGCACCACCGCCCTGCCCACTTCCGCCAGCCCCTCGAGCTCGGTGCCTGCCGGGGTCGGCCTCGCGGCGGGAGGCACCGGGTCAGGCGGCACCGGGTCAGGGGGCACGGCGGTCACCACAGGGAAGACCCCGCTGCCGGCGCCGGTCGCCGCGCCTCAGGTCGTCGGGGCGCCGCGGATGGCCGCCGGCGGCTCCGGGGGCACGGCGGGCCGGCCCGCACCCAGCACCACCCCGACGCCCTCCCCGGCACCGCACCGGCCGCCCGTCGTGGACGGCCTGTCACCCGCCGCCGGGCCCGCCGGGACCTGGGTGACGCTCACCGGGCACGACCTCACCCCGACGACCGCGGTCAGCTTCGGCGGCACCCTCGCGACCCGCGTCGAGCAGCTCACGCCGACCCGGGTGCGGGCGCTCGCACCGCCGCACGCGCCCGGCCCGGTCGACGTCGTGCTGACCACCGCAGCGGGCAGCAGCCCCCCGCAGCGGTACCTCTACCTGGCGGGCTAGCTGCGTCGTACCCCGACTCCACCGCGAGACCGGTTGCTCCAGACCGGGTCGAACCGGTTTCCGGCTGGGGCGGTCAGAGCTGGTCGTCGACCACGACGTCGAGGTTGTGGAACGTCGGCGGCCCGTCGCACAGCGCCATCATCTTCTCGGCGAACGCGCTGGTCTCCGGCAGCTCGCTGTTCTTCATCGCCTCCTCGTAGGAGTCGAAGAACACGATGTTGACGTAGCTGCCGTCCGCGTCGCGGCTCTTGCCGAGGATGCCGCGCTTGGCGGTGCTCTTGCCGCCGGCAGCCTCGCGATATCCCTCGACGAGCGTGCGCAGCTCGTCGTACTTGCTGCACTTGAACTCGATCACCTGGATGAACACGCCTGCCCCCTCGTGGCTCGGATGCCTCAGGTTGTACTCCTGCCGAGGGCGCCGCGACAGGGTGTAGGAATCTCGACATGGCCTACTTCGTCACCGGTGCGACCGGGTTCATCGGCAAGCGACTCGTCGAGCGGCTGCTGGAGCGGGACGGCGACATCTACGTCCTCGCCCGCGAGCAGTCGGTCGACAAGGTCCGCGCCCTGTGGCCGACCGACCGCGTGAAGCCGGTCGTCGGTGACCTCGCGCAGCCGATGCTCGGCGTGGATCCCGCTGGCCTGCAAGGGATCCAGCACTTCTTCCACCTCGCCGCGCTGTACGACATGACGGCGAGCGAGGCGGAGAACGACGCCGCCAACGTCGGCGGCACGCAGCACGCCGTCGACCTCGCGAACGCCCTCGGCGGCACCCTGCACCACGTCTCGAGCGTCGCCGTCGCCGGGGAGCACAAGGGCATCTTCCGCGAGGACCACTTCGACCAGGGGCAGAAGCTGCCGAGCGCCTACCACCGCACCAAGTTCGAGTCGGAGGCGATCGCGAGGAGCGCCACGGTCCCGTGGCGGGTCTACCGCCCGGCCGTCGTGGTGGGTGACAGCCGCACCGGCGAGATGGACAAGATCGACGGGCCCTACTACTTCTTCACCGCCATCAAGCGGGTGCGGCACCTGCTGCCCGAGTGGGTGCCGCTGATCGGCCCGGAGCTGGGCTGGACCAACATCGTGCCCGTCGACTTCGTCGCGGCGGCGCTCGACCACATCGCCCACCAGCCGGGCCTGGACGGCCAGGCGTTCCACCTCACCGATCCGCGCGGCATCCGCGTCGGGGAGGCCCTCAACGCCTTCGCCCGGGCCGGCCACGCGCCGCAGCTCGGGCTGCGCATCGACCAGAAGCTGCTGGACCTGCTGCCCAAGGGCACCCTGTCGATGCTGTTCAAGCTGCCCCAGCTGCGGGCGGCCCGGCGCGAGCTGCTCGCCGACTTCGGCATCCCCGAGGAGGTCATCGGGCACATGGCGCTGGTGCCGCAGTTCGACACCCGCGACACCGAGCGGGCGCTGGCCGGCAGCGGCATCGAGGTCCCGCCGCTGGAGTCCTACGCGGCGAGGCTCTGGGACCACTGGGAGCGCACCCTCGACCCCGACCTGCACAAGGACCGCTCGCTCGCGGCGGCCGTCCGAGGCAAGCGGGTCCTCATCACCGGCGGCTCCTCCGGCATCGGCGCCGAGGCGGCCCGGCAGGTGGCCGCTGCCGGTGGCATCCCCATCATCGTGGCGCGCTCCCTCGACAAGCTCCTCGAGGTGCAGCAGGAGATCACCGAGGCCGGCGGCACCTGCCACGTGCACACCTGCGACCTGTCGGACCTCGAGGCGATCGACACGCTCGTCAAGGACGTGCTCGCGGCGCACGGTGGCGTGGACTTCCTCGTCAACAACGCCGGCCGCTCGATCCGGCGCTCGATCAAGCTGTCCTACGACCGCTTCCACGACCTCGAGCGGACCATGCAGCTGAACTACTTCGGCGCGGTCCGCCTCATCACCGGGCTGCTGCCCTCGATGGTGGCGCAGCGCTTCGGCCACATCATCAACGTCTCGTCCATCGGCGTGCAGACCGGCGCCCCGCGCTTCTCGGCGTACGTCGCCTCGAAGGCCGCGCTCGACGCCTACTCCCGCATCGCCGCCGCGGAGACGCTCGGCAAGGGCGTCACGTTCACGACGATCCACATGCCGCTGGTGCGGACGCCGATGATCGCGCCCACCAAGATGTACGACGCCTTCCCGGCCATCTCGCCGAAGGAGGCCGGCGAGATGGTGTGCGAGGCGATCCGGTCACGGCCGAAGTCGATCAACACACGGCTGGGGACGACGGCCGAGGTCCTCTACGCGATCGCGCCCAAGCTCGTGGACCAGGTGCTCCACCTCGCCTACCAGGCGTTCCCGGACTCCACCGCCGCGAAGGGGGTCAAGGACAGCGAGCCCGAGGAGGACCCGCGGCTCTCCGGCGAGCAGCTCGCCCTCGCCCACGTCCTCAAGGGCGTCCACTGGTAGCTCACCCGGCGAGGGCGACCAGCTCCGACAGCGACTCCTCGAGGTGCTTGGCCAGGACGTCGAGGTCGGGGATGGCGTCGGCATCGGCCATCAGTCCGTACGTGACGTGCCCTGAGTAGCTCATGATGCCGATCGCGAGCTGGTGCTCGGGCGCGAGGAACGCCAGCGGGACGAGCTCCTCGAGCTGCCGCCCGAGCATGTAGAGCGGGAACTGCGGACCGGGGACGTTCGTGACCAGCAGGTTGTAGAGCCGCGAGGAGAAGCCGAGCCGCGAGGCGCGCGCCAGCATCGCCGGCGGCAGCGCGTTCTCCAGCGACGTGAGCACCTTCGCCCCCTCGGCCTGCTTGGAGCTCTTCAGCCCCTCCATCGCGAGACGGACCTCGGCGAGCCGCTCCCGCGGGTCGGGCGTGCCGACGGGCAGCGGGGCGTTCATGATGGCGATCTCGTTGCCGAGGGCACCGCGCTTCGAGTCCGGCCGCAGCGACACCGGCACGCAGGCGCGCAGCGACAGTCCGCCGATGTCCATGCCGCGGTCGGCGAGGAAGCGGCCGAGCGCACCCGCCACGGCGGCCAGCACGACGTCGTTGACCGTGGCGCCCCCGGCGACGGCCTTGACCCGCTTGTAGTCGGCGAGGTCCGTGTCGACGATCGCGACCCGACGGTGCGGCCCGGGCTTGTGGTTGAAGGGCGTCTTCGGCGCCGCCGAGATGAACGGCTTCGCCGCGTCCGCCAGCGCGGTCACCTTGCCGACCGTGGTCCGCACCGCGTCCTGCGGGTGCAGGGCCATCGACAGGCTCCTGCCCGACAGCTCGGCGACGTTGCGCACCAGGCCGAGGGCGCCGGTGGCGAGCAGGTCGACGGCCCCCGGGGTGGGACGCGGGGACCAGGCAGGCGGCGGCTCGTCACGCACGTCGGGCGTGAGGTCGAACAGCACGGACATGAGGTCGACGCCGCTGACGCCGTCGACCATCGCGTGGTGGGTCTTGGCGACCAGGGCCCACCGGTCGGAGCCGACCCCCTCGACCAGCCACATCTCCCACAGCGGCTTCGTGCGGTCCAGGCGCTGACCGATGACCCGGTCGACGAGGTTCAGCAGCTCGCGCTGGCCGCCGGGTGCCGGCAGCGCGGTGTGCCGCACGTGGTAGTCGAGGCGGAAGTGCTCGTCCTCGACCCAGACCGGGCGGCCGGTGCCCAGCGGCATCTCCTGCACCCGCTGCCGGTACCTCGGCAGCCGGGGCAGCCGCGCGTCGATGTGCGCCCGGAAGGCCTCGACCGACGGCGCCGGGCCGGCGAACACCGCGAGCGCCCCGATGTGCATGTGCGCGCCGTCCTCCTCCATGTGGAGAAAACCGGCGTCGACGCTGCTCAACCTGTCGAGGTGTCCCTGGGCCATGCCAGGAATCTGCCATGTGCCACCGCGAAAGGGGCAAGTCAGCGGCCTTCAGCGCCGCTTAGGAGCGGCTTCGGCGGAGCGCCGCACCGTGGTGGCTGTCCGACCCACCCGCCACCAGGAGCACGAGATGACCACCTCCGAGACCCGCGACCCGCAGTGGGACGACCAGCGCGACGGCGCCTTCTTCCGGATCGTCTCCGACCTGTTCCCCCCCGCCATGCTGCTCGCCGCCACCGTGCTGCTCGCCAGCTACGACGAGACCTCCGAGGCCGAGCAGTTCCTCCCGAACACCCCTCGGCAGGCGGCCCCAGGTGTCACCCTGGCTCGGTGACCGTGCTGCGGGTGCTGGGACCGCTGGCGCTCGACGCCGCGGGGCACGGCATCGCGCTGGGCGGCGACAAGCAGCGCACGGTCCTCGCCCTGCTCGCCGCGGCCGAGGGCCGGGTCGTCCCGACCGCCAGCCTGCTGGAGGGCCTGTGGGAGGACGCGGTCACCGACAAGGCGCACGCGACCCTGCAGGTGCACGTGTCCAACCTGCGACGGGCCCTGGCCGCAGCGGGCGAGGGCGCACCGAGGGTCGAGCTCGTGCACGACGGCTACCGGCTCGACCTCGCAGCCACGCAGCTCGACCTCGCGCAGTTCCGCTCCCACTGCGCGGCCGCCTCCGCCGCGCGCACGCGCGGCGACTCCGAGGCCGCGTCCCGGCTCTACGCGGACGCGCTCGGGCTGTGGCGCGGCGACGCGTTCGCCGACCTCAGCGGGGTGCGGGCGGTGCGCGAGATCGCCGTGGCGCTCGACGAGGACAGGCTGGTCGCGGTCGGACGCCGCATCGACGCGGACCTCGACCGGGGGCTGCACGCGGAGCTGGTCAGCGAGCTCAGCCAGCTGGTCCGGCAGCACCCGCTCCGCGAGCGGTTCTGGGAGCAGCTCATGGTCGCGCTCTACCGGTCGGGACGGCAGGCCGACGCGCTCAGCGCCTACGCCGGCGTGCGGCGACTGCTCAGCGACGAGCTCGGCGTGGACCCCGGCGAGCCGTTGCAGCGCCTGGAGGCTGCCGTCCTCGCCCACGACCCGGCGCTCGACGGCAGGCACACCGTCGCGGGCCCACGGGTGAGCGCCACGCTGCGCGCCGACGACCTCGCCGTGCCGGACGCCCAGCTGCTGGCGCCCGACGGCCGCGCGGTCCGGCTCGGCCCGGGCCGGCTGCTCATCGGGCGCGATCCCGAGTGCGCGCTCGTCGTCGACGACCCGAAGGTGAGCCGGCGGCACGCCGAGGTGGTCGGGACCCCGGAGGGGTACCTGCTCAACGACCTCGGGTCGACCAACGGCTCGTTCGTGAACGGCCGGCTGTGCCGCTCCCAGCTGCTGAGCTCGGGTGACGAGCTGACGCTCGGGACGACGAACTGGACGTTCGCGCTGGATCCTCAGCCGCCAGGCTTGCCGAGGCGCTGAGCAACCCCGTCCGTGCCGACGAGCGCGCGGAACTCGGCGACGTCGAGCGCCCGCAGCCGGGTCGCCTTGCGGGCCCGCGCGGTCGCGGCGCGGGGGAAGCCGAGCAGCGGCGCGAGCTCACCGAAGTAGTCGCCTCGTCTGGCCAGGCCCAGCCGCTCCTCGCTGCCGTCGGCGCGCTCCCGCACCAGCTCGACCTCGCCGGACTCGACCGTGAAGACCAGGGATCCGCGCTCACCCTGGCGGAAGAGCACCTCGCCGGCCTCGAGCACGACCTCCCCCTCGCGGTGAACGCCCTGCAGCACCTCCGTCAGGTCGACGACGCGGTCCGCCAGCGGCAGCATCCGGTCGTCGTGCGTCGCCACCACGACGACCCGACCAGGTGCCGCCAGCGAGCGCAGCAGCGAGAGCACGCCCTCGACCTGCAGGTAGTCCAGGTGAGCCGTGGGCTCGTCGGCCAGCAGCAGCGGGGGGTCGTGCGCCAGTGCCCGCGCGATGGCCACCCGCTGCTGCTGCCCGCCCGACATCCCGCCGGGCCGGAAGCCCGAGCGGTCCCCCAAGGACACCCGCTCGAGCAGCGCGGCGGCCCTGGTCCGCGCGCGGTCCCGGCTGACGCCCGCGCCCCACAGCGGCGCGGCGACGTTCTCCAGGGCGGTCAGTGACGGCACCAGGTTGAAGGCCTGGAAGACGACGCCGACACTGCGGCGCCGGTAGTCGGTGAGCGCCTGGCCCTGCAGCCCGACGACCTCGGTCCCGGAGACCCGGATCGAGCCGGAGTTCGGCCGGAGGATCCCGGCGAGGCAGGACAGCAGGGTCGTCTTCCCGCAGCCGGACGGGCCGAGCAGCAGCACCAGCTCCCCGTCGCGGGCCTGCATGGAGAAGCCGTCGAGCGGGCTCACCTCGTAGTCCCCGCTGCGGTAGGTCACCCGCAGGTCGTCGACCAGCAGCCCCGTCATCCCTGGCCTCCGAAGGCAAGAGCGGGTTGTACGCCGACGGCGCGGCGCAACCCGGCGGCGCTCGCCAGCAGCCCGACCGCCACCCCCACCAGCGGGAGCAGCAGCCGGTCCGAAGCCGGCACCCCGAACTCCAGCGGGAAGGCCGGGAGGATCAGCTGGGCCACCAGCACGCCGAGCAGCGACGCACCCGTCGAGATGAGGACCGCCTGCAGCGCGAGCCCGATGGCGAGGTGGCGGTTGGACCAGCCGGTCGCCTTGTAGACGGCGAAGTCCCGGGCCCTCTCCAGGGCCGACAGGTAGACCACCGAGCCGATCACCAGCGCCGCCACCACCCACAGCAGCGACAGGGTGAGCTTCACCGAGCGCAGCGCGCCCTGGATCGGGCGCAGCATGTCGCCCCTCGTCGTCGCCCGGTCACGCGCCTGCAGGCCGTCCGGGAGCCGCTCCGGCACGCCCCTGGTCAGCACCGCGCTGATCACCGGGGTGCCGCTGACGAAGGTGCGCTGCGCGTCGTGCAGGCGGGTGAACAGGATCGGCTGACCGGCGTTCATGCTCATCCCCGAGGTGAGGCCGACGACCCGGAAGTCCTTGCCTGCCAGGAAGACGTGGCTCCCCACGCGCTCGTGGAGCGTCGCGTCCGCGACCAGCTCCTGCGGCGCACGAGGCAGCCGGCCGGCGCTCAGGTGGGGGGTCCCGAGCCCGCCGTCGGCGTACGCGAGCACGGTCACGTCCTTGGTGGGCCCGCCGCCGACGGTGTGGTGCAGCACGACGACGGGCGACGCCTCCCGGACCCCTGGCTCCTTCGCGACGAGTGCGGCGGTCGACTCCGGCAGCACCGAGATCGTCGTGAAGACGCCCTCGACGCCCTTCGGCATCACCCAGGCGTCGGCGCCGACGGCGTCGAGCACCCGGACCGGTTCCTGCTCGAAGCTGGCCACCAGCCCGGCCATGACGAGCGTGAGGGCGAAGACGGTCGCCGCGCCGATCCCGGCGATGAGGAACCGCCGGGCCCGCCACTGGAGGTCGCGCAGGGTCACGAGGAGCACCTCGGCACTGTGGTCCCTTGCGCAGGGCAAGCGCTGTCGGGTCTCCGACAGGGCGGTTCCGGCTCCCAGGGCAGGATGGGGGGGTGCGTACCCCTCTCCTGCTGATCGTCCCGCTCGCCCTGCTGGCCGCCTGCTCGTCGGGGAGCAGCGCGCCGCAGTCCCTCGACGCCACCGCCTCGGCCGGACCGACGGCCACCGCGGCCGCCCCGACCCGCCCCACGGGCGCCCCGACGAGTGCCGGCACCGCCTCGACGGGCACGCAGGGAGGCACCGGCTCGACGCCGGCGGCCGCTGGAGGCACGTCCGCCGAGACGACGGCCGCGCCGCTCAGCACCCGCGCGCCCGGCAGGACCGCGGCGTCGAAGGCCACGGCAGCCGGCCGCTACACCTACTCCTCGAGCGGCACGGTGACGGTCGGGGCCACCCCGCAGGACGCCTCCGGGACGCAGACGCTCACGATCACCCCGCTGCGCAGCGGGGTGCAGCACTCCACCCTGCACAGCGACGCGAGCGGCGACACCGAGCAGGACGTGGTGGTCCGGGACACGGGCAGCTACGGCGCGTCGCTGAAGCTCACGTCTCCCGCCTTCACCAAGGAGTTCCGCCCCGCGACCCCCGTGCTGCTGGTCCCTGACCCGGCCGCGGTCGGACGTCGCTGGTCGTGGTCGCTCACCTCGACCGACGGGGCGACCCACGCCACGGCGACCAACGAGCTGGTCCGGACCGAGAGCCTCACCATCGGAGGCGCCCGGGTCGCCACCGTGGTCCTGCAGACCCACCTCGTGCTGTCGGGCGACGTCAGCTACGACGCGCAGCTCACCACCTGGTGGGCCCCCGACTACCGGCTGCCGGTGAAGACCCACACGGTCGGGAAGGGCCGGTACGGCACGATCCCCTTCAAGACCGACGTCACGGCCGTGATGAAGTCGGTGCGGCCGAGCTAGTGCGCGCCGTCACGCTCCCGTCCTTCGGCGGGCCCGATGTCCTCACGCTCGCCGACGTGCCCGACGCCGTGGCAGGCGCGGGCGAGGTGCTCGTCGACGTCACGGCCACCGCCGTCAACCGTGCGGACCTGCTGCAGCGCCAGGGGTTCTACAACCCACCGCCCGGGGCGTCGCCGTACCCCGGTTTGGAGTGCAGCGGCGTCGTGAGCGCGCTCGGCGAGGGCGTCGAGGGCTGGTCGGTCGGGGACCAGGTGTGCGCCCTGCTGGCCGGGGGCGGGTACGCCG
>CAMLIA010000096.1 GCA_946479905.1 uncultured Frankiales bacterium | reverse complement strand
CTCCGCCAGCCGATCCGGGCGCTGCTCGGGGTCAGCGAGCTGCTGATGCGGCTCCGCCTGCTGCCGGACGCGATGGCGCAGACCTCGACGCCGGTGGCCACCCGCCAGCTGAGCAGGCCGCCGTTCTGGATGACCAAGCCGGGCGACCGGACCATCCGTTCCCGCGAGCACGAGCTCCAGGGCCGCGGCGGGCCGCTGCGGGTGCGGGTCTGCACGCGGCAGGACCAGCGGTCGGGGACACCGGTGATCGTCTACCTGCACGGTGGGGGCTTCGTCCTCGGTGGCCTGGACGGGTGCGACTACCTCACCCGCGGGCTGGCCGCGCGCACCGGCTTCCCGGTCGTCTCGGTCGAGTACCGGCTCGCACCCGACTGCCCCTTCCCGGGTCCGCTCGAGGACTGCGAGGACGCCTTGCGCTGGGTCGTCGAGACCTGCCCGGAGGGCATCGACCCCTCCCGCGTCGCCGTCGCCGGTGACAGCGCAGGAGGGAACCTCGCGGCGGCGCTCGCGCTGCTCAGCCGGGACAGCGGCGGCCCCGCTCTCCGGCACCAGACGCTGGTCTACCCGTTCACCGACGGGACGCTGTCCTCCACCGACTGGGACACCCGCGCCCGGGGCGGGGTCGGTCGCAGCGCGGGCGAGCGGATGATGGCGTCGTACGCCCCGAACCACCCCGTCGACGAGCCGCTCGTCAGCGTGCTGCACGCCGATCACCACGACCTGCCCCCTGCGCTCGTCATCACCGCGGAGCACGACGTGCTGCGCAGCGACGGCCACCGCTACGCGGAGGCTCTGCGACGTGCCGGTGTGCCCGTCGTCCATCGGGAGTACGACGGTCTGCCGCACGGCTTCCTGTCGATGCCGCGACTGACCAGGGCGGCCGACAGCTGCCTCGACCTGATGGCCGGCGAGATGGTGGCCGCTCTCACCGCCCCGGCCGCGGAGCGCAGCGCCTGAGGCCAGGTCTCAGGACGAGGGCGACACCACCAGCGTGGAGATCAGGGTGTCCACCGTGACGACACCGGCGGCCGCGCCGGTGCTGTCGGTGCACACCACAGGGTCGAGCCGCTGACCTCGCGGTCGCTCCATGGCACGGCACAGCGCGGCGCGCAGCGTCGTCGTCACGGGCACGGCCGTCACCGGGCGCAGCCACCCGCTCGGGCCCCCGCCGGCGTCGTTGCGGACCCACAGCCCCTGGACGTGCCCGCCGTCGACGACGAACGCCAGCTCCGGGAGGTCGTCGGCGAGGAAGCCGATCGCGGCGACGCTCGGGGCGGACGGGATCCGCTGGACCAGGCTGCCGACCTGGCGCTCGGCACGGCTTCGCGTCGCCAGCATGGTCGCGGCCCCGTCGGGCACGGTGGGCCAGCCGAACTGCGGACGACCCAGCAGGAACCCCTGCGCCAGGTGGACGTCGAGGTGCAGCAGGGCGCTGAGCTCGTCGAGCTGCTCGACCCCCTCCGCCAGCAGCGCGCCGCCGACCCGTTCGGTGAACGCGCCGAGCAGCTCGGTGACCGCCGCACGCGCAGGGTCCTCGTGCAGCTTGGCGACCAGCCCCCGGTCGAGCTTGACGATGTCCGGGCGGAGCTCCACGACCTGCCGGAGGCCGGACCAGCCGGCGCCCACGTCGTCGAGGGCCAGCACCCCACCGCACTCGCGGATGGTGTCGAGGCGGCGGCGCAGCCGTGCCAGGTTGTCGACGTGGTCGTGCTCGGTGAGCTCGATGACGAGCCCGGTGAGGTCGCCGGCCCCCGCGATCGCCGACCACACCGCGCCGCCCAGCAGCAGCCGTGGGCTGACGTTGACGGCGAGGAACGTGCCGGGCGGCGCCGAGGCCCTCGCCGCCAGCACCTGCTCGAAGATGAGCGCCTCGAGATCGGCCAGCCGGCCGGCCTCCTCGGCCGCCGCGAACCAGGGTGTGGGCGTCCGGTGCCCGTTCCCGAACCGGGCGAGCGCCTCGTAGCCCACGACCACTCCGCGGTCGAGGTCGACGACGGGCTGGTAGGCCAGCCGCAGCTCGGCGATCCCGGCCAGGATCTTCTTGACGTCAAGGACGTGGTTCGGACCGCCGCGGTCAGGCGCCGTCCGTAGCTGCGCAGGGGTCATCAGGTGCTCCACGATGGGGGGAAGGCGAGCGGGACCCACCTTCGCGGCATCTGGGCGCACTGCGCCAGATCCGCGCGGCCTATCCCGGATGACCCGTCGTGATCATCTTCAGGGGGTCAGCGCCTGCACGGCGCGGCGCACCGGATCGGGCACGGGGACGGGCCGGCGGGTCTCCCGATCCACGTAGACGTGGACGAACCGCCCCACCGCCGCCGGGGTCTCGGGGTCGCCGAAGAGCCCGAGCCGGTAGCGGATCGAGCTGGTGCCGAGCCGCTCCACCGCGAGCCCGGTCGTGATGGGGGCCGGGAAGTCCAGCTCGGCGAGGTAGCGGCAGGACGTCTCGACCACGAGACCCAGCGCGCTCCAGCTCCGGACGTCCTCACCGGTCGCCTCGATGAGCCAGGCGTTCACCGCCGTGTCGAAGACCGCGTAGTGCACCACGTTGTTCACGTGCCCGTAGGCGTCGACGTCGGCCCACCGGGTCGGGACCTCCCGGAGCACGGGGAAGTCGCTGCGGCGCAGGTCCCTAGGATCCTCGGTCAGAGCCACCCCGGAACCCTGCCACACCGTCGGGAGCAGCCGTCTTGAAGGTCACGAGCGTCCTGTTGCACGGCAGCGGACTGCCTCGCCCGTACGCCGAGTCCCGGCCGTTCGAGGTGGTGGAGCTCGACCTCGAGGCGCCGCGCGCAGGGGAGCTGCTGGTGCGGGTCGAGGCGTCCGGCGTCTGCCACTCCGACCTCTCCGTCGTGGACGGGAGCCGCCCCCGGCCGTTGCCGATGGCCCTCGGGCACGAGGCCGCGGGGATCGTCGAGGAGGTGGGTGCCGGCGTCCACGACGTGACGGTCGGCGACCGCGTCGTGCTGGTCTTCGTGCCCTCCTGCGGCAGCTGCCCCGAGTGCTCCAGCGGCTCGCCCGCGCTGTGTCGCAAGGGGGCGGCCAGCAACGCCGCCGGTGAGCTGCTCCGAGGCGGCCATCGCCTGTCGTACCGGGGAACTCCCGTCCACCACCACCTCGGGGTGAGCGCCTTCAGCAGCCACGTCGTGGTGGACCGGGGCTCGGCCGTCGTCGTGCCGCCGAGCGTCCCCGGGCAGACCGCCGCGCTGTTCGGGTGCGCCCTGCTCACCGGGACCGGAGCGGTCGAGTCGACCGTGCAGGTGCGCCCGGGGGACGGCGTCGTCGTCGTCGGTCTGGGCGGCGTCGGCCTGTCCGCCGTGATGGGTGCGGCGCTGGCCGGCGCGGACCCGCTCGTCGCCATCGACGTGGTCGCGTCCAAGCGCCAGCTCGCGCTCGAGCTGGGTGCCACCCATGCCCTGGCGCCCGGCTCCGTTGCGGAGGTCCGTGAGCTGACCGGGGGTGGAGCGCGCTACGTCGTCGAGGCGGTCGGGCACGAGGAGGCGATGGCCGACGCCTTCGCGATGACCGCTCGAGGGGGATCGACCGTGCTGGTGGGCCTGCCGCACCCGAGCCGGATGCTGTCGGTCCCGGCCGTGCAGGTGGTCGCCGAGGCGCGCCAGGTCGTCGGCTCCTACATGGGCTCTGCTGCTCCGCAGCGCGACGTCCCGCGGCTGGTGCGGCTGTGGCAGGACGGCCGGCTGCCCGTGGAGCGGCTCACCTCCGCGGTGCTCGGTCTGCACGACGCGGCCCGCGCGTTCGACGACCTCGCCGACGGCCGGGCCGTGCGCCAGCTGCTCCTCCCCGGCTGACCGCTTCCTGCTAGCGCAGGCCCTCGGCCCGGCGGGCGGACTGCAGCAGCTGCTCGTACTCCTCGGCGTGCAGCTCGGTCAGCTGGGCGGTGGCCGTCTTGCGCGCCCGGCGCTCCCGGACCTCGAGGTCTCCCGACCCCACGACGCCGAGGAGAGGCGCCCGCTCCGCGGTGGGTGTGGTGGCGGGACGGACGGTCTTCACCGCGGACGCCCGCGTCGAGCGGACCTTCGGCGGAGGGCCGGTGAGGCACGCTCGGCAGGTCTCTGACGTCGCGTCGAACGCGTCCTCCTGCAGCACCTTCCTGCACTGCGCGCACCGCCGCCAGGCAGCCACCTGACCTCCTCCAGTCGACGTGGTCCTCACGTTACCCATGCCGCGGACCGGCTCCCGCCCGGCCTTGAGAGATGCGTCCCCATACGGCAGGTTTCCTGCAACACCACCGACGCAGGAGGACCCGTGGTCAGCTCGACGATGCAGGACGCACCGCTGCTCCTCAGCGCGGTCCTGGAGCACGGCAGGTCGGTGCACGGCACCAGCCGGGTCATCACCTTCGAGGGGGACGGGCACCGCGAGACGACCTACGCCGAGCTCGGCAGCCGGGCCGTGCGGCTGGCACACGCCCTGCAGCAGCTCGGCGTCGGAGAGGGGGACCGGGTCGGCACGTTCCTCTGGAACACGCAGGAGCACCTCGAGGCCTACCTCGCCGTCCCTGCCATGGGCGCTGTGCTGCACACGCTCAACCTGCGGCTGTTCGCGGAGCAGCTGGCGTACGTCATCAACCACGCCGCGGACAAGGTCGTCATCGTCGACGCGTCGGTGCTGCCGCTGCTGCTGCGGGTGGCCGATGAGCTCACCACGGTGGAGTGCTACGTCCTCGTGGGTGGCCCGGTGGGTGAGGCCGACACGGCCGCTCTCGGCAAGCCGGTGCACCAGTACGAGGACCTGCTGGCGGCGGCACCGGAGACCATCACGTGGCCCGAGCTGGACGAGCGGTCAGCAGCCGCCATGTGCTACACGAGCGGCACGACGGGCAACCCGAAGGGCGTCGTGTACAGCCACCGCTCGACGTACCTGCACTCCCTCGCGGTCTGCACCGGGAACGTCTTCGGAGTCAGCGAGCAGGACACCGTCCTGCCGGTCGTGCCGATGTTCCACGCGAACGCCTGGGGGCTTCCTTACGCTGCCTGGCTGGCGGGGGCCGACTTCGTGCTGCCCGGCAGGTTCCTGCAGGCCGAGCCGCTCGCGAAGATGATCGAGACCTTCAAGCCCACCATCGCCGGTGCGGTGCCGACGATCTGGAACGACCTGCTCGCCTACGTCGACAAGCACCCGACGGACCTGTCCTCGCTGCGCCTGGTGCCGTGCGGCGGCTCCGCCGTGCCGCTGTCGCTCATGCAGGCCTTCCAGGAGCGGCACGGCGTGCGCATCATCCAGGCGTGGGGCATGACCGAGACCTCGCCGCTGGCGGCGGTCGCGCACCCCGTCCGGGACGCGGAGGACGAGTGGGCGTGGCGTGCCAAGACGGGCCGGGTCACGTTCGGCGTCGAGGTGCGGATCCAGGCCGAGGAGGGGGAGCAGCCCTGGGACGGGGAGTCCGTCGGCGAGATCCAGGTGCGCGGGCCGTGGATCACGGGCGCCTACTACCTCGACCCCGACCCGGCGAAGTTCGACGACGGCTGGCTGCGCACGGGTGACGTCGCCTCCATCGACGAGCGCGGCTACCTGCAGATCACCGACCGCGCGAAGGACGTCATCAAGTCCGGTGGGGAGTGGATCTCCTCCGTCGAGCTCGAGAACGCCCTGATGGGCCACCCGGCGATCCGGGAGGCAGCGGTGGTCGCCGTGCCCGACGACAGGTGGGACGAGCGACCGCTCGCCTGCGTGGTCCTCGACGAGGGCGCGGCGGCGACGCCCGCCGAGCTGTGCGGCTTCCTCGAGGACAAGGTCGCGAAGTGGTGGCTCCCCGAGCGGTGGTCCTTCATCGAGGAGGTCCCCAAGACCAGTGTCGGGAAGTTCGACAAGAAGGTGCTGCGCAAGCGGTACGCCGAGGGCGAGCTGACGGTCGAGAACGTCTGATTCCCGCCCGGGCCGGCCGCCGATGCAGCAGACTGGTTCGGGTGATCTTGCGCCGCTCCGTCCTGCTCTGCTCGCTGCTCTGCACCCTGAGCCTGGTCCTCGGCGGTCTCGCCGTCGCGCCCGCGCAGGCGGAGGCCTCGGCGGGCCAGCGGGTGGCCGGCACCCGCGTGCAGCTGCTGCGCGGCGGCTCCCCGAGCGGCTCGACGAAAGGGGCCGCGGCGCTGCGCCGCAGCAACCTCGTCGCGGGTGACCCGGCCAGGTCTCACACCTCCTCCTGGAACGTGGCCTACGTCGGGTCGTGGACGACGAGCGCGAAGGCCGCGTTCCAGCGGGCCGTCGACACCTGGGCGGGCATCGTGCACTCCACCGTGCCCATCCGGGTGCACGCGGAGTTCGCCGACCTGGGCCCCGGCGTCCTGGGCAGCGCCGGACCCGACGGGATCGAGCAGGACCCGGCGCTCGGCGACGGGGTGTCCTGGTACCCGGACGCCCTCGCCGACGCGATCGCCGGTACCGACCTCGCACCCGGCTACGACGACATCGACGCCGCCTTCAGCAGCACCGAGCCCGACATCTACTACGGCACCGACGGCAACCCGCCGGCCGGCTTCATCGACTTCGAGTCGGTGGTGCTGCACGAGCTCGGGCACGGGCTCGGCCTCACGGGGAGCTCCGACGACGCCGGCGGCCTCGGCAGCCTGGACCCGGAGCCGCTCATCTTCGACCGGTTCCTCGAGCGCGCCGACGGCACCCGCCTGGTGACGCTCCCCAACAACTCCACCGAGCTCGACGTCGCCTACACCAGCGGCGTGCTCTGGGGCGGCCCCCAGGCCAAGGCGGTGTACGGCGGCAACCGGGTGCCGATGTACGCGCCGTCGACGTGGGAGCCGGGCAGCTCCATCGCCCACCTGGACGAGACGACGTTCGCCTCCGGCGACGGCGACTCGCTCATGACGCCCTACCTGGAGAACCAGGAGGTCGTCCACCGACCCGGCCCCGTGCTGCTCGGCCTGTTCCGCGACCTGGGCTGGCAGACGACGCTCGGGGTGCCCGGTGCTCCCACCGCGGTCACGGGCACCGGACTGCCGGACCAGGTCACGCTGTCGTGGACGAGGGCTCCTGAGAACGGCCTCGCCATCACGCGCAACACCATCGTCTGGACGGACGACGGCGCCACCGGCGGCACCCTCGACGTCGGCGACGTCACGACAGCCGTCATCGGCGGGCTGGTCGAGGGCCACACCTACGCCTTCACCGTCACGGCGACCAACGCGCTGGGAGCGGGTCCGGCCTCGGCGCCGTCCGCGGGCATCGTGACCGCCGCCGACAGCACCCCGCCCACCATCAGCACGGTGCCGCTGGCCGTCTACAACCTCGGGGCGAACGTGGGGCTGCGGTACTCCGGCAGCGACGTCGGCTCGGGTGTCGCGAGCTACGACGTCCGGTACCGCAGAGCCGCGTTCAACGGCGGGTTCGGGGCGCTGACCTACCCCGCGACGTGGCAGCGCACGACCGCCACCGTCCGCGTCATGACCGCGTCGCCCGGCTACACGTCGTGCTTCTCGGCGCGCTCGCGCGACGCGGCCGGCAACACCAGCGCCTGGTCGGCGGAGCGGTGCACGTCGACACCTCTGGACGACCGGGGGCTGCTCGCCTCCACGGGCTGGACCAGGGCGCTGAGCTCGGCCTACTACCGCAGCACGCTGACCAGCACCCGGCTGTCGGGCCGCACGCTGACCCGGACCTCGGTGCAGGCCCGGCGCCTCTACCTGGTCGCCACGACGTGTGCGGGCTGCGGCACCGTCGCCGTCTACTGGAACGGCGTCTGGCAGCGGAACGTGAGCCTCAACGCGGCCAGCACGACGTACCGGCACGTCATCGGCCTCAAGGACTTCGGGTCCGTCCGGTCGGGCACCCTCGTGCTGAAGACGCTCAACACCGGCCGGACCTACATCGACGGGGTGGACCTGAGCCGGGTGTAGCGGGGGACGGTCAGCGTGGCACCGGAGAGCCAGGCGAGGCCGAGCAGCACCGCGGTCACCTCGAGGCTGGTGCAGGTCAGGTCCCACGGGCCGATCCGCTGCCGCAGGCCGCCCGCGACCCCGAACGGGATCCCGACCAGGCGGGTCCACGCCCACAGCACGACGATCGCGAGGTTGCCGACGACGCCGACCTCGACCAGCCGGACGGTCGGGGAGAACAGCAGCCACACCGCCCACGTGAGCTGTGCCAGGCACATGGCCGCCATCGCCCAGCCCAGCAGCGCCGCCTCGTGGGCGTGGTGCGCGGTCATCGCACCGTGCACCGTGCCGGCGACGACGGCAGCGCCGACCATGACCCAGAGGCCGGGCGGCAGCAGCTCGTCCGCACTCAGCCGCCACTGCACGCCGAGGATCCCGGCGAACACCGCCATCGGCGCGAGCATCATCACCAGGTGCGGCAGGTGGTGCGTCACGTCTGCAGGGTGACCCTGCAGGGGTGGGCCCAGCATGAGCCGAATTGACCATTTTCGGCGAGCTCCGAGGGGGCGATCGTTCGGGGCATGGACTGGCGCATCGGAGCCGGCGC
Organism: uncultured Frankiales bacterium; assembly: GCA_946479905.1. Next base: position 7,159 of record CAMLIA010000096.1, on the reverse strand, counting down.
GAACCTCGTCGTCATGGTCATGTACTTCATGATCGTCGCGGCCATCCTCGTACCGCTCATCAAGGAGAAGCAGCTGCTCGCCAACCGGCTGGGTACGGCGACGGCAGCGATCTTCTTCACCTGCGCGGTCCACCACGGCAGCCACACCGTGCACATGCTGCTGCCCACGATGGGCATCGACAGCGCGAGCGGGCTGGCGATGCGCAGCGCCTTCGACCCGTTCCAGGTCGTGTGGGACCTCATCACCGCCGCGATGGGCATCTACTACTGGACGCTGCGCCGCACCTACGGCGCCCTCATGAGCGGTGCGAAGCTGTTCGACGACCTGCGCGAGAGGCAGAAGCAGGCGCTCGAGATCAACGACAACATCGTGCAGGGCCTGGCGACCGCGAAGCTGTCGCTGGAGCTCGACCAGCACGCGGTCACGCGGGAGGCCCTGGAGTCGACCCTCGCCTCCGCGCGCGGTCTCATCACCGAGCTGCTCGGCGACGTGGCCGAGCGGCAGAACTTCGAAGCAGGTGACCTTCGTCGCTCGAAGGCCGCTCTCCTGAGGAAGGCATGACCGTTCTCGACCGCGATGCCGCTGCGGCGTTCCCCGGCTCGGCGGCGGTGACGTCCGCCCGGGTCGTCCTCGTCGACGACACCCCATCGCTCCGCCTGCTCACGAGGCTGGCCCTGGACGGCAGCGGGTTCGAGGTCGTGGGCGAGGCCGGGGACGGACTTGCCGGCGTCAACATGGTCAAGGAGCTCGAGCCCGACCTCGTCCTGCTCGACCTCGCCATGCCGGTGATGGACGGGCTTGAGGCGCTCCCGCTGATGCGCGCCGCGGTGCCGACGGTCCGGATCGTCATCGTCTCCGGGTTCGACCGAAGGGCGATGGAGTCACAGGTCATCGAGGCCGGGGCCGACGGCTACTTGCAGAAGGGCACGCCGCCGGACGTCCTGATCGAGAGCCTGCAGCGGATGTTCCCTGCCGTCGCGGACCCGGCCGTCCCGGCGCCGCGCAGCGAGGCCCCGCCGGCTGTGCAGCCGCCGGACCCCGACCTGGCGGACCGGCTGGCGGCGCTGGAGGACGACATGGAGCAGCTGCTCTACGTCGTCAGCCACGACCTGTCCGAGCCGGTGCACGTCATCAAGGGGTTCGCGGAGCGACTGGCCCGGCGCGCGCACAGCGATGAGGAGGGCGAGTTCTGCGAGTTCATCGTCGATGCCGCCGACCGGATGCAGCAGCTGCTCGACGACCTGCTCGACTACGCCAGGTCGGGACGGACCGAGATGCCGCGCGAGCTGCTCGACTGCCGTCGCCTCGTCGACAACGTGCTGGCCGGCCTCGGCAGCGCCATCAGCGAGCGCAGCGCGCGGGTGCTCGTCGGGGACCTGCCGCGTGAGGTGGTCACCAGCCGGCTGGTCCTGACGCAGGTGCTGCACAACCTCGTCGCCAACGCCCTGAAGTTCGTCGACGTGGGTGTCGTGCCGCAGATCCGCATCGAGGGCCGCGTCGTCGACGGGCTGCTCCACCTGCGCGTCGCCGACAACGGGCTCGGTGTCGACACCGGGCAGGAGGAGCGGATCTTCGAGCCGTTCAAGCGACTCCACGCGCGCGACGCGTTCCCCGGCAGCGGGATCGGCCTCGCGATCTGCCGCCGGCTGGTGCAGCGCATGGGCGGCCGCATCTGGCTGGAGCCGCAGGCCGCGGGCTCGACCTTCTGCGTGGAGCTCCCGGCATGACCAGCCCCGCCCCACTGCCGCAGCACGCGATCATCCCGCTGCGCCGCCCGGCGCTCACCGCCGTCAAGGGCGGCGGCCGCGAGCTCTCGGGCATCCCGCGGCAGACCCCCCGCGGCGAGCTCTTCGAGGACCGCCGGCGCGGTGCCACCTCGCAGTCGCTGCGCATCCTCATGGTCGAGGACAGCGCCGCCGACGGCCGGCTCGTCGTCGAGCTGCTCCGCGAGGCCGGGGTGGACTGGGTGGTCGAGCGGGTCGACAGGGTGCGGGACGCCCTCGCCTACGTGCAGCGCCACCACGTCGACTGCGTCCTGCTCGACCTGGGAGTCCTCGACGCAGACGGCCTCGACGGGCTGCGCCAGCTGGTCGCGATCGACAGCGAGCTGCCCGTGGTCGTGCTGACCCGGCGCGACGACGACGTGCTGTCGACCGAGGCGCTGCGGCACGGCGCGCAGGACTACCTCGCCAAGCGCGACCTCGGCCCGCTGATGCTCTCGCGCTCGGTCCGCTACGCGATCGAGCGCAAGGCCACCGAGCTGCAGGTCCTGCACCTGACCCACCACGACGTGCTCACCGGCCTGGCCAACCGCGCGCTCTTCCTGGACCGGCTGGAGACGACGCTGGCGCGCGGTGAGGGCGCGGGCACCCTGTTCCTCGACGTCGACAACCTCAAGCTCGTCAACGACTCGCTCGGCAACGACGTCGGCGACAAGGTGCTCACCGTTCTCGCCAAGCGACTGCTCGACGTCATCCGCCCGACCGACACGGTGGCCCGCCTGGGCAGCGACGAGTTCGCGATGGTCTGCCCCGGCCTCGACGACCCGCAGGAGCTGTCGCGGCGCATCCTCACCGAGGCGTGCGCGCCGATCGTCCTCGGCACCCGGGTCTACGTCCCGTCGATCAGCATCGGGGTGGTCCTGACCCGGCCCGGGACGGTGGAGACGGGCGAGTCCGTGGTGGCCGCTGCCGACGAGGCGCTGCGGCTCGCCAAGCGACGGGGCAAGGCGCGCTTCGAGGTGTTCCACGAGTCGATGCGCCCGGTCGGGCACGCGCACCTGGCGCAGCAGACCGAGCTCAAGACCGCCTTCGTCGAGGACCAGCTCGAGGTGCACTACCAGCCGGAGGTCTCGCTCGAGACCGGGGAGCTGGTCGCGGTCGAGGCGCTGGTGCGCTGGAACCACCCGAGCCGGGGTCTGCTCGGCGCCGGTGACTTCATCGACGCCGCCGAGGAGAGCGGCCTGATCGGCCGGCTCGGCCGGTGGGTCCTCGAGCAGGCCTGCGGCGTGCTCGCCGGCTGGCCGACTGCCACGCCGCCGCGGTTCGCCATCAACATCAGTCCCCGGCAGTTCTCGATGGCCGGCTTCGTCGACGAGGTCGCCGAGGTGCTGCGGGTGACGGGCGTCGACCCGGACCGGCTCGAGATGGAGGTCACCGAGTCCGCCCTGCTCGTCGACGACGCGGTGGCGCAGGTCCTCCGGGAGCTCGCGGGCCTCGGGATCCGGCTGGCGGTCGACGACTTCGGCACCGGCTTCAGCAGCCTGAACCACCTGAAGTTCTTCCCGGCCTCGACGGTCAAGATCGACAAGAGCTTCGTCGCCGGGCTGGGCGTCGACCCCGTCGACGAGGCGATCGTCGCGGCGGTCATCGGCGTCGCCCGCAGCCTCGGCCTGTCGACGGTGGGCGAGGGGATCGAGACCGCGGCCCAGCGGGACCGGCTGCGCGAGCTCGGCTGCGAGCTCGGCCAGGGCTACCTCTTCGACCGGGCCCTGCCGCACCACCAGCTCTACGACCGGCACGGGAAGCGCTGACCGCTTTGTCCCCTGCTGCGAGGTAACGTCGGTCCTCGGGGGAGGAGGTGAGGGTGCTGGCCCATCGCAGGCTCGTCGCGCGCCTCGGTGCGCTGCCGGCAGCGGCCGCCCTCGCCGTGGTCGCCCCGACCGCCTCTGCAGCGCGCCCCGCCGCGGACGCCCCCGCCACCCCCGCCGGCTACGCCGTCACGACCGTCGGCGCCGCCGTGCAGGTGCTCTCGACGCAGCGGCCGGCGTTCTCGATCGCGACGGGCGACGTCGTGGACCAGACGCTCGGTCTCGTGTCGAGCAGCTACGCCTCGAGCACGTCCGAGGCGCGTGCCGCCAGCTACTACCCGGGCGACCTCATCGCGCAGGCCGGCCAGCTGATCTGCGGGCAGTTCGGGCCCTGCCCGTTCGAGCCACCGGCCTACCCGCTGCTCGCCGAGGCGTCCTGGCCGACCGTCGAGCACGCGAGGGTCGACCCCGTCGGGCCGGCCGCCGGTGCCGCCACGGCGACGGCGACTCCGGCGGGCAACACCGCAGCGACGACCGCCGCCAGGACCGCTGCCACGTCGCCGGCCGCCGGCGGCGGTCTCGCCGTCGGTGGTGCTGCCTCGTCCACGAGCACCGTCACCCGTGCCGACGGGGTGCACGTCCGCGTCGCGGCGACCCTGCACGACGTGTCGCTCGGGCCGCTGGCCATCGCCTCCGTCCGCGTCACCGATGACGTGCTCGTCCGTCCCGACGGCAGCACGCGCGCGGTGCCGCACGTGGTGGCGGGCGGTGTGACCGTGGCGGGCCGGCCGGTGGAGCTCGGATCGTCGCCGCTGCCGGGTCTCGTGCGCCAGGGCCTCTCGGTGCGCCTCGTCGGCACCGAGGCGGCGGGCGCGCGCAGCGGGGCGACCGGCGTCCGCATCGACGTCACGGTGCCGGTGCAGGGCGTCGGCGCCCCGGCGCCCGGGCTGCCGAGCCTGGACAGGTCCTACGTCGCGTCGTTCGTGCTGGGGCAGGTCTCGGTGGTCGCCGCCCGGGACGACGCGCTGGCGCTGCCGAGCCCCGTCCTGCCGTCGTCGCCCCGCACCGGCGGCACCGCGCCGCCCGTGGGGGTAGGCGCCGCGCCCGGTGGCGGCCCCGCCGGCAGCCCGGCCGCCGCAGGCAGCGTGACCGCCCCCGCCGCCCAGGGCGGCTGGCTGGTCCTCCGCGCCGTCGACCTCGAGGACCTCGACCTCACCGACCTCTACGCCGTGCTCGCGATCGGCGCGGTGGCCGGCCTCGTCGTGTCCCGACTGCTCACCAGGAGGGCCTGGTCATGAGGCGGTTCCAGCCGGCGCTGTCGTGGGGCCTGGTCGCCGCCGGTGCCCTCCTGCTGGTCCTGGGGTGGTACGGCGTGAGCGGCGAGGCGCTGACGGCGAAGCAGCTGCCGTACCTCGTGTCCGGCGGCCTCGGCGGCATCGCCCTCATCGTGCTCGCGGCGGCTCTGCTGACCACCCAGGACGTGCACCGGCAGCTCGAGCGGCTCGACCGGGTGGAGCAGCGCGTGACGACCCTCTACGACCTGCTGGTCGAGGAGCTCGTGCCGGCGGCCCTCGAGGCGGCCGACGTCGTCCGGGTGGCCGGCGGCTCGACGTACCACCGACCCACGTGCCCGCTGGTGGCCGGGAAGGACACCGCGCCGCTGGGACCTGCGGACCGGTTGGCGCTGTCGCCCTGCGACGTCTGCCAGCCCGCCGCCGCGTGACGGGACGCTGCCCGTGGTGCTGACGCTGCAGCTGGCCCTGGCCGGGCTCGCCTTCGGCAGCGTCGCCGCCCTGTCGGGCATCGGGCTGGTCGTGACCTACCGGGCCACCGGGGTGTTCAACCTCGCGCACGGCGCGGTGGCGACCTTCCTCGCCTACCTGCACTGGGAGCTGGTCGCGCGGCAGGGCGTCCCAGAGGTCGTGGCGGCGCCGCTGTGCGTGCTCGTCATCGCGCCGGTGCTGGGGGTCGTCGGCTACCGGGCGGTCTTCCGACCGCTCCAGCGGCGCAACGCCAGCCCCGCCGAGGCGCTGGTGACGACGCTCGGTCTGTTCGTTCTGGTCGTCGGCGCCACGACGGTGCTGTGGGGCAGCTCAGCCCGTCGCGCCCCCTCGGTGTTCCCCACCGCCCACTGGTCCGTCGGTCAGGTGACGATCCGCTCGGACACCGTGGTGCAGCTCGCCGTCGTGGGGCTGGTCGCCGTCGTGCTCGCTGTGCTGACCGGCCCCACCCGGCTCGGGGCGGACGTGCGTGCCGTCGTCGACCGACGGGAGCTCGCGCTGCTGTCCGGGGTCGACGTCGACCGCGTCAACGAGCTCGGCTGGGCCGTCGGCACGACGCTGTCGGCGATCACCGGCCTGCTGCTCGCCCCCAGCCTCTCGCTCACGCCGTACGGCCTGACCCTCGTCGTGCTGGAGACCTTCGCCATCCCCGTGCTCGCGCGGCTGTCCAGCCTCGGGGTGGCCACCGCCGCCGGGCTCGCCCTCGGTGTCGGGCAGGCCGAGCTGAGCCAGGTGAACCTCGACCGGGAGCCGTTCGCGACCGCCCTGCTGGCGCTGCAGTCCAACCTGCTGGTCGTCGCGCTGCTGGCCGGGCTGCTGCTGCTCCCGAGCCTGCGCGAGGTGGGCGACGCGGGCACGGCGCGGAGCCTGTCGAGCCGCCGGGTCCGGCGCAGCTCGCGCCGGCGCAGCGCGCTGCTCTACGGGGTCGCCGTCGTGCTGCTCGCCTCGCCGCTGACCTACCCCGCAGACGCCCTGCGGCAGGCGCAGGCGGTCCCGGGGCTCGCGGTCGTGCTCGTCAGCATCGTCGTCCTCACCGGGTACGGCGGCCGGATCTCGTTGGGTCACGCGGGCTTCGCCGGTCTGGGCGCGCTGTTCTGCGCGAAGCTCAGCGACGGCGCTCCTGAGCTCATCGCGCTGGTCGGCGGCATGCTGGCCGCCGGTGCCATCGGGGTGCTGACCGGCTACCCGGCGATCCGGCGCCGCGGGCTGTTCCTCGCCCTGACGACCTTCGCGGTGGGCGTCACGGTCAGCCGGTTCGTCTTCGAGTCCCCGTCGCTCACCGCGGGCATCGACGTGGAGCGGCCCAGCCTGTTCGGGTTGTCCCTGGCGGGCGACCACACCTTCTACGCCTTCGAGCTCGCCTGCCTCGTCCTCGCGCTGCTGGTCGTGCGCAACCTGCGGTCAGGGCCGCTGGGCCGGGCGCTCGTCGCCGTGCGGGACAGCGAGCCCGGGGCGCGGGCGAGCGGTCTCGACGTCAGCCGGCTGACGCTGTTCGCCTTCGCCATCAGCGCCGTCATGGCGGGGATGGGCGGGGCGCTGCTCGCGCAGACGGCCTTGACGTTCGACGCGCGCGCCTTCGACCCGGTGGGCAGCGGCCTCGTGTGGTTCACCGCCGTCGTCGTCTTCGGTGCCGACAGCGCCGCAGGGGCGGTCCTCGCCGCCGGGCTGTTCGTCACCATGCAGCTGCTGACCCACACCACCGACGCGGCGCTCCTTCCCATCGGCCTGCTGGCCGTGCTGCTCGGCCGCTTCCCCGGGGGCATCGTCAACGGTGTGCTCGCCCTGCGCCGGCGCCCGCCCGCGCCCGTCGTCGTCCCGCGCCTGTCGGCGACCGGCCGGGCCCTGGTG
>CAMLIA010000095.1 GCA_946479905.1 uncultured Frankiales bacterium | reverse complement strand
CCTTCCCTTTTCTCTCACGACCCGGCCAGGAAAACGGCGCGAGGAGCGCGACGATGAGCGACGACGGCCAGTTCGTGATCCCCGGCCTGGACGGGCTCGGGACCAAGCACTCCACGCAGCTCGAGCAGGCCGTCGCCCGCACCCTCGACGAGCTGCATCGCACCGAGCAGCTCGTCGAGCTCCAGGCCGCCTCGGCGCAGACCGCGATCACCGCCGCCCGGCTCGCCGAGCGGATGCTGGCCAGCGGCAAGCTGTCGATGGCCCACAACGCGCTGCGCCTGGTCTTCGACATCGTCGAGCAGCTCACCGCGGGCGAAGACGGCGAGGCCGCCGAGCAGTTCAACGCCGACGTCGCCGCGATGCTCGAGGAGATGAAGGCCGGGGGTCCGACGTGAGCGACCTGCCCGGCCTGAAGTTCCACACCAGGCGCAACCCCGAACGCACCACCCGCGGCACGATTCAGGCTGCGTTCGCCAAGCACGTGCTGCGCCAGGAGCTGATGCCCTGGCAACGCCGCGTCCTCGACGTCGCCGGCGAGCTCGAGCACGACCCCGAGACCGGGCTGATGCTCCCGGTCTACTCCAAGGTCGTGGTCACCGTGCAGCGCCAGGCCGGCAAGAGCCACGTGGCGCTCGCCCGGCAGGCGCAGCGGTGCACCTTCGAGCCCGGCACCCGCGCCTGGTACACCGCTCAGACCGGCCTGGACGCCAGGAAGCAATGGCTCAAGTTCGCCGAGCACCTCGAGAAGACCTCGCTGGCGTCGAAGATCCGGGTGCTCCGCGGCGCCGGCACCCAGGCCATGGTCAAGTGGACCGCCAACGGCTCCGAGCTGCACCCGTACCCGCCGAAGGTCGACGCCCTGCACGGAGAGCAGGCCGACGACGTCGACATCGACGAAGCCTGGGCCTTCGACCTCGAGCACGGCCGGGCTCTGACGCAGGCCGGCGCCCCGACCAAACTGACCCGACCCGGCGCGCAGACCTGGATCTGGTCCGCCGGCGGGACCGCCGCATCGACATGGCTGGCCGAGCTCGTCGCCCAGGGCCGCGCCGGCGCGACCGACCAGGACTACGGCACCGGTCGCCTGTGCTACTTCGAGCTCGGCATCCCCGACGACGCCGACGCCGAGGACCTCGACGTCATCGCCGAGCACCACCCCGCCGTCGGCCACACCATCACCCGCCGCTCGCTCGAGGAGATGCGCGAGGAGTTCGTCGGCGACCCCGCAGGCTGGGCCCGGGCGGCCGGCAATCGCTGGACCGAGGTCATCGGCGGCGGCGTCGACGCCAGCACCTGGGAGTCCGTCCGGCACCCCGACGCGATCCCCGCCGGCGTCCCGGTCGGCTACGGCGCCGCCAGGTCACCAGCTGGTGACCAGGTCGTGATCGCAGTGGCCGCCCAGGTCGAACCCGACCTGGTCGTCGTCGAGGTCCTCGAGGTCCTCCCGACCAGCTGGCAGGCCGGCGGCCACATCGACGCCTGGACCCGCAACGGCCCCGTCGCGGTCTGGCCCAACGGACCCAGCCGCAACCTGCACCGCGACCTGGTCGACCTCAAGCGCGAGCCGGTCCCGATGACCCAGGCCGACGCCGTCGCCGCGACCTCCACCATCCTCGACGCCCTCCCTCACCGCGGTGTCCGGTTCCGGAAGCATCCAGCCCTGGACGCCGCCGTCCCGGCCGCCGGCCTGCGTACCGTCGACGGCGGCGGCAAGGTCTGGGCCCCGACCACCGAGACCCCGATCGCCGCGCTCGAGGCCGGCACCGCCGCGATCGCCGCACTGCGCCCCGCCAACCAGCCGCCGGCGCCCCTGCCAGCCCCCTACGTCGTATTCGCATAACTCGGCGTGTCGCGGCGTCTTACTGAGACGCTCAGCGTCTAACGTGCAGGCGTGGGTTGGTTCACTGCGGCGCTCGGCCGCGATCGGGTGAAGCTCGAGGAGACGGTCGGCGACGTCGCCGCCGCTCTCGCGACGCCGATGGCCGGCTACGTCGACCCGTCGACATTCCCGGTCGGCTCGCCCTGGACGACCGCCGAGCTCGAGCGCGTCCTGTTCGCGGACGTCTTCGGCGAGTCGGTCCCGATCAACACCCGCACCGCGGCCCTGCGGATCGCCACTGTGTTCCGGGCCAAGCGGCTGATCTGCTCGACCGTGAGCCGGATGGCGCTGCGCCAGCTCGAGGGTGACCAGCTCACCGCCGATCAGCCGGCCTGGCTCACCGCCCAGGCCGGAGGCCAGTCCCCGCAGCTGAAGATGGCTTGGACCGTCGACGACATCATGTTCTACGACTGGTCGCTCTGGCTCCGCGTCGTCGAGGGCGACCAGCTGGTCGCAACCCAGCGCGTGCCCTACGGCGCGTGGGGTGTGACCCAGGACAACCGCATCACGATCGACGGCGACCCGGTCCGCGACGACCAGGTCATCCTCATCGGCGGCTTCGGCCAGGGCATCCTCGAGTACGGCGTCGACGTCCTCTCCGACGCCCGCGCCCTGTACGCCGCGGTCCGTGACCGGATCGAGAACCCGACCCCGAACATGGACCTGCACCAGACCGGCGGCCCCGAGCTGACTCCCGAGCAGCGCGACGAGATGCTCGCGTCCTGGCGACTGGCCCGCAAGCAGAAGGGCGGCACGGTCGGCTACACCCCGCAGTCGATCGAGGCCAGGGTCCTCGAGTCCTCCGACGCCAATCAGCTGATGATCGAGGCCCGCAACGCGGCCGCGGTCGACCTGGCCCGCCTCATCGGCGTCTCGGCCGGCATGCTCGACGCGACCGCCCCCAAGGCGTCCCTGAACTACGAGACCCAGCAGGGGCGCAACCTCGAGTTCCTCGACCTCGACGTCGAGGCCTACCTGCTCCCGATCGAGGCGCGGCTGTCCCTCGACGACGTCTGCCCGGCCGGCACCCGCGTCGCGTTCGACCGCGGCGTCATCGAGTCCCTGACCCCCTCGCCCACCGGCCCGAACCTGGCGGACTGACATGACCCTCGCCCTGTTCCTCAGTCTCACCGCCGGCCTGGTCGACGCACCCCGCCGGATGATCGCCGGCACCGCCGTCCGCTACGGCGAGGTCGGCCGGCCGGCCACGAGCGCCGGGCCGATGGAGCTCTCGGTCCGCCCCGGCGCGCTCCGGTTCCCCAGCGACGTCGCCGCCGTGCCCCTCGTCCGCACCCACGACGGAAGCGCCGTCGTGGCACAGGACCAGCCGCGCATCGTCCGCGGCCAGGTCGCCCTCGTCGACGACAACGCTGAGCGCCTCTACATCGCGGCCCGGGTCGTCGACGGGCCGCTCGGCGACCAGGCGCTGGCCGAGGCCGCCGACCGCGGCCCGGACGGCCTCGCAGCTCTCTCGCTCGAGCTGGAGAACGTCGTCCTCGAGGGCGACGAGATCGTCTCCGCCGACGTCGTCGCGCTCGGCCAGGTCCCCGACCCGGCGTTCAACTCCTCGCGCATCGACACCGTCGCGGCGTCGCGCGCGACCCCAGACCCCACCCAGCCGGGTGGCAACCCCACAGGAGGAAGCACCATGACGCCCGAGCAGATCGCCCGGCTGGCCGCGCTACGCGCCCAGACGAGCCTGACCCAGGCCGAGGCCGCCGAGCTCGCGCAGCTCGTCGCCCTCGAGGCCACCCAGGAGCCGGCCGACCCGCCGGCCGACCCCGCACCCGCCGACCCGGCTCCCGCCGACCCGCCGGCCGACCCGGCTCCCGCCGAGCCCACCGCCGTCGCGGCCGCGTCGGTCCCCGCTGTCCCGGCCGGCCACACGCCGCCGGCAACCGCTGTCCCGGCCGGCGGACACTTCCGCGCGATGGCCCGCCGGGTCGTCGACGAGTGGGAGCGCCGCGGCGACGTCGGCCTCGCACTGACCGCCGCGCTGTCCGACATCGTCGAGTCCTCCAACGACGTCATCGAGCCGCCAGCCTGGTCCGGTGAGCTCTGGTCCGGCCTGCAGTACGAGCCGGTCTGGTCGGATCTGTTCAACACCGGCCCGCTGACCAACTGGAAGGGTCAGGGCTGGAGGTTCACCTCCAAGCTCGAGATTGCCGACTACGCCGGCGACAAGGCCGAGATCCCCACCGACACGGTCACCACCGAGCAGTCGGTCTACGAGGCCGCTCGGATGGCCGTCGGCGTCGACATCGACCGGAAGTTCTACGACTTCCCCAACGAGGGCTTCATCACCTCGCTGTTCGAGCAGATCCGCGAGTCGTGGACCAAGCAGCTCGACGCCAAGGTCCGGGCGTTCGCGATCGCCAACGCCGCCAAGGCCACCCGGAAGGTCGTCGTGACCACCGTCAACGGTGACGCGACCGTCGAGGCCGCGAACGGGTCCTGGACTGCCGCCGACGCGGGCCGCTCCATCAGCGGCGCCGGCATCCCCAACGGCGCGACGATCCTGTCGGTCACCGACTCCGGCACCATCGAGCTGTCGGCCAACGCGACCGCCTCGGCGACCGTGACGGCGACGGTCGACTCGGCCAACACCAGCCTGCTCAAGGTGGTCGGCCGACTCGTCCAGTCCGGCCGGTCCACCCAGATCGGCCGGCTGTCCGGCGTGGTCGTCAACTCCGACGACTACTTCGACCTGCTCGACCTCACCAACGACGACCTGCCGGCCTACCTGCAGCTGTGGAACATCGACCCGGCCAACTTCCGGGCCGACGACTCCATCGCCCGCGGCACCGTCTACGGCGTCGTCAAGCAGGCCGCGACCCTGCGGACCCTGCCCGGCTCCCCGATCCGCGTCTCCGCCCAGAACATCGCCAACGGCGGCGTCGACGAGGCCGCGTTCGGCTACTGGGCCATCGAGGAGCACCACCCGGCCGGCATCCTCAAGGCCACCTACACCCCGGCGGCCGCCTGATGAGCGGCCAGCAGACGGCCCAGAACGAGGCCGAGACCAGGGCCGAGACCAAGGCCGAAGTCGTCGAGCAGCCGGACACCAAGGCGACGCTCTACGCCGCCTATGACCTGACCTACCTCAAGTTCATCGGTGGAACCGCCGACACGAAGGCCAAGGTCAGGTCGCAGCAGGCGTACAAGGACGCCGACAAGGCCGGCCACGACCTCGAGATCCGCGAGGTCTGAGAACTACCCCTTGGAAGGAGGGCAGGCGTGACCGATCCGTTCGTGGCTCTGGTCCAGGTGTACCTGGGCGAACAGTCGACTTGGGACGAGACGACGGTCACGTCTGCCCTCAACGCCGAGCTCGGGAACATGAAGCCGTACCTGAAGCCGGCCTACCGCGACGCCGAGTCGCCCGTTGACGACTGGCCTGACGATCTGCTCGAGGCCGTGGGTCGTCGGGTTGCGCACAACCTGGCCGTCCGGCAGCTGCCCCTGGGCGTGCAGCCCGGCGTCGACGGGCTGGGCGGCGGCACCGACATCGCGGCCTACGACCGCGAGGTGCGGCGCCTCGAGGCGCCCTACCGCGCCGTGGTGATCGGATGACCGCCCGGTCCGAGATCGCGGCCGCGGCCTCGACGGTCGCCGGCGTCAAGGTGGACCCGTACTACCGGCAGACCACCAAGGTCGGCGACGGCTGGATCGACGACGCCGTCATCAACCCAGACGACGCCGGCTTCGGGTGGTTGACCACCTGGAAGGTCCGCATCGTCACCCCCCAGGACAACAAGTCCTCGCAGAAGTACCTCGAATCCAAGGGTGCGGCGCTCGTCGCCGCGCTGGCCCGCCACCTGACCGTCATCCAGATCGAGCGCGAACTGGGCGTGTTCGAGGCCGGCGGCCCGGCCGTCCCCGTCATCACCATCACCGGCGTCCGCGGCGACGCCACCATCTGAAAGGGCCACCCCGATGTCCAACGTCAAGCTCCGCCTGATCGCCCTCTACGACAGCACCGGCGCAGACCGGTCCGACCAGTTCGGCGACTTCACGATCGAGGCCGTCGACCCCGAGGAAGGGTTCCTCACCTTCGCCGCGGCCCGCGCCGGCGGCGGCGACGACTGGATCATGAAGGCCACCATCCCGCAGGACCGTTCGGCCGGATCGGTGTGGCGCGAAGTCTGGGACAACCCCGGCGACAGCTGGACCGGGTACTTCTCCGACGACGTCGACGTCGACCTCGAGGCCGACGTCACCGCCGGCACCCCGGTCTACGAGTTCACCGCGATCATCAGCCGGCCACGCGGCTCGGCGATGTTCGGCGGCGCCGCGACCAAGGCCGTCAACGCCGTGGCCACGACCGCGATCGAGTGGAAGCTCACCGGCCAGCCGACCGAGCACACCGCCGATCTGACCTTCCCGTAGACCGATGGCCGCCGTCAGCGTCCAGGTCGACGGGCTCCGCGAGCTCGTCCACGACCTCGAGAAGGTCGGCGTCGAGCTCGAGGACCTCAAGGACGTCTTCGGCACCATCGCCGAGTTCGCCGCAGACACCGCCGAGCCGTTCGTCCCTTACCGCTCCGGCGCCCTGCGGAGTAGCACACGCGGCAACCGTGCCAAGAACAAGGCCGTGGTCATGTTCGGCCGCGGGAAGACCAGCAAGTACGTGGCCCCGATCCTCTATGGCTGGCCCGCCCGCAACATCCGCGGCTCGCAGACGATCACCCGCACCGACGCCATCCTCGAGCACCAGATCCCGCGCATCCTCGACGAGGGCCTGGACCAGCTCCTCCACAAGAACGGACTCATATGACCCGCCTGGACATGACGGTCCCCGCGTTCGTCAGCACGATCACCGGCTCCGAGCGCGGCATGATCGCCCGCTACTACAAGGTCCGCTTCGACGAGCTCCAAAAGGGCGACCGATTCATCGGCCTCGAGGCGCTCGCCTTCGTGCACCAGTTCCGCGACCTCAAGCGCGACCGCGACGCATACGCGGCCGCACAGGCACTCACCATCGAGGAGCTCGCCGACTACTTCGTCTCGACCGATGAAGACGTCGACGAGGAGGCGGCCGATGCCGAGGCCGCCGGCCTCGCCCGTTGGTGCCTGATCACTGGTCGATCGACAACCGAATACCTCGGCCTCGACGAGCGCCACCGCCGGGCGTTCATCAACCAGGCCATCGAGCTGGGCCTGGCGAAGGTGAAGGAGGACGACGACTGATGTCCGGCCCCGTGCGGATGTCGGTCGTCGCCGACACCAAGGACGCCGTCCGCGGCATGGGCGCAGCTGGCGGCGCCGCCCTGGACATGGGTCGCGACTTCGACAAGGCAGCGGCCGCTGCGAAGGAAGCCGCCCCGAAGCTCGAGGGCGTCGGCGAGGGTGCTGACACGGTCGCATCCAAGGGCGCCCAGGCCGCCGGCGCGTTGTCTGGCCTCGGCGACCTGATGGGCGGCCCGTTCGGTGCCGCCATGGTCGTCGGCGGCACCGCGATGCAGGCCGCGGCCGACGCCGGCGACCTGCTCAACGTCGCCGTCGAGGGCGGCGGAAAGCTGCTCGCCAAGGGCGCCTCAGCAATGTCGGCGTTCGCCAACGCCACCGGCCTGTCCACCGTCGCGTCCAAGATCGCCGCCGGCGCGCAGTGGGCCCTGAATGCAGCCATGTCGGCCAACCCGATCCTGATCGTGGTCGTCGCCCTGGCGGCCATGACCGCCGGCCTGGTCATCGCCTACAAGAAGGTCGGATGGTTCCGCGACGGCGTCAACGCCGCGTTCGGGTTCATCAAGTCCCTGTTCCTGAACTTCACTCCGCTCGGCTACGTCATCAGCCACTTCGATGACCTGGTCGGCTACGTCCGCGGCCTGCCCGGCCGGATCGGCCGCGCCGCGTCCGGCATGTTCGACGGCATCAAGGACGCCTTCCGCGGCTCCATCAACTGGATTATCGACGGCTGGAACCACCTCGAGTTCAAGATCCCCGGCATCAAGGTCCCCGGCCCGCTCCCCGACATTCCCGGGTTCACCTTGTCCACCCCGAACATCCCGCGACTGGCCGGCGGCGGCATCGTCATCGCTGGCGACAATCCGTCCGGCATCGAGGCCATCGTCCCGCTCGAGCGCGCCGGCCAGTTCGGGTTCGGCCGCGGCCCGCTCACCATCAACCTCCGCCTGTCCGCCCCGGCCCTGTCCAGGCTCCAGCGCGGCCGGGAGATCGTCGAGTCCCTGACCGCCTACGCCAACGCCGGTGGAGAGATCACGGTGGTCACCGGATGACCCTGTCATTGCAGCTCCTGGTCAGCGGGCCGTTGAGCGACCCCGGCGCCGACGACTACTTCGACGACGCCGGCACGATCACCGTGTCCCGCGGAATCAGGTTCGATGGAGTTCTGGACCGGCTCGAGCCCGGCGAGCTCACTGCGACGCTCCAAGGCGCCGGCTACTTCCCCGACGTGAACACCCACGTCCGCGCCGGCCGTCAGACAGTCCTGCGCCTGGCCGACTCCGCTGGCCCCGACTATGACATCTTCACCGGCCGCAACGACGACCTCGACCTGCACCCGGCCAAGCGCACCAACGTCGAGCCCTGGGTCCTGCTCTCCGCCCTCGACCTGGTCGCTGGCCTTTCCAAGGTCAAGGGGTTCAGCTCGACCGGCGGGTCCCTGACCCAGCGGGTCGACGCCGCCCTGGACGCCACCGACTCGACGGCCGTCCCGTACACGGTGCACGACCCAGACGCCCCCGGCGCCACGCCAGCCCTGACCACCGACGCCAAGAGCGCGATCGAGCAGCTACGCCTCGTCCTGGACACCGCGCACGCCATCGCCTACGTCGACGGCGAGGGCCAGCTCCAGATCTACGCCGACTCCCTGCGCCCCGCAGGACCAGCCGTCCTGACCCTCACTGACGGCACCGCGCCCGGCGATGCCGACTACATCGACCTCGACCGAGACGCCTCGAGCAAGGACGTCCTCAACCACCTCACCCTGACCCGTCTCGACACAGACGAGACCCTCACGGTCCATGACCGCACCTCGAGCAGCACCTACGGCCTGCACCACCAGGACGTCACCGTGCTCGATGGGTCCCTGGAAGACCACGGCTGGAGACTCCTGTCGCTGCGCTGGCCACCGGTCGACACGATCCGCTCGGTCACAATCAACGCGACCCTGTCCGACGTCTGGCTCGAGGCCGCGCAGCTCAACCCCTACGACGTCGTCGACGTTGTCACCGACGGCACGACCGTCTCCTCCCGGGTCCTGTACCTCGAGCACACCATCACCCCCCGCAAGGGGCAGGCGCCCAAGTGGATGGTCACGCTCACCCTCGCCCGGCTCGACCTCGTCCCCCTCAGCTGGGACCAGGTCCCCTCGAGCATCACCTGGGACGACGTCCCCGACACCGTGACCTGGAACAGCGTCGCCACCTGGCACCCCGAGCTGGACTGAGAAGGAGACCCCGATGGGCACCACCACGAATTTCGCGCTCCCGTACCCCTCCGGCGACGACATGGTCATGGCCGGCAACGACGCCATCCAGGACCTCGCCGAAGACCTCGACGAGCTGCTGCCCGTCAGCGGTGCCGCGACCATCTCGGCCTCCTCCGTGGCGGCAGGATCGCTGACCAATGTGACCATCAACTTCGGGACCACGTTCCCCAGGACTCCGAAGGCCGTGATCGTCTACATCACTGGGTTCGTCTCCGGCAGCTCGCTGGCCCTGATCCGCGGGACGTCGTCGATCACCACGACGCAGTTCCTGCTCACCTGGGTCAACGCCTCGACCGGGTCCATGACGTTCAGCAACATGCCGATCCGGTGGGTGGCGATCTTCTGAGATGGGCGAGTTTCTCGGAACGCTGGCCGCTGGCCTCGCAGCTGCGGTCTCCATGTGCGTCCTCATCGGACTGGTCGTCAGGTTCGGTCTGCTCCCGTATCTGCGCGAACACCTGATCGTGCCGGTCAAGGACACCCACAAACAGGTCACCGAGAACCATCACACCAACGAGCGGCCGACAGTGCTCGACCGGATCGACGACGTCAGCAACCAAGTCCAGGAGAACACCGCCGAGACCAGGGCCGCGCGCGGTGAGACCCGCGCTCTAGCGCGCATGTTCGACGGACACCTGGAGTGGTCACAAAACGAGGTCGACGCGCTGTGGAACGCGCTACGCGAACAACGAGATAGGGGAGAACGATGACGAGGCAGGCGCACTCACTCGACGTGATGCTGACCGAGGTCAACCACCATGCACCACACCGATCGAAGGCAAGCGACGGCGGACTGGCGTCCCCGGCGCACCACCTGGCCAACCCGGACTCCGACCATGAACCGAACGCGGTCGGCGTCTGGCGCGCCTACGACATCACCCACGACCCGACGCACGGGCTCGACGGCGCCGACCTGGCGCGACGGGTGGCCGCGAAGCTCGGGAAGATCCCGGCACTCGGCCCCGGCGCGTACGTGATCTACAACCGGCGGATCATCTCCACCAACCGTCTGGCGGCGGGCTGGCGCCCCTACACCTACGGTGACCCGCACACCAGTCACGTGCACATCTCCGTCGCGACCGCAGCGGCCGGCTACGACTCGACCAAGCCCTGGAGCCTCTGGGGAAAGGTGACCCCGAACCTCGACCACGCTCTCAAGGATCTCCGTCGAGCTCGCGATGTCCGCAAGCCGGGCGCCGTTCGCACGGCGATCAGCGACGCGATCACCCGCGTCCTGGCGATCAGGAAGCGAGTCCGCCGATGAACCCGCGAGCCCGGCGCTACGTGCGCCGCCTGGCGGTCAAGGGGGTCCGCACGTTCGCGCAGACCCTCGCCGGCGTCCTGACCGCCGCCGGCACCGGGCTCCTGGACACTGATTGGATCGGCGCCCTCTCAGCCTCCGGCATGGCCGGCCTGGTCGCCGTCCTGATGAACATCGGTGACGCCGAGGAAGCGTCACCACCTCCAGGCTGAGCCGTTCACGACGCAGCTGCAATCTCGACCGTGGCGCGTAGCCTGTCGCGGCGCACCGGCACGTAGGCCCGGGTCGTCACGATCGAGGCATGGCCGAGCAGCTCCTGGACGATCACCAGGTCGTGCTCGACCTGATGCGTCCGGTCGGCGAACCTGTGCCGCAACGTGTGCATCGTCCACGGCTCAGGCATCAGTCTGGACACCAGCGTCCCCACCCACCGTGGCGACAGGTGCCCGTCGACGTCGCCTGGGAACGCATAGCCCTTCGGCAGTGCGAGCAGCTCGGCGGCGAGCAGTGGAGGCAGCGGCAACACCCGTTCCTTGCCGCCCTTGCCGTGCACGACCAGAGACCAACCGTCGAGGTCCTGGAACAGGTCATCGGAGTGGACCAGCGCAACCTCGCGTCGACGTAGCCCGATCTCGGCGCCCAGGCGCAGCATCAGCCGCTCCCGCGGCCGCGCGCCGGCGAGCGCCCGGACGTAGACGTCATCAGGCGTCGGCCGCGGCCGCGGCGGCGCAGGGCGAACCTTCGGAAGTGACAGCGCCGGCGACACGGCCACCCGGCCCGACTTGGCCGCCCATCCGTAGAAGGCCCGCAACGTCTGCCGATGCCCGCGCCGCGTCTCGGTCGACCACCGTTGCGCGTTGAACCACGCCGCCAGCTGCAACGGCTCCACGCCGAACGGATCGCAGCCGAGCCGCCGGGCTAACACCCGCAGGTGGTCGACCCGGGTCCGGATCGTCGTCGACGCCCACCCCATCGTGTGCGCGTACCTCAACCACTCCTCAATGGCGACCTCCCAGGCCGCCGAGATCGTCCTATACACAGACAGGTCATATCGTGACAGTCCGGATCTTACGGGAGAAACGCTCATATGCCGCCTGCCTCGACGTCCCCAACCCCCGGGCAATCTCCGCCCAGGACCGCCCGAGGTTCTCGCGCTGGCCACGCACCGCCTCGGCCACCGCCTCATCCATCACCCGCTTGACCTCGACCATCCGCGCCAGGTCGACCTCATCGGCCTCCGCCACCCGCCGCGCATACGCCCGGATCATCCGCTCGAGCATCGCCGCATACTCCGGCGTCTCCCGCTCCACCCGACGCCGGCTCAAGCCCCAGCCCTCGCCATGTATTCGGCCCGGGCCACCGTCGCCCGACACTCCCGGCACGTCACCAGGTCGAGCTCACCGAACAACGCGACGCCCTGAGCTCCGCACGCCGCCTGCCACAGCAACGGCCACATCGAGAAGTGCCTCATCGCGAGAACGCCTCCAGGCACCGTTCAAGCAGTAGCCCGACGCACGTCGTGCAGATCGGCCGGCCGTTCCGGTCGTAGCTGGTCCACTCCCAGCCCGCAGGCAACCAAGGCAGCGACCAGCCGCCGGCTCGGATGCCGACCCGCGATGCATCGAACGAGGGCGAGGTCCGGCCGCACTCGCAGCACTTGACCCGGATCATCCGGTTCTCGGCCATCAGGACACCGCCCGCAGGTGTCGGGCCCGGACCGCCATTACCCGGGATTCTGCTGTCAGGGCACCCCTGACAGCGTCCCGCCCGCCCCGGATCAACTGGAGCCGGGCCGCCCCGGCGACTCCAAACCAGAAGGTTGGGGGTTCGAATCCCTCCGAGCGCGCAGAACGGCGGGCACGCATCGCGGCCGCCAAGATGCCATCGGCCTCGACACCGAGGGCAGCGGCCATCGTGTCGAGCTCCTCAACAGTGATGTCGACGTCGGCTGCGTTGCCCAGCCGCCGAGCGCCCCAACGCTGCTCGCGGCCGAGCATCTGCTGAGTGAACCGCCTGACGCTGAGCCCGCGTCGGCCGAGCTCAGCCCGTACCTCGGCAGCGATCCAGGGCGACAGCCGCTGTCCGGGCACCATCGGTGAAGGTGAAGTAGTCATGGGGTCACTCTAGACGATCAGCGACTTACTGAGTGCCGTTTCAGGGCAAGACGACACGCCGAGAGTCTCAGCAATTCGCGATCTCGAGACGTTCACCGTCTAACTTCGGCCCCATGGCGACCGATCACTACTCGCAGGCCCTGGACCACATCAACGCGATGCTCGAGTCGCGGCAGTCGCTTCGCGAGCTCTACCGGGACGACGACCGGGACAACCGCGAGGTCGCACGGCTGAACCACGATCTTGGCGACGCTCTGAAGCTCGCCGAGGTGCACGCGACGCTGGCCGTCGTCGAGGCGATCGACAACCTGGTCGATGTCCTCGACGAGCGGCTGGCGCCGCGCGTCGTCGCGCACCTCGACGAGGTCGGCGCATGACGATCATCACCGCGCTCAAGCTGCTCGAGGCCCTGGGCTACCTGGTCCTGGTCTTCGCGTTCGCCCTGTACGTCGTGAGGTCGGTCCGATGACCCGGCGGACGAGTATGGGCGAGTCGAAGCGCGCCAGGCAGCACGACGGCAACCCCGTGCTGGCGGCGCCCTGCCCTGAGTGCGGCAAGCGCTGCTACTTGACCAGGAAGGCCGCGAAGGCCGCCATGCGGAGGTTCAGCCGCGGCGAGGCCAACGTGTCGGTCTACCGATGCGGCGACTACTTCCACTTCGGCCACCAGCCCTACTCGGTCCGTCGCGGCTTCGAGGACAGGAACACCTGGAGGCGGTCGCAGTGAAGGGCGGCACCTGGAACATGGAGCGGGACCGGCCCAAGCCGGTCGCCGCGCACTCGGCGTTGGCGATCATGGTCATGCACGATCTGGACTTCCTGTGCATCCAGGAGTGCGCCGGCTACCTCGGCGAGCTCGGCGGCCATCCTGACTTCGCTCTGTTCCCGATGCCGGGCAACCGCGGCGACGGCCGCGGCGAGTCCGCCCTGTTGGTGCGCCGCACCACGATCCACGGTGCCGGCTGGCAGGTCCGGGCGACCAGGTCCGGATGGTTCACCGTCCGCGGCGGTAAGACACCGCCCAAGTGGCTCACCTGTTGTGTGGTCGCCGGCGTCATCGTCGTGTCCGGGCACACGGCTCCCTCGGTCCGCTGGCAGGGCGGCCGCATCCTCGGCCCGATCCGCCGGGTCGCTTCCATGCGGCAGTTCGCACGCCGGGTCGTCAAGTTCGCACGCAACCATCCGAACAGGCCGTTGCTGATCGCCTGCGACTGGAACGCGACCCCATCAGCTCGAGGCCGCTACAGCCCGCACTGGATCGCCCGCAAGGCCGACCTCGAGGTCCTCGCCCCCAAGGGCGGCACCCACGGCAACCGGGTCATCGACTACGCCCTGGTCCGCGGCCTGCGCGGCCGAGCCCACAAGGAGCGCCAGCGCGGCTCTGACCACTACCCCGTCCTGTTCGAGGTGACGCGGTGAGCCCGATCTACGAGTCTGGCCAGCGCCTGGAGCGACTCAAGCGACTGCGCAACGAGGTCGACCTGGAGATCCGCCTCCTCGAGCGAGAGCACAAGGCCGCGGCCCGACGGGCCCGCCGCCGACGGGCCCGCCGCCGCTTCGGCCGAGAGGGAATCCCGATCGCCGGCGGCGTCCGCCCCCGCGCCGTGCGCGAGTGGGCGCTGTCCCAGGGCCTCGACGTGGGCATGCGCGGCCGAGTTCGTGAAGACATCGTCCAGGCCTATGTCGAGGCCCACCGGTGAGCGAGAAGCGGTTCTACACCCGCGACCGGCTCGGCCGGCCCTGCCCGATGTGCAAGTTGCGCATGCCGGTCGCACTGCTCGCCGCCGGCGTGCTCGTCCATCCGACCTGTGCCCCCGATGCCGATGGATGAAGACCCGGCAGTCCTGACCTGGCGGATCGCCCTCGCGCCCCGCCCTCGGTTCCGTGTGGGCCGGCACTGGTGGCGCGAGCTGGTCACCGATGCGTGGCGCTCGGCCGATCACGCCTGGTGGCTCGCACGCGAGCACGCCGCGTTCGGCTACCCGACCGAGATGAGCGAGTACGCACAGCTGCACCCACGTCCGCGGCTGCGCGACTTCATGGTCCACCTGTCCACGGGCGCACTCGCCCCAGATCGCCTGGGGGTGATCGACAGCTAGCCAACGCCGGAGGAGGAGGACACCGCGACCGGCGCGCACCGAAAGGTGCGGCTCAATCTCAGCGGACCCAACCCACCAGCTGCAGTCCCTCGGAAAGTAACGATGGAGACCGAGGGTGCTGGTGAGGGGAAGCGCGGCATCAGGGTTCTGCCGCCTGGTCATCGACCCAAGGCCAAGGGTCGAGGGCTCAGCACGCAAGCCGACCCGGGTTCCGCCGGGTTGGCCCTTCGGCATACCCGAAGGGTGGCGCTGGGCTCCAACGGGGGGACTCCGGGGGGTGTTGGAGGGCTCAGCCCCGGAGGGCCCGATCTGGCCCAGAACGACACAGCCCCGCAGGGCCGATATCCGACCCGAGACATAGCACCAGATGCATAAGAGAGGAGAGGCGGACATGAACCACAGCGAGACCCAGCCCCAGCACCCCAGGCTCACCGACGACCAGGCGGAGCTCCTGCCCGCCCTGCTCGATGGTCAGGAGCCCGGCGCCTACGTGGTGATCCAGGTGGAGGACCTGTCGATGCTCATGGTCCGCGCCTGGCACACCCTCGCCCGGGAACGTCGCGAGATGACCCAGAGCCGGTTCCAGTTCCGGCTGTTGCGGATGTTGTCGGCGGGCGACTTCATCGTGAACACCAAGTACCGAACCTTCGACCGAGAGCAGGTGGGGCAGTGAGCCGCACGTCCTGGTCTGGCCGGAAGGTCCGCCGCCTGGTCGACCTGACGCTGGCGAACAAGGGCCGGACCTGCCACCTGTGCCGGCTGCCCGACGCTGACTCCGCCGACCACAACCCGCCGCGGTCCGAGCTGCTCCGCCTCGGCGTGCCTGACCCGGACTCGCTCGTCTACCTGTGGCCCGCGCATCGCCGCTGCAACGAGCGACGCAACGATCGACCGATCACCGACCAGCTGCGGGCCGACCTGCATCGTCGCCGCCTGGAAGACCTCGCCCTGCTCGAGGCGACGCACGCGCGGTCGCCGCGGTTCGTGAAGGCTGAGTTTTTGAGAGACCGGGGTGCCCGGGAAGC
>CAMLIA010000094.1 GCA_946479905.1 uncultured Frankiales bacterium | reverse complement strand
CTCATCGGGCAAGCACCTCCTTGGCGAGGTCACGGTAGGCGGTGGCGCCGGTCGAGCTGGACGCGTAGGCCGTGATCGGCTCCCCCGCCACCGTCGTCTCGGGGAAGCGCACCGTGCGGTTGATGACCGTGTGGAACACCCTGTCCCCGAAGGCCTCGACCACCCGGGCCAGCACCTCTCGCCCGTGCAGCGTGCGCGCGTCGTACATCGTCGCCAGAATCCCCTCAAGCTCGAGTTGAGGGTTGAGCCTCTCCTGGATCTTCTCGATGGTCTGGATGAGGAGGGCTACACCGCGCAGCGCGAAGAACTCGCACTCGAGCGGGATGATCACTCCGTGGGCGGCGGTCAGGGCGTTCACGGTCAGCAGGCCCAGCGAGGGCTGGCAGTCCAGCAGGATGACGTCGTAGTCGTCCTGCACGGAGGCCAGCGCGCGAGCCAGGGTCTGCTCGCGGGCGACCTCGTTGACGAGCTGCACCTCGGCCGCGGACAGGTCGATGTTGCTGGGCAGCAGGTCCATCCCCGCCACGTTGGTCTTGAGCATCACGTCGTCGACGGTGACGTCTCGCTCCATCAGCAGGTTGTAGACGGTGCGGTCCAGCTGCAGCGGGTTCACCCCCAGCCCGACGCCCAGCGCGCCCTGCGGGTCGAGGTCGACCAGCAGCACCCGGCGCCCGAGCTCGGCCAGCGCCGCACCGAGGTTGATGGTCGACGTGGTCTTGCCGACCCCACCCTTCTGGTTGCACATCGCCAGGATCCGGGCCGGTCCGTGCCGGTCGAGGGGCGGCGGGGTCGGGAGGTAGGGAAGCGGCCGCCCGGTGGGGCCGATCATGCCCGGCTCAAGGAGGGGCTTTGTCGACATACTCACAAGTGGCCGTGCCTCTCTGCTGATTTCAGTCCGTCACGACTTCTCGCCTTGACGATGCGCGGGACTCTACGTGCCGGGGACGGCGCAATACAACGCCGCCGCAGAAACTGGGGACGACACGCCGAGAGGACTGTGGAAAGACCGGGGACAACAGCGTCCAGCCTGTGGACAACACTGTGGACAACCCCGTGGAGGTGCGGCGTCAGCCCCGGGCCCGGGGGTGCGCCCCCGCGTAGACCTCGCGCAGCTGGTCCACCGTGACCAGGGTGTAGATCTGCGTGGTGGTCACCGACGCGTGACCGAGGAGCTCCTGCACCACCCGCACGTCCGCTCCCCCGTCTAGCAGGTGGGTGGCGAAGGAGTGCCGCAACGTGTGCGGAGACACCTTCGCCGCCAGGCCGGCGCGGTCGGCCGCGGCGCGCAGCACCGCCCAGGCGCTCTGTCGAGAGAGCGATCCTCCGCGCGCATTGAGGAACATCGCCGGTGTCCCCCGGCCCGATGCCGCCAACGAAGGCCGCCCTCGCACGAGGTAGGCCTCCACCGCCGCCAGCGCGAACGAGCCGACGGGCACGATCCGCTGCTTGCCCCCCTTGCCGGCGAGGCGAACCAGCCCGTCACCGCGGCTGAGGTCGTCGACCGCCAGCCCCACCACCTCGGAGATCCGGGCCCCCGTGCCGTACAGCAGCTCGAGCAGGGCGACGTCCCGCAGCCCGAGGGGGCTGTCGTCCCGTCCCGCCGCCTGCAGGAGCGCGGTGACCTCCGCGACCGAGATCGCCTTCGGCAGCCGGCGCGCCGGTTGGGGCGGCCGCACGTCCACCGCCGGGTCGAGGGCGGTGAGCCCCTCTCGGAGCGCGAACCGGTGGAAGCCCCGGACCGCGACCACCGCGCGGCCTGCCGACGTGGCCGACAGCGGCGGGTGATCCGGGGAGCCGGCGCGCAGCGCGGCGAGGAAGCCCGCCACGTCCGCCTCGGTCACCTCCGCGAGCGACGTCACCCCGGAGGACGCGAGGAAGTCGGCGTACCGCCGGAGGTCGCGCTGGTAGGACTGCAGCGTGTTCGCCGCGAGGCCGCGCTCGACCGCCAGGTGGTCGAGGTAGCCCCGGACGGTGCGGCCGATGTCGCTCAGCCGAGCTCCCCGGCGCGCGGCATGCCGTCCCTCACCTTGCGCTCCCCCTCACGAGCCGGACCCGCTCCGAGCCTAGTGGTCCGGACGGGCCCGCCACGGGGCGTCGCTGGCCCGCAGGCCCGTGAAGCCGGTCCGCCGCGCTGCCGCTGCGGCGAGCACGCCGACGACGCAGGCAGCGTTCTCGAGCGTGCCGTCCAGCGCCGAGCGCACCACCTCGTCGAGCGGCGCCCACCGGGTGGTCATCTCGAGCTCCTCGTGCTCCTGCACGTCACGGTCGACGACGCGCAGGTCACGCGCGAGGAAGATCCGGATCGACTCGTCCGTCATGCCTGGGCTGGTGAGCACGTCGACGAGCACGTGCCAGGTGTCGGCGGCGTACCCGGCCTCCTCGCGCAGCTCGCGCTGCGCGCACCGCAGCCCGGGCTCACCTGGCACGTCCAGCAACCCGGCCGGCAGCTCGTCGAGCCGGCGACCGACGGGGTGCCGGTACTGGTTGACCAGCAGCACCTCGTCGCCCCGCAGCGCGACGACCCCCACGGCACCGGGGTGCACGACGACGTCCCGCTGCGACGTCGTACCACCCGGCATGGCGACCATGTCGCGACGCAGGTCGACCACACGACCTTCGTAGACGGTGTCGGAGCTCAGGACCTCGTAGGAGTGGTCCACCTAGAGCGGCAGTCGCTGCGAGTCGTTGCGGACGACGGCCGCGGCGATGAGCCCGGCGAACAGCGGGTGCGCCCGGGTCGGCCGGGACCGGAACTCGGGGTGGGCCTGGGTGCCGACGTAGAAGGGGTGCACGTCGGCGGGCAGCTCCACCATCTCGACCAGGGTCCCGTCCGGTGAGGTGCCGGAGAAGACCAGGCCGGCGGCCTCGAGCGCCGGCCGGTAGGCGTTGTTCACCTCGTACCGGTGCCGGTGTCGCTCCGTCCCCGGGTCGTCGCCGTAGGTGCGGGCCGCGACCGACCCGGGGAGCAGCTTCGTCGGCCACAGGCCGAGCCGCATCGTGCCGCCCATGTCGCGCTCGCCGGCGACCACGTCCTCCTGGTCGGCCATGGTGGCGATCACGGCGTCCGGCGTCTCGGGGTCGAACTCCGCCGACGACGCCTTCTCGATCCCGGCGAGCTCCCGGGCAGCCTCGATCACCATGCACTGCAGCCCGAGGCAGATGCCCAGGGTGGGTACGCCGTGGGTGCGGGCGTAGGTCAGCGCGCCGACCTTGCCCTCGATCCCCCGGATGCCGAAGCCGCCGGGGACGAGCACGCCGTCGACCTCACCGAGCTCGGCAGCGGCCCCCTCGGGGGTCTCGCAGCTGTCCGACGGCACCCACTTGATGTTCACGCGGGCGTCGTTGTGGAAGCCGCCCGCCCGCAGCGCCTCCGTCACCGACAGGTACGCGTCCGGCAGGTCGACGTACTTGCCGACCAGCGCGATGGTGACCTCGCGTGCCGGGTGGTGCACGCGCTGGAGCAGCTTGTCCCAGTCGGTCCAGTCCACGTCGCGGAACGGCAGCCCGAGCTTGCGGACGACATAGGCGTCGAGCCCCTCGGCGTGCAGCACCTTGGGGATGTCGTAGATCGACGGCGCGTCGACAGCCGAGACGACGGCCTCGATGTCGACGTCGCACATGTTCGCGACCTTGCGCTTGATGCTCTCGGAGATCGGCCGGTCGGAGCGGCAGACGATCGCGTCCGGCGTGATGCCGATCGTGCGCAGCGCCTGCACGGAGTGCTGCGTCGGCTTGGTCTTCAGCTCGCCGGAGGGACCGATGTACGGGATCAGGCTGACGTGCACGAAGAAGCAGCGGTCGCGACCCACCTCCTGCCGCACCTGTCGGGCGGCCTCGAGGAAGGGAAGCGACTCGATGTCGCCGACGGTGCCACCGACCTCGGTGATGACGACGTCGACGTCGGGGCCGGCGAGGGTGCGGATGCGGCTCTTGATCTCGTCGGTGATGTGCGGGATGACCTGCACGGTGTCGCCGAGGTACTCGCCACGGCGCTCCTTCGCGATGACCGCGCTGTAGACCTGCCCGGTCGTGACGTTGGCCGAGCCGTGCAGCTCCTCGTCGAGGAACCGCTCGTAGTGGCCCACGTCGAGGTCGGTCTCCGCCCCGTCGTCGGTGACGAAGACCTCGCCGTGCTGGAACGGGTTCATCGTCCCGGGGTCGACGTTGAGGTAGGGGTCGAGCTTCTGCATCGTCACCCGGAGCCCGCGCGCCTTCAGCAGCCTGCCGAGGGAAGAGGCGGTGAGACCCTTGCCGAGCGAGGAGGCGACGCCCCCGGTGACGAACAGGTGGCAGGTCTCTCGCGCCAAAGGATTCCTCCGTGCTCTGGAGCAAGCACCGCGGCCTGCTGCACGGAAGTCCAGAGTAACAGGGTCCGGTCCCTCCGGACGGAGGACGCGCGGACCGCTCAGCCGAGGGTGGGCACGATGCCGGCGGCGCCAGGTCCGGTGCCGTAGTGCCCGGCCCCTCCGGAGGCCTGCTCACCGAGGGCCAGCACCGTCCCGAGCAGTCCGACCGACGTCCCCAGGTCGTCGACGTCGGAGACCCCGGACGTGCCCGACCGCAGCACGGCGACGACGCCCTTGCCGCGCGCCGACGCAGGGGTGCCGGCGACGACGGTGCCGACCCGGCCCTGGAACCCCACGGCGAGCGCGGCCAGCGCGGGCCCGCGCGCCGGACCGCTCAGCACCAGCACGAGCGTCGCCCGCGCAGCGCCCGGCGGCGCATCGGTCGCCAGCAGGCTGCCGCCGACGAAGCCGCCGAGCACCTTCTGCGCGGCGATGCCGGTCAGGTCGCTGCCCTGCTCCGACGTGGTCAGCACGGCCGCGAGCAGCGCCCCGGCGCGCTCGATGCTCCCTGAGGCAGGCAGCTGAAGGGTCGCCGGGGCGGTTCCGGCGACCACGCCGTCCACGGTCTGCGTCCCTGAGGCGTCGAGCAGGGTCGGCAGCAGGTGCACCTGGGCCGTGACGGTCGACCCAGCGCTCTTCAGCGCCGCGGCGACCGTGCGCGCCGCGCCGGCAGGGACGTCGGGAGCCAGCAGCAGGAGCACACGCTGGTCGGGCAGGGCGCTGCGCAGCAGGCGGGTCTGGACGCGCTGCGCCAGCTCCTCGCCACTGGTGTCGGTCGGGACCGTCACCGCCGGTGCGGAGACAGGCTTCGGTTCGGCGGACAGCGAGGTCGTCCCCACCACGATGCCGACAGCCAGCGCCAGCAGGACCGCCGCCAGCGAGGTGAGGTGGTACCGGAAGGTCACCACGGCAGTCGCTCCAGCAGGGCGTGCCAGCGGTCGTGCAGCACCTGGGCGTCGAAGCCGTGCGGTGTCACCGTCAGCACGGTCGCGATGAGGACCAGCACGGAGAGGATCAGCAGGAGCACGGCCGGCCACAGCCGCCGCGCCGGGACGAGGGCGGCGGCCGCGGCGGGGCCGACCAGTCGCTCCCCCACCCGCAGCCGGGTCAGCACCGCGGACGCCCCTGCCGCTCGGCCCCTGTCGAGGAGGCGCTCCAGCGACAGCGGGGCGCCCGCCGCCACCACCAGCGCCGGCCCCTGCGCGGCGACCAGCAGCAGCGCGAGGTCCTCGGCGGGCAGCGTCGTGCTGCAGCTGACGGGACTGATCCCCAGAGCGTCCAGGCGAGAGCGCCCTGGGTCGTCACGGGGTACGACGACGTCACGCGCGCCCGTGAGGGCGGTGTCGCTCATCTGCCGCGGGTCCCCGACGACGATCTCGGCCGTCAGGCCGTGCTCGAGGAGCAGGTCCGCGCCGCCGTCGACACCGACCAGCACCGGGCGGTGCTCGCGCAGGTAGGCCCGCAGCGATCGCAGGTCGCCGTCGTAGCCGCTCGAGACCACCACGACGTGCCGGTCTCGCACGGACGTCGTCACACCCGGGATGCCGGTGCCGTCCAGGAGCAGGCCGCGCTCCTCGAGCAGCAGGGCTGTCGTGTTCGCGGTGAGGTCGGTCAGCTGCGCGACCAGCCCTGACCGGGCGTGGCGCGTGTCGTCGGCGACGGAGTCGCGGTCCAGCAGCCTTCCCCGTGCGACGACCCGGTCGCCGCGGAGCAGCTCGTCGCCGTCGACGCGGACGCGGTCGCCGTCGGCCAGGGCACCGAACACGTCCGGCCCCACGGCGTCGAGCAGCGCGACACCCGCCTCGACGAGGATGGCCGGGCCGCGGTTCGGGTAGCGGCCGCTGGTGCTCGGTGCGGCGTTGACCACCGCCGCGACACCGCGCCGCACGAGCTCCTCGGCCGTGGCCGCGTCGAGGTCGAGCTGGTCGAGCACGGCCACGTCGCCCGGGCTGATCCGGTGGGCCAGGCGCGCGCCGACGCGGCCGACGCGGGCGACTCCCGTCACCGCGTCGGCCTGTCCCGACTGCCCGGCGACACGCCTCACTCCTCGAGTGAACCCCCTTCCCCTGCCATCCCGGGGACCTGACCGCGGCGTGTCGCCCGCGAGGCTCAGGTGCGCTTGGCCGCAGCGGCGGCGGCGAGCAGCTCCTCGGCGTGGCCGCGGGACAGCCCGGTGTCACTGCCCGCCATCATCCGGCTCAGCTCAGCGACCCGTCCGGTGTCGTCGAGGGTGACCACGCCGCTGCGTGTGACGGCCTCGCCGTCGGTGTCCTTGCGGACCTGCAGGTGCCGGTCGGCGAACGCGGCGACCTGCGGGAGGTGCGTCACCACGATGACCTGGTGGTCGCGGGCGAGCCGCGCGAGGCGCCTGCCCACCTCGACGGCGGCCGCGCCGCCGACACCGGCATCGACCTCGTCGAAGACCATGACAGGCGTGCTCTCCGACCCGGCGAGCACCACCTCCACGGCCAGCATCACGCGAGAGAGCTCACCACCGGATGCGCCCTTGTGCAGCGCCCGGGCCGGTGCGCCGGCGTGCGGTTCGAGGAGCAGCTCGACGTCGTCCACCCCGGAGGCCGACACGTGCAGGGCCCGGGCCCCGACCGGGAGCCCCTCGGGGT
This sequence comes from uncultured Frankiales bacterium, assembly GCA_946479905.1. The sequence goes on along the minus strand of CAMLIA010000094.1, from coordinate 8,875 downwards.
CCTCGCGTTGGGTGACGGCCGCGCTCACCACCGCCTGCGGCATCGCGAGGGCGGCGAGCTCCGCGGTCACCGACTCCCCGAACCTCGCGGCCGCGGCACCCCGCGCCGCCGTGAGCTCCTCGGCCAGCGCGGCGAGCGCCGAGCGGAGCGCCTCCTCCTCGCGGCGCAGCGCCGAGACGGTGTCCCCGGTGCCGTCGAGCGCGAGCAGCCGGTCGCTGGCCCCGGCCGCCCACTCCAGCACCCCGTCGAGGTCGGCGGCGGCGTGCCGGCGTACGACCGTGGTGAGAGCTGCCAGCCGCTCCTGAGCCACGGTCAGCCGGACCGGGTCCGCGTCCACGGACGCGGCGTAGGACGCCAGCTCCTGCGCGAGGTCAGCAACGAGCACGGCGGCCTCGTGCGCACGGACCGCGAGGTCGCCCAGCGCGCTGTCGTGCGCGGCGGCGGTCTCGAGGGCGCGGCGCGCCGCCGTCAGCAGCTGCAGCGCGTCGACGGCCTCGCCCGACTCGTCGCCGGTGAGGGCCTGCTGGGCCGACGACGCGGCCAGCCGCAGGTCGTCGGCGTTCGCGAGCCGTTCGATCTCCGCCTGCAGCGCGACGTCCTCGCCCGGCTGCGGCTGCAGCGACTCGACCTCGGCGAGCCCGAGCCGCAGCAGCTCGGCCTCCCGGGCCCGCTCGTCCGCCTCGGCCTGGAGCTGGGCGAGCGTCGTCTGGACGTCGCGCCAGCGGGCCCAGGTCGCACCGAACCGGTCGCGCAGCGCCAGCAGCTCAGCGCCTCCGAACCGGTCGAGCGCCTCGCGCTGCTGAGCCGGTCGCAGCAGGCGGAGCTGGTCGCTCTGCCCGTGCAGGGCGAGGACCTGCTCCCCCACCTCAGCGAGGACCGCGACAGGGACGCTGCGTCCGCCGACGTGCGCGCGTGACCGGCCGTCGGCCCCGACGGTGCGGGCGACGAGGAGCGCGCCGTCGTCCAGCTCGCCCCCGGCGTCGCGGGCGCGGTCCACCGCCGGGTGGTCGGCGTCGAGGACGAGCCGGCCCTCGACCAGGGCCCGGGGACTGCCAGGACGCACCCGGCCCGCGTCGGCCCGGCCGCCGAACAGCAGGGACAGTCCCTGGACGACCATCGTCTTGCCGGCACCGGTCTCGCCGGTGACGACGGTGAGGCCAGGGGCCAGCTCGAGAACGGCGTCCTCGATCACGCCCAGGCCGGAGATCCTCAGCTCTTCGAGCATGTTTTCGACTCTAGCCAGCAGGACCGACGGGCACGGGGACCTTCAGCTGTCGGGTCGGCCGCGCCACCCGTCGACGTCGAGGTCGAACTTCTCGACCAGCGTGTCGGTGAACGTCCGCGGGTGCGGCGTGCGAGCCAGCAGCACCGGAGTCGCGCCGTGCCGGACCTCCACCCGCGAGCCGTGCGGCAGCGAGATCGTGCGCCTGCCGTCGCAGGACAGCAGGGCGTCGGCGCCGCTGGGCAGCACCTCCATCGCGACCTCCGACGTCGTCGCGATGACCATGGGCCGGGCGAACAGCGCGTGCGCGCTGATCGGCACGACGAGCAGCGCCTCGACGCCGGGCCAGACGATGGGCCCTCCCGCGCTGAACGCGTAGGCCGTCGATCCCGTGGGAGTCGCCGCGACGACGCCGTCGCACCCCCACCGCGACAGCGGGCGACCGTCGACCTCCACGACCACCTCGAGCATCCGCTCGCGGGCGCCCTTCTCCACCGACGCCTCGTTGAGCGCCCAGGTCTCGCCGAGCAGCCGCCCCTCGAGGGTGGCGGTCACGTCGATGGTGACCCGCTCGTCGACCACCAGGTCGCGCGCGAGCACGTGCTCGATGGTGGCGTCCAGGTCCTCCGCCTCGCTCGCGGCGAGGAACCCGACGCGGCCCAGGTTGACCCCGAGGAGGGGTACGCCGCTGCCGCGGGCCAGCTCTGCGGCGCGCAGGATCGTGCCGTCGCCGCCGAGCACGAAGACCAGCTCGGCCCCCTGTGCCGCGGCATGGCCGTCCTCGAAGCAGTCGACCCCGGAGACGCCGATCTCCTCGACCTCGTCGGCGAGCAGCCGGACCCGGATGCCGGCGTCCTGCAGCCGCAGGGCGACCGCCCGGGCCGCCTCGGCCGTCTTGGCCCGTCCGGTGTGGGCGAGGACCAGCACGCTGCGTGTCACGTGCCCCACCCTCTCACTGCGGGCCCTCGGCGACAGCACGCAGCAGGTCGGCGTCGTCCAGCGGCGGCGCCCCGCGCCGCAGGTGGAGGAAGTACTCCACGTTGCCGGCGGGGCCGGGCAGCGGGCTGGCGGTGACGCCCAGCACCCCGAGGCCGAGGCCGGCCGCGACGGAGGCCACTCCTCGTACCGCCTCTGCCCGGGCGGCAGGGTCGCGGACGACACCGCCGGAGGGGAGCGCGTCCTTGCCCACCTCGAACTGCGGCTTGACCATCGGCAGCAGGTCCGCGTCCTCGGTCGCGCACCGGACCATGGCGGGCAGGACCAGCCCCAGCGGGATGAACGACAGGTCCGCGACGACCAGGGAGACCGGGTCACCGACCTGCTCGGGCTCCAGGTGGCGGGCGTTCACCCGCTCGACCACGGTCACCCGGTCGTCGGTGCGCAGCGACCAGGCGAGCAGGCCGTACCCGACGTCGACCGCGACGACGTGGGCGGCGCCGCGGCGGAGCAGGACGTCGGTGAAGCCGCCGGTGGAGGCCCCGACGTCCAGGCAGCGCCGTCCCGTCGGGTCGACGCCGAACGCCTCGAGGGCGCCGAGCAGCTTGTGGGCGCCGCGGGAGACCCACTGCTCGGCGGCGGCGTCGTCGACCAGGAGGGGTGTCGCGGGGTCCACGCCGGTGGCCGCCTTGGTCGCGACGGCACCTGCGACGCGCACCCGGCCGTCGGCGATGAGCCCGGCGGCGTGCTCCCGGCTGCGCGCGAGGCCGCGGCGCACGAGCTCGGCGTCGAGCCGGGCCCGACGAGCCAGCTCAGGCCTCGTCGAGCGTGGCCAGCGCGTCCTGCAGCGAGCGGTGCACCTGGTCGAACACCTCGACGTGCTCGCCGACCGGCCGCTCGTCGAGGCCGTCGAGCAGCTCCAGGGCGCGGTCCACCTGCTCAGGCACGGCCGGCCTTCTTCGCCGGCGCCTTGGCCGCAGGAGCCTTCTTGGCGGGAGCCTTCTTCGCCGGGGCCTTGGCGGCCGGGGCCTTCTTCGCGGGCGTCTTGCGCGCCTCGCGCAGCTCCTTCTCCAGCTGCCGGATCCGGGAGGTCAGCTCGCCGACCTCCTCCTGCGTCGCGAGACCCACGCGACCCAGCGCCTTGTCCACCTCGAACTTGACGAGCGCGGTCACGGCCTCGCGGTTGCTCTTGCTCTGGGCCATCAGGTCCTCGGCCACCGCAGTGACGGAACCCGCCGCGGCCTCGCCCTGGGCGACGAGCTGCTTCGCGACGGCCGTGGCGCGCTGCCTGGTGACCTCGGTCAAGCCGCTCGCGAGGGCGAGGTAGCCCTTCAACGCGTCGTTCACGTGGTCCTCCTCGTACGGCACCGTTGCCGCTCTGCACGCTACCGCGCGTCGGCTACCGTCAGCCTCGTGCGCGAGGTGCGGCGTGGCGAGTGAGTCCGAGTGCGAGAAGGCACTGCGCGCGGTGGTCGACATGCTCGCCCGGGTCCCGGCGGACGTCCGCCGCAAGTACGTCCTGGACCGCACGATCTCCTGCCGGGTCTCCGACCTGGGCGTCACCTGGTCGGCGCGGCTCACCGACGAGGGCATCGTCGGGCTGACCACCGGCGACGACAGCAAGGCGCAGGTCCGGCTGTCGGTGGGGAGTGACGACCTCATCGCGATCGTGGAGGGGCGTCAGTCGGTGCCGACCGCCTTCGCCACCGGGAAGGTGCGGGTGCAGGCGAGCCCCCTCGACATGCTGCGCCTCACGAACCTGATCTGACCCACGCCAGCGCGCACATCGCGCGCAGCGCGTCGTCGCTGCCGTCGCTGCCCCGCACCTCGCCGTCGACCCACGCCCGCGCCTGCCCGCACCGGGCGGTGCTGCCCTCGACGACGACCTCGGGATGGGTGGTCACCAGGCCTCGCAGGTCGGAGGAGAGGTACGTCGGTCGCAGCTGCTCCGGTGCGGCCAGCAGCTCCGCGAACCGCGTCACCCCCGTCAGCACGAGCAGGCTGTCGGTCCCGGTCCGGTTGGCACCGAGCACGTCGGTGTCGAGCCGGTCCCCCACGACGAGCGGGTGGCGCGCGCCCACCCGTTCGACGCTGGCCCGGTGCAGCTCCGGCTCCGGCTTCCCGACGACCACCGGGGAGCGGCCGGTGGCGTGGACGAGGGCCTGCACCATCGCGCCGTTGCCCGGCACCCGCCCGCGAGGGGTCGGGTACGTGGCGTCGGTGTTGCCTGCGACCCACAGGGCGCCGGCCTCGATCGCGAGCGCAGCCTCGGCGAGGTCGGTCCACGAGGTGCGCGGCTCGAGTCCCTGCACGACCGCCGCGACCCCGTCGGCCGTCCGGACGGGGACGAACCCGCCCTCCTCGACCTCCTCGGCCAGCCCCTCGCTGCCGAGCACGAGCACGGGATCGCCCGGCGTGAGTCGGGCCTGGAGCCAGCGCACCGCGGCCTGGCCACTGGTCACCACGTCACCCGTCTCGGCCGGGATGCCGAGCTCGCTCAGGTGCGCCGCGACGGCGGCCGGGCGGCGGGAGGCGTTGTTGGTGACGAAGGCGGTGCGCATGCCGGCGGCCCGCGCGGCCGCGACGCTGGCCGCGGCGTGCGGGACCGGTTCGGGCCCGAGGTAGAGCACGCCGTCCAGGTCGAGCAGCGCGGCGTCGTAGCTGTCGCAGAGCCGCGCCGGTGAGGGCTTCAGCACCTACCGGCGGCTGGCGGTCAGCGCGGCCCGCGCGCCCCGCAGCGCGGTGCTGTAGTAGGCGATGTCCGGGCGCATGGCGGCCGCGAGCGCCAGGTGGTCGACGGCGCTCGGCAGGTCGCCCAGCTTGGTGGCCGCCAGTCCGAGGCCGAACTGCGCGTAGTCGTCGGCGGGGTTCACGCTGATGATCCAGGCGAAGTTCTCGCGCGCCTCCTCGTACAGCCCGAGGTCGAACTGGGCGCGGGCGAGGGCCTCCCGGGCCATCCTGCTGTCGGGGGTGGTCTCGACCACGTGGCTGAGGATCTGGACCGCGGCCGCGGCGTCGGCGGTCTCGAGCAGCTCGAGGCCGCGCAGGTACCAGTCGTAGGCATCCCCTTGTGGAGCGACGTCAGGGGGTGGCGGCGGCAGGTCCGAGAACGGCCGGGGCTTCTCGTCTTCGGGGGCCCTGGGGTCGTAGCGGGGGTCGTACCTGTCGGACACGCCCTCTCCTCTCCTGGTCGCCTTCGAACCCTGTCGCGGGTTGTCCTGTGCCTCCAACGAACGCCGTGCCGTACCGGGAACCCTGCCCGACCTAGCATGCCGCCATGTCACGAAACCTGCCTCCGCGTCCTGACGGCCTGGTGCTGTCACCGTTCCGGGCGCTGAGGTACTCCGCCGACGTCGACCTCCGCACGGTCACCTCGCCGCCGTACGACGTGATCGACGCCGCCGGCGCCGCGGCGCTCGAGCAGGCGAGCGACAACAACGTCGTACGGCTGATCCTCCCACGTGACGAGCGATCTGAGGGGGATCGTTACCTGCGCGCCGCAACCACGCTCGAGCGGTGGCGCTCGGAAGGGGTGCTTCGTCCGGATCCGGAGGAGGCGCTGTACGTCTACGAGCAGGCCTCGTCCTCGCACACCCAGCGCGGGCTGCTCGGCGCGCTGGCGCTCAGCCCGCCGGAGGACGGGGTCGTGCTGCCGCACGAGAACACCATGTCGGGGACGGTGTCCGACCGGCTCGCTCTGTACACGGCGGTGGACGCGGACCTCGAGCCGATCTTCCTGCTGTACGCCGGTGGTGGACCCGCCTCGGACCTGGTCGCCGCTCCCCCGGGCGCGCCGGTGGTCGACGTCGAGCTGCCCGACGGGCTGCGGCACCGGCTGTGGGCGGTGTCCGACCCGACGGTGCTCGCCGCTGTGGCCGCGGACCTGAGGGGCCGCACCGCGGTGATCGCCGACGGGCACCACCGCTACGCGACCTACCTGCAGCGCCAGGCCGCGGCCTGGGAGGCCGGCCGGGGCGAGGGCCCCTGGGACCGCGGGCTCACCTTCCTCGTCGACTCGACCGCGTTCGGTCCTGAGGTGCACCCGATCCACCGGGTCGTCCCGCACGTCGAGGCGTTCGAGCTGGCGCGCCGCACCGTCGGGAGCGCCACCGTGCACGACCTGGACGGCGACGACCTGCAGGCAGCGCTCGCTGCGCTGGCTTCGGCCGGCCGGCACGCCTTCCTGCTGGTCTCCGGCGACGGCGGGACGCTGCGGCTGATCACCGACCCCGACCCCGAGCGGATGGCCGCCGCCATGCCCGCCGAGCGGTCCGCGGCGTGGCGCGAGCTCGACGTCTCGGTGCTGCACGCGTACCTGGTCGCCGACGTGTGGGGGCTGGTGGACGACGTCGACACCGTCCGGTACGAGCACGACGTGGCGGCGGCCGTCGCCGCGGCCGCGGCGCGCGGCGGGACGGCGGTGCTGCTGAACCCGACTCCCGTCGACGCGGTGACGTCGGTGGCCGCCGGGGGTGAGCGGATGCCGCGCAAGTCCACGCTGTTCACGCCGAAGCCCCGCACCGGGCTGGTGCTCCGGGACCACCGGGACGCGTGAGCTCAGGCGGCCTTGCGGACCCGCTTGGCCTTCACGACCTCGATCTCGAAGCGGGACTGCACGGCCGCGCCCGCACGGAAGAACCGCCGGCGGGCAGCGCCCCGGACCTCGACGACGTCGCCGACCTGCCAGCCCTGCGCCGTCCGCTGCAGGCCCGCGCTCCAGGCGACGCAGTCGAAGGTGTCGACGGTCGCGGCGCGCTTGCCCTCCGGGACGGGCCGGCGGCTCGGTCCGCGCTCCACGACCAGCCGGAAGCTGGTCAGCCGGTCGCCGCTCGGCAGGTCCACGTCCGTCGCCGGTGCGGCCACCCGGCCGACCAGCAGGACCTCGTTCAGATGCTCCACCGCTCCTCCTCGTGTCAGGAGCCCACCCTGGCCCGTCCCGGCGCGGCCTGCGGTCCGGCGCCGCGGCTTGGGGACGGGCGGAGGAGCTGGGGATGCGGCCTCAGTCGAACAGCCGCAGCTCGCCGTCGTCGGACCCCGCAGTCGGCTCCGCACCCTCGCTGACCTGCGACGATGCCTCCGTTGCCGACTTGTCGACATGGCTGGAGGCGTCGACCGGCCCGTCGGCGGTCGTGTCGGCGGTCGTGTCGTCGAGGTCGTCCTCGAGGTCCTCGAACACGATCCCGTCGAGCTCGAGGACGCGGTCCTCGGCGTCGGTCTCCCCGAGCTCGTCGACCTCAGCGGCGCGGGCGAACCACGACCGCGCCTCGTCCTCGCGGCCGCACTCCAGCAGCGCGTCGGCGTAGGCGTAGCGCAGCCGCGCCGTCCACGGTCGTACCGGACCCTCCAGCGCAGCCACGTCGAGCGCGACGGCAGCGGCCTCGGGCTGCCCCATGTCCCGTCGGGCTCCGGAGGCGACGATCATCATCTCGACGCGCGCCGCCGGCGGCAGCCGGGGCACCTGAGGGTCCTCGGCCATGACGAGCGCCCGGTCCGGTCGACCCAGCGCCCGTTCGCAGTCGGCCATCACGGGCAGGTGGTCGGGGTCGCCGGTGATCCGGCGGGCGGTGCGCAGCTCGCTCAACGCCTCAGCCCACTCGCCCGCGGCGTAGGCCACCAGACCGTTCGCCTCCCGGACGACGCCCACCCGGCCGCCCAGCGCGCGGGCGGCGCGGGCGTGCGCGAGCGCCTGGGTGGGGTCGTCGTCGATGAGCCGCCCGGCCATGACCAGGTGGCGGGCGACGAGGTCCGCGGTCTCCTTCGACAGCGAGGTGAGCTGCTTGCGGGAGTCGCCATCGAGCTCGCGCGGGTCGACGTCGTCCGGCAGCGCCACCCTGGCCTGCTGCCGCCGCGGCGCGCGGCGCGGGGGGTAGGGGCGCTGCTCGATCTCGGCGCGACGGGCCGCCTGGGCCTCCCGGTCGCCCCTGCTGGTGCCGCCGCCCCTGGCGCCGGTACTGCGCCCGCCACCCGTTGCGGGACGGCCACTGGGCTGGCCGCCGCGGGAGCGCGGGGCGGGGCGTCCCGAGGACGGGCCCCTGCTCGGCCGCCGGGCGCCGGGCTGCGGGTCGGGGGGCTCGGGCTGCGTCATGGGGGCTCCTGGGGGGCAAAAGCAAGGAGGGCCAACCACGAGTGGTTGGCCCTCCTTGAAGAAGATGTCCGGCGGCGTCCTACTCTCCCACCCCGTCTCCAGGGCAGTACCATCGGCGCTGAAAGGCTTAGCTTCCGGGTTCGGAATGTGACCGGGCGTTTCCCTCTCGCCATGGCCGCCGTAACTCTATGGAGATATATCGGTGGTCCGCACCCCGTGGCGGGGGTGGGAACCTCGATTCCCGACCGTATCTCGGGAACCGCACAGTGGACGCGTGTATTCGTTCGGTTGCCCGAAGAAGTAGCAGTTTGTGGTCAAGCCCTCGGCCTATTAGTACAGGTCAGCTGCACGTGTTGCCACGCTTCCACTTCCTGCCTATCAACCCGGTGGTCTTGCCGGGGGCCTTACCTGGTTGACCCAGTGGGAGATCTCATCTTGAAGCGAGCTTCCCGCTTAGATGCTTTCAGCGGTTATCCCTGCCGAACGTAGCTAACCAGCAGTGCACCTGGCGGTACAACTGGCACACCAGAGGTTCGTCCGTCCCGGTCCTCTCGTACTAGGGACAGCTCTTCTCAAATCTCCTGCGCGCGCGGCGGATAGGGACCGAACTGTCTCACGACGTTCTAAACCCA
>CAMLIA010000093.1 GCA_946479905.1 uncultured Frankiales bacterium | reverse complement strand
GCGTCCTGCACGGCCCCGCCGTCGAGCCCCTCAAGCCCCAGGACCCCTGACCCGCCAAATCGGTTGGACCCGGTTTCGCGACGCGAAGGGTGCAACCAGTTGCCCGGAGCCCAGGAACGAAGGAACCGGTTCCTCGAGCGCACCGCCAGGGATCAGTTCCATCACCCTTGTTCTCCGCGGAACTGGTTCGTCCCTCGCGGCGCGATTCCGGTTGGAACTGATTCCGCGCCCCCAGCCGCAAGGGGGTCAGAGGGAGCCGAGGGAGCTGTCGCTGCTGAAGACGAGGCCGACCTGGATGGTGCCGTCCTTCAGGGCCGCCTTCACGAGCGGGCCGCCCGCGTCGAGGCTCTTGAAGCTCTTGAAGGTCAGGCCGTACGTCTTCTGCAGGCCGAGCTCGCAGAACGGCCGCTTCGGGCACTCCGGCGGGCCGCCCAGCACCAGGTCCTTGACCTTCTTGAGGTCGCTGATCTTGGTCAGGCCGTTGTCGAGCGCGAACTTCTTCGTCACGGCGAAGGCGTTGCGGTCGTCCGCGGCGGCCGGCGTGTAGACGGTGAGGCCGCGCGGCCCGGCCAGCCCCTTGAGCGCCGTCATCGTGGCGTCGAGGTCGCTGCTGGCCTTGGCGGGAGCGTTCGGCCCGTTGGCCTTCTTGTTGAGGAACTCCGTCAGCGTCCCGACGTACTCCGGGAAGACGTCGAGGTCGCCCTTCTCGAGCGCCGGCTCGTAGACCTCCCGGCTCTCGACGGTCTTGACCGAGGCGTCGAAGCCCGCGGCCGACAGGGCCTCGGCATAGACGTTCGCCAGGGTCTGGCTCTCGGTGAAGTTGGCGCCACCGACGACGAGCTTGCCGGACCCGCCCGAGACGCCGGAGTCGAGGCCCTTCGCCTTCACGAAGTCCTTGGCCGCGGCCTCCGAGGTCTTGCGGTCGACGTCGACGGCCTTGTTGAGGGCGATGAGGTCAGCCGGGGCGAGCGCCGCCGAGACCTTGTCGAGCGCCTGCTGGGCGGCGTCGGTGGCGACCTTGGTGCGGATGACGGGGACGACGTTGTCGACGGTCTGCAGCTTGAGGTCGTCCTGGAGGGCGACGAGCACCTGGCTGTTGTCCGGGCCGGAGGAGACCTTGGCGTCGCTGGACCCGCTGCAGCCGGCAAGCAGCAGCGGCAGCCCCGCGGTGAGGGTGAGAAGGGAACGAGCGCGCATGACCGCCTCCTGTGTCCCGGCCGCGAGCGGCCGCGTGTCTGGGCGGGTGCGAGTCCCGCAGCACCCGACCTAACCAGAAGCCGGGCGCGTCAACCACCGGGGAGGCGTCACAGTCTGGTTTCGGCCGGCGGCTGGAGCCGGCGCTGCAGCAGCGCCAGCAGCACCTCCACCGTCAGGGCGAGCACCGCGACGAGCACCCCACCGGCCGCGGTCTCGGGCATGTCGCCCCGGGCAAACCCCTCGTTGATGAACTGCCCCAGACCGCCGCCACCGACGTAGGCCGCCAGCGTCGCGGTCGCCACGACCTGGACGGCGGACGTGCGCAGCCCGGCGGCGAGCAGCGGCAGGGCGAGCGGCAGCTCGACCGACCGGAGCACCTGGACCCCCGACATCCCGTTGCCGCGCGCGGCCTGCACGACGTCGGCGTCGACGTCCCGGATGCCGAGGAACGCGTTGGTGAGCAGCGGCGGGATCGCGAACAGCGTGAGGGCCAGCACGGTGGAGCGGGTGCTCAGCCCGAGCGAGGTCGACGCGAGCAGGATCAGGACGCCGAAGACGGGCAGCGCCCGGGTGGCGTTGGACAGGGCGACGAGCACGTTCCCCCAACGGGAGCGGGTGTGCCCGAGCAGCACGGCCGGCGGCAGCGCCACAGCGGCCGCGAGCCCGACCGCGGCCGCGCTGATGCCGAGGTGCACGAGCAGCCGGTGGGGGACGCCCTCGCTGCCGCTCCAGTGCGACCCGTCGAGCAGCCAGCTCGCGGTGTCGACGATCAGGCTCATCGGCGCGCCCAGGGCGTCGTGAGCCGTTCCAGGCCCAGGAAGAGGACCTCCGCGACCGCGGCGAGCAGCACGCAGAGCACGGTCCCGGTGAGGATCTCGGCGCGGTAGAAGTTGCTGCGGAACCCGAGGAAGATGATCCGGCCGAGGCCGCCGTGGCTGACGACCACCCCGACGGTGGCGAGCGCGACGTTCGACACCGTCGCGATCCGGACGCCGGCCAGGATCGTGGGCAGCGCCAGCGGCAGCTCGACCTGCAGCAGCATCCGGGTCCGGCCCATCCCCATGCCACGGGCCGACTCGCGCACCTCCTCCGGGACGCCCTCGAGGCCGGTGAGGACGTTGCGCACCAGGATGAGCAGCGTGTACGCCGTCAGGCCGATCACCGCGGTCGTCAGCGTCAGGCCCGTGGCCGGCGCGAGCAGGGCGAACAGCGCCAGCGACGGGATCGTGTAGATCACCCCCGTCGCCCCGAGCAGCAGGCCCGCGAGCCGGCGCCGTCCTCGTACCAGCAGAGCCAGCGGCACCGACAGCAGCAGGCCGAAGCCGACGCTGAGGAGCACCAGCTCGACGTGCTCCTTGGTCGCGGCCCTGAGGGCGTCGGCGTTGTCCCGGACGTAGTCGACGCTGATCCACGGGTTGGGTGCGTCAAGATGGGCGGCAACCGTCGAGAGGACCAGCACGTGCCCGACGATGCCATGATCCGCCTCGACCGGGTCAGCAAGACCTACGCCGACGGCACCACGGCGGTCGCCGAGCTGTCCCTCGACGTGGGCCGCGGCGAGATCTGCGTGCTGGTCGGCCCGAGCGGTTGTGGCAAGACCACGACGATGAAGATGGTCAACCGGCTCATCGACCCGACGTCGGGGGCGGTGTACGTCGACGGTGCCGACATCGCCGGCAGCGACCCCACCGAGCTGCGCCGCCGGATCGGCTACGTCATCCAGAACGTGGGGCTGTTCCCGCACCACCGGGTGCGCGACAACGTCACGACGGTGCCACGGCTGCTCGGCTGGGACCGCAAGCGGGCGCGGGCGCGGGCCGACGAGCTGCTCGAGCTCGTGGGGCTCGACCCGTCGGTGTACGGCAACCGCTATCCGGCGCAGCTGTCAGGCGGCCAGCGGCAGCGGGTCGGGGTGGCGCGGGCGCTCGCCGCCGATCCGCTCGTGCTGCTCATGGACGAGCCGTTCAGCGCCGTCGACCCGGTCGCGCGCGAGCGGCTGCAGACGGAGTTCCTGCGGGTGCAGGCCGAGGTCGGCACGACGGTCGTGCTGGTCACCCACGACATCGACGAGGCGGTCCGGCTCGGGACCCGCGTCGCGATCCTGCGGCAGGGCGGGCACCTCGAGCAGTACGCGCCACCGGCCGAGCTGCTCACCGCCCCGGCGACCGAGTTCGTCGCCGGGTTCGTCGGCTCCGACCGGATGGTGAAGGCGCTCTCGGTGACCCGGCTGTCCACCGAGGGCCTCGAGCCGGGTACGGCGACGGCGACCGTGCCCCACGACGTGGACCTCGGCCGTGCGCTCGTCGCCCTGCTCGCGAGCGGCGGCCGGGTCGAGGTGCGCGACGGCGACCGCTCCCTCGGCGTGCTCACCGCGGACGGCCTGGTGCGCCAGGCCCAGCGCAGCGCCTGACACGCTGTCGGCATGCCGCTGCAGGTGCTCCCGGGACTCGTCGTCCCTGACGCCGAGCTCGCGTGGCGGTTCAGCCGCTCGTCCGGGCCCGGCGGTCAGAGCGTCAACACGACCGACAGCCGCGCGGAGCTCACCGTCGACCTGGCGCGGGTCCTGCCGGAGCACCTGCTCGCGCGTGCGGTCGAGCGCGGCAGCACCGTGCTGACCACCTCGTCGAGCGAGCAGCGCAGCCAGCTGCAGAACCGCGCGGTGGCCGCCGAGCGGATGGCGGAGCTCATCAGGGCGGCGATCGCCCCGCCGCCTCAGCCCCGCCGGCCGACCCGGCCGTCCAAGGCGAGCAAGCAGCGCCGGCTGGACGTCAAGCGTCAGCGCTCGGACCTGAAGCGTCTTCGTCAGCGTCCGAGGGGAAGCGGTCGGGAAGGCGCTTGAGCCGGGCGTTCATGTTGCGGATGAGCAGGTAGGTCGCGACACCGAGCAGCACGACGACGAGGAACCCGAGCCACCCTGCGGAGACGGTCATCGGATGCCCGCGAACAGGTCGTCCTCGGGCAGCGTCGTCTCGACGTGCGACCGGGCGAGCTGGAAGTCCTCGGTCGGCCAGACCCGCTGCTGCAGCTCGAGCGGGACGTGGAACCAGCGGCCGTTCGGGTCCACCTGGGTGGCGTGCGCGATGAGCGCGGCGTCGCGGGTGCCGAAGTACTCCGCGCACGGCACCCGGGTGGTGAGCCGCTCGACGTCCTCGGGCTTGTCCTCCCAGTTCGCGAGCCACTCGCCGTACGGCGACTCCAGCCCCGCCTCGAGCATCGCCTCGTGCAGCGCCACGAGGCGGTCCTTGTGGAAGGTGTGGTTGTAGTAGAGCTTCAGCGGCTGCCACGGCTCGCCCGCCTCCGGGAAGCGGTCGGGGTCGCCGGCGGCCTCGAACGCCGCGACCGTCACCTCGTGGCAGCGGATGTGGTCGGGATGCGGGTAGCCGCCCTTCTCGTCGTACGTCGTGACGACGTGCGGCCGCTCCTTGCGCAGCAGCTCCACGAGGGCGCGGGTCTGCTCCTCCAGGTCGCCCAGCGCGAAGCAGCCCTCGGGCAGCGGCGGCAGCGGGTCGCCCTCCGGCAGACCGCTGTCGACCCAGCCCATGAAGACCTGGCGAACGCCGAGGATGTCGCGTGCCGTGACCATCTCCTTCGCCCGGATCTCGGCGATGTTGGCGAGGGTCTCCTCGTTGTCGAGCGCCGGGTTGAGGACCGACCCGCGGGAGCCGTCGGTGAGGGTCACGACGAGCACGTCGACGCCCTCCCGGACGTACCGCGCCATCGTCGCGGCACCCTTGCTCGACTCGTCGTCGGGGTGCGCGTGCACGCAGATCAGTCTCAGCTGCTCCTCCACGGCATCATTGTCGCTGATGACGACGACCGCCGGCCTGCGCCGGCCCCCTGGCAGGTACGACGAGCGCCGCCCGCTCCCGCGAGCGGTGGTCGTGGGCGGTGCCCTGGTGCTGGTGCTGCTGCTCGTGGTGTTCTCGTTCCTCGCCTACCAGCACTACGCGGAGCGCAGGACGCCGTTCAGCACCGTCACGTACCGGGTCGACTCCGACCACGCGGTGACGATCCGGTTTCAGGTGGCCAGGGACGCGGGCAGGACAGTCCAGTGCCTGCTGCAGGCGCGGGACCGCGACGGCAGCGACGTCGGCAGCCTGGTCGCCATCGTGGGGCCGGGCAGCGGCACCGAGACGAGGTCCGCCGTGGTCCCGACGACGCGGCGGGCCGTGGTCGGCGAGGTCCTCAGCTGCCGTCCGGCGCCCTAGCATGGACAGACCCCGAACCCGAGGAGAACGAGCGTGACGACCGAGACCACCGCCGCCACCTGGCTGACCGCGGAGGCGCACGCCCGGCTGCAGGCGGACCTCGAGGACATGACCGGTCCCCAGCGCGCCCACATCGTCAGCCGCATCGAGGCCGCCCGCGAGGAGGGCGACCTCAAGGAGAACGGCGGCTACCACGCCGCCAAGGACGAGCAGGGCAAGCTCGAGGCCCGGATCCGCCAGCTGACCGCGCTGCTCCGCGACGTGCGCGTCGGCGAGACGCCCACCGGCGACGTCGTCGCTGAGGGCTGCCTCGTCACCGTCGACTACGGGGATGACGACTGCGAGACCTTCCTGTTCGCCTCGCGGGAGAACGCCACCGACGAGGGCGGCAAGATCGGCAGCCTCGACGTCTACTCGCCGGAGTCGCCGATCGGTCAGGCGATCCGCGGCCACAAGGCCGGCGACGAGGTCACCTTCGGGCCGCGCGCGATCACCGTCACGATCAAGAGCATCGAGCCCTACCAGGGCTGACGGTCACGCGGGCTCGACGCGGTAGCCCGCCTCCCCGAGGTCCCCGACGACCGCGTCGGCGTGGTCGGAGCCGCGGGTCTCGACCTGCAGCTCCACGCGGACCTCGTCGAGGTGGAGCTCCTTGCCGGTGCGCTGGTGCTCCACGTCCAGGACGTTGGCGCCGGCCCCGGCCAGCACGCCGAGCAGCCGGGCCAGCTCGCCCGGGCGGTCGGGGATGCGGACGCTCATCGACAGGAACCGGCCGGCGGCGATGAGGCCGTGGCGGATCACCTTCGACAGCAGCAACGGGTCGATGTTGCCGCCGCTGAGCACCACGGCCACGGGCGGGACGAACGACGTCGGGTCCTCCATGACCGCGGCCAGGGCGGCCGCGCCGGCCGGCTCCACCACGAGCTTGGCCCGCTCGAGGCAGACCAGCAGCGCGCGCGACAACGCGTCGTCGTCGACCGTGACGACGCGGTCCACCAGGTCGTGGACGTGCCGGAAGGTCACCTCGCCGGGACAGCCGACGGCGATGCCGTCAGCCATCGTGGCCATAGACGCCAGCGCCACCGGATGGCCCGCCGCCAGCGACGCGGGGAAGGCTGCCGCCCCGGCCGCCTGGGCCGCGACGACCTCCACGTCGGGCCGGATCGCCTTCACCGCTGCGGCGATGCCGGAGACCAGGCCGCCGCCACCGGTGCAGACGACCACCGTGCGCAGCTCGGGGCACTGCTCGAGCAGCTCGAGCCCGACGGTGCCCTGCCCGGCGATGACGTCGGCGTGGTCGAAGGGGTGGATGAGGATCGCGCCCGTCTCGGCCGCGAAGGCCCCGGCCGCCTGCAGGGCCTCGTCGACGGTCGCGCCCTGCAGCCGCACCTGCGCGCCGTAGGCCTTGGTGGCCTGCACCTTCGGCAGCGGCGCGCCGTCGGGCATGAAGACGGTGGCTTGGCAGCCGAGCAGCGCCGCGGCGAGGGCGACGCCCTGCGCGTGGTTGCCGGCACTGGCCGCCACCACCCCGCGCGAGCGCTCCTCGTCGCTGAGCCGCGCGATCCGCACGTAGGCCCCGCGGATCTTGAACGACCCGGTCCGCTGGAGGTTCTCGCACTTCAAGTACACCGGGCCGCCGACCCGGTCCGCGACCGCACGGCTGCCCTCCAGCGGGGTCGTGCGCGCGACGCCGTCGAGCAGCACGCGCGCCGCCTGGATGTCCGCGAGCCCCACGAGCGGGATGCCGGGCGACGTCATGGAGCACTCCAGTAGCGGTCTTCGAAGAGGGCGGCGGCACCCAGCAGGCCGGCCTCCTGACCGAGGCGGGCCGGCTCCACCCTGACCTCGCGGGCGAAGGGCAGCTTGGCGTGCTCGGCGAGGGTACGACGCAGGGTCGGCCACACCGACGGGACCTGGGAGATCCCGCCGCCGACCGCCACGACGCGGACGTCCAGCAGCGCGATGGCGGAGGCGATGCCGACCCCGAGGGCGCGCCCGGCGCGGGCGAAGGCCTGCAGGGCGAGGGAGTCGCCGTGCGCGGCGAGTCGCCCGAGCTCCACCCCGTCGGTCGCCTGCGAGCCGCGGGCACGCGCCCACTCGACGAGCGCCGGGCCGCGGGCGATGCCCTCGAGGCAGCCGCGGCCACCGCACGGGCAGTCCGGCCCGTCCGGGTCCACGACCAGGTGCCCGAGGTGGCCGGCGTTGCCGGTGCCGCCGTCGACGAGCCGGCCGCCCAGCACCAACCCGCCCCCGACGCCGGTGGACACGACCATGCCGAGCAGGTCGTCGACGCCCCAGCCGCCCTGCCAGTGCTCGGCCGCAGCCACGCAGACGGCGTCGTTGTGCAGCCGGACCGGCACCGCGTACCGCTCGGCGAGCCGGTCCCGCAGCGGGAACCCACCGCGCCAGGCGGGGATGTTCAGCGGCGCGACGACGCCGGCCGGCCACTCCATCGGGCCACCGCAGGCCACGCCCAGGGCGTCCGCGTCGGCGGCCAGCGGGTCGAGCAGGTCGGTGATCGTCGCCCAGGGGTCCTCGCCCGTGGGGCGGCGGTGGACCGGCTCGGCCAGCCGCCCGTCGTACACCGCCGCGGCGGTCTTCGTCCCGCCGACGTCGAGGCACAGCACCCTGGTCACGGGAAGATCACCATCGAGGCCGTGAACCCGTGCAGCCGCGAACGCCCGGCGACGGGTCCGATCTCGCCGCCTGCGAAGAACCCGGCGACGGCATCGGCGGCCAGCGCCTCCGCGACGACGGTCACGTCGTGGTCGGCGCCACCGAGGGTGGGGCCGAACAGGCCCGCGCCCCTGCCGTTGCAGGAGAACAGCAGAGCCCCGCTGCCCGGCTGGCCGGGGCAGCGGGCCAGCGCGGCGCGCAGGTCCGCGTCGGCGGCGTCGGCGTCCCGGACCTGCAGCCGGACCGTCTGACCGGGCTCGACGAGGTCGCCGACCACCAGGGCCTCACCCTCGGTGCCGAGGATCGCCCGGGACAGGAAGTCGTGGTCCTCGGCGTACTCGTCGGCGGCGATCCCGAGCTGCAGGCCGGCTGAGGCCATCGCCTGCTCGGGCGGCGGCAGGGCGGCGAGCACCTGCCGCACCTTCTCGAGCGCAGGGGTCCCCGCCAGGCCGCGCACCACGTTGCCCGCCCCGCCCGTGACTGTCATGGCCGGCCCGATCGGCCGGCAGCCCTGCGAGACCAGCGGTCGCGCCGACGCTCCCTCGACCAGCACCCCGACCGCCCCGCGGTCGACCGTCCTGCCGTCGACCCACAGCCGGGTGGACCCGGGGCCCGCCGACCCGTGCGCCACGCCCCCGACGAACGGCAGCCCCGGCAGCGCGCCACCGGCCTGCGCCACGAACCCCTCGACGGGGAAGCTGAACGGGTCGGCCAGCAGCACCGCCACCTCGTCCGCCGACTCGCCCACCTCCGGCATGCCGATCACGGCCGCCTTCCCGTCGGCCGGCATCACCTCGAGGTGGAAGGTGCGCAGCGTCGCCCCCGGGAGCACCGCCACCCACACGCTCACCGCCGACACCCCCTCGACCCCCCTGCCGCCGCCGATCACGCCGCCCGCGCTGCAGCCGAGGGTGGCACCGGCACCGGTGAGGGCCAGCGCCCGCTCGCCCGCGGCCGCCGGGTCAGGTCCGGAGACGAAGACCAGGGCCAGGTCGGGGGTACGGCCGTGCAGCGGCGCCAGCGCAGCCGCCGCTGCCGACTCCGCCGCCTCGACGAGGTCGGTGGAGACGCCGATGCCGTCCCCGAAGCGTCCCATGGCGGCACAGCATGACGGATCCGGTCCTCCGACGTAGCGTGAGGGAGTGAGCCGACCCACCAGCCAGGCCGCCACCCTCGCAGAGCTCCGCGCGAGCGGCCACGTGCACAAGACCGTCAAGGCCGAGATCCGGGACAACCTGCTCGCCCGCCTCGCCGCCGGAGAACCGACCTTCCCGGGCATCCTGGGGTACGACGAGACGGTCGTCCCCGAGGTCGAGCGGGCCCTGATCGCCGGGCACGACATCGTGCTGCTGGGCGAGCGCGGCCAGGGCAAGACCCGCATGATCCGCACCCTCACCGGCCTGCTCGACGAGTGGACCCCGGTGATCAGCGGCTGCGAGATCAACGACCACCCCTACGCCCCGGTCTGCGGCCGCTGCAAGCAGGTGACCGCGGCCCAGGGCGAGCAGACGCCGGTCAGCTGGAAGCACCGCAGTGAGCGGTACGGCGAGAAGCTGGCGACTCCCGACACGTCGGTCGGCGACCTCATCGGTGACGTCGACCCCATCAAGGTCGCGGAGGGGCGCACCCTCGGTGACCCCGAGACCGTCCACTACGGCCTCGTCCCTCGTACCAACCGGGGGATCTTCAGCGTCAACGAGCTGCCCGACCTGGCCGAGCGCATCCAGGTCGCCCTGCTCAACGTGCTGGAGGAGCGCGACATCCAGGTGCGCGGCTACACGCTGCGGCTCCCGCTGGACCTGCTGCTCATCGCCTCGGCGAACCCGGAGGACTACACCAACCGCGGCCGGATCATCACGCCGCTCAAGGACCGCTTCGGTGCCGAGGTCCGCACCCACTACCCGATCGACCTGCACCACGAGCTCGACCTCATCCGGCAGGAGGCTCTGCTGCAGTGGGAGAGCACGCCCGTGGTGGTGCCCGACCACCTGCTCGAGATCGTGGCCCGCTGGACCCGGCTCGTCCGCGAGTCCCCGCAGGTCGACCAGCGGTCCGGTGTCAGCGCCCGGCTCGCGGTGGCCGCCGCGGAGACGATCGCCGCGTCCGCCGTGCGCCGCGCCGCGGTGACGGGAGAGTCCGCGGTCGCCCGGGTGTGCGACCTGCCCGCCGTCGTCCCCGCCTCGCGCGGCAAGGTGGAGTTCGAGGCCACCGAGGAGGGCCGGGAGCTCGAGGTGCTGGACCACCTGCTGCGCAAGGCCACCGCCGACACCTTCCGCGCCACCCTGGCCGGCCTCGACCTGTCCGGCCTGCAGAGCCGCTTCGACGACGGCGGCATCCTCGAGACCGGTGACCTGGTGCCGGCGCAGCAGCTGCTGGCCGACCTCGGCACCGTGCCGGGGCTCGCCCAGCTGCTCCAGCGGCTCGGCATCGAGGAGGAGTCCCCGGGACTGGCGGCCGCCGCGCTGGAGCTCGCGATGGAGGGCCTGCACCTCAACCGCCGGCTGTCGAAGGACTCGGTCGGCCACCGCACGGTCTACGGCCGCTGATGGGTGATCCCGCCCTCGGCGTCCCCGACACCAACGCGCTGCGCCGTCGGGTGCTCGCCGCGGGCCTCGTCGGGTTCGTGCTCTTCCTCGCGATCGGCTGGCTGGTGGCCTGGCTCGAGGTCGCCGACGCGTGGCTGCTGATCGGGATGGCGCTGGTCTACCTCACGGTGATGCGCCCCATCCTGCGTCCGGTGCGCGAGGCGATCCGGCTGCGCCGGCGGCTGGCCTACTCGGCCTACCTGGCCGAGAAGGAGAAGCACGAGCGATGACCTTCCGGTACGGCGCCTGGGCGGGCGGGCGCGACCCGCTCGAGCCGCCGTTCGACGTCGCCGAGGCCGTGGACGAGATCGGCGAGCGGGTCATGGCCGGCGACTCCGTCCGGCAGGCGCTGCGCGACCTGCTGCGGCGCGGCACCGACGGGCTGCGCGGGCTGGAGGACCTGCGCCGGCAGGCCGCCGTCCGGCAGCGCGAGCTGCGCAAGCAGGGCCGCCTGGACGGGACCCTGCAGCAGGTGCGCGAGCTGCTGGACGAGGCTCTCGAGCTGGAGCGGTCTGCCCTGTTCCCCGACCCGTCCGACAGCGCCCGGATGGCCGAGATGGAGCTCGACGCGCTGCCGACGGACACGGCCCGCGCGGTGCAGGAGCTCAAGCCCTACTCGTGGCGCAGCCCGGAGGCGCGGGCCGCCTACGAGCAGATCGAGGACCTGCTGCGGCGGGAGGTCCTCGACTCGCAGTTCCAGGGCATGAAGGACGCGCTGGAGAACGCGAGCCCTGAGGACATGCAGGCCGTCAAGGACATGCTGGCCGACCTCAACCAGATGCTGGCGGCCGACGCCCGCGGCGAGCACACCCAGGAGCAGTTCGACGAGTTCATGGCCAAGCACGGGCAGTTCTTCCCGTCGAACCCGGCCGACCTCGCCGAGCTGGTGGACGAGCTCGCGCGCCGGGCGGCAGCCGCGCAGCGGCTGATGGACTCGCTCACCCCCCAGCAGCGCCAGGAGCTCTCCGAGCTGATGGCCGGCGCGATGGACATGGACATGCAGGCGCAGATGGCGCAGCTCGGCGACGCGCTGCGGGCGGCCCGCCCG
This sequence comes from uncultured Frankiales bacterium, assembly GCA_946479905.1. Next base: position 4,215 of record CAMLIA010000093.1, on the reverse strand, counting down.
GACCTGCAGTGGGGCGGCCGGGAGCGCATGACGGGCGAGGAGGGGCTGGGGCTGGGTGACGCGACGAGCGCCCTGCAGGAGCTCGCCGACCTCGACGACCTCGAGTCCGCGCTCGGCCAGGACTACCCCGGTGCCTCGATGGACGACATCGACGAGGCGGCCGTGCAGCGGGCTCTCGGGCGCGGCGCCCTCGACGACCTGCGCGCCCTGCAGCGGATCGAGCGAGAGTTGCAGAGGCAGGGTTACCTCACGCGGGACGCCCACGGCCGTCTCGAGCTCTCCCCGCGCGCGGTGCGGCGGCTCGGAGCGACCGCCCTGCGCAAGGTGTTCCACCAGGTCAGCTCGAAGGGACGCGGCGACCACGACGTGCGCGACGCGGGCGCCGCCGGCGACACCACCGGTGCCTCCCGGCAGTGGCAGTTCGGCGACGAGCAGCCGCTCGACGTCATCCGCACCGTCCGCAACGCCGTGCTGCGGGATCCGAGGAACGTGCGGTTGAAGGTCGACGACTTCGAGGTCGTCGAGACCGAGCGCCGCACCTCTGCGGCCGTCGCGCTGCTGGTCGACCTGTCGTTCTCGATGGAGCTGCGCGGCACCTGGGCCGTCGCGAAGCAGACGACGCTGGCCCTGCACTCGCTGGTGACGACGCGGTTCCCGCAGGACGCCATCGAGGTGATCGGGTTCAGCGACTACGCCCAGGTCCTGCGGGCCGAGCAGCTCGCCGGCCTCGACCCGCAGCGCGTGCAGGGCACCAACCTGCAGCACGCGCTCATGCTCGCGGGCCGCTTCCTCGGGCGGCACCCCGGTGCCGAGCCCGTCGTCCTCGTCGTCACCGACGGCGAGCCGACCGCCCACCTCACCCGCGACGGGTACGCCGACTTCTGCTGGCCGCCGCTTCCCGAGACGCTCGAGCTGACCATGGCCGAGGTCGAGCGGATCACCCGGCGCGGAGCGACCATCAACGTCTTCATGCTCGACGACGAGCCGCGGCTCGTCGACTTCGTCGAGCGGCTGGCCCAGCGCAACGGCGGCCGGGTCTTCTCCCCCGACCCGTCGCGGCTCGGCGAGTTCGTCGTCAACGACTACCTGCGCGCGCGGAGAGGGCGTCGGCGGGCGGGCTGAGAATCGCTACTCTCCGGCACGTGCGACGACTGCTGCTGGCCCTCTCGCTCCTCCTGCTCGCCGCGCCTGCGGCCGCTGCGGCCTCCGACCGCCCGGGCTGGCTGCCCGTCGACTGCAGCTGCAGCCGGGCGCTGAGCATCGACGCCGTCAGCGCCGACCTGATCTTCCTCGGCACCGACTCCGGCATCAACCGCAGCACCGACGGTGGCTTCACGTGGCACCTGATGGCGACCCCGGTGCACGAGGCCGTCGACCGGATCTCGTTCGCCGACGAGAACGACGGCGTCGCGGCGGGCGACTTCGAGGGTGTCCTGGTCACGCACGACGGCGGCGGCAGCTGGAAGCAGTACCGCCCCTGGCCGGGTCGCACGACCGACGTCACGGCGGTCGGCGACCGCTGGTTCGGCCTGGCGACGTCCGGGCTCTACGCGTCCGCCGACGGGCTGGTCTGGAAGCAGCTGCACGGCACCTTCGGCGAGAGCGCCCGGATGGACTGGAGCAGCGCGAACGACGGCGTCGTCGCCGCCGCCCCTGACGTGTTCATCACCGCCGACGGCGGCAGGACCTTCACGCAGGCCCGCACGGGCAGCCTGTTCCTCTTCGACGCCCTCAGCCTCGGCGAGGGCAGCGGCTTCGCCCTCGGGCAGGACGCGCAGCACAGCGGTCACCCGTGGGTCGACCACGTGACCGGTACGACGGCCGCGGCCGCCGACCTGCCGGGACGCGGCGTCGCCGACGAGCAGGAGCGGGGCATATCCCGCAGCGGTTCCACCGTGTACGTCGTCGGCACCGCCGGCCTGATCGCCCGCAGCACCGACGACGGCACCGCCTGGTCGTACGAGAAGACCCCACCCAGCTACGAGCGCTCGTCCTTCTACGACGTGACCAGCGTCGACGCCGACCACGCCTGGATCGCGGTGTACTCGGGGCGTGTCCTGATCCGCAACGCACCGCGGCTGCACGACATCACCAGCAGCCCGCACCGCGGACTCGGGCTCGGCCTGCTCGGGCTCGGCACGCTGGCCGTGGTCGGCGCCGGAGCCGCGATCGGCACCGGACGCAGGCCGGCCGCTGCCGGCCTGGCGGCAGCAGCGCTCGTCCTCGGCGGCGGCGGCGTCCTGGCGGTGACGAACCACCGCAGCTGCCCGGCGTCGGGCTGCACCGCGCTGCCTGCCCTGGCCGACCCGACCCCTGAGGCGTCCCCCACGCCGTCCCCCACCGCCTCGCCCACGCCCTCGCCGACCGGCTCGCCCACGCCGACGGCCTCGGCCACCCCGTCGGCGAGCGGCACCCCCAGCGCGACCCCCAGCGCGACCGGCTCCGCGTCGCCCTCGAGCAGACCGTCCGCGTCCCCGACCCGCTCGGCCACGCCCTCGCCCCGGCCGAGCCGGACCCCGTCACCGACCCCGTCCCCGACGGCCGCAGGCACCTTCTCGGCCGCGCTGACCAAGGCACCCACCTGCGACCCCAACGGCGGCTCGCACCCGGGTCAGATCACCCTGACGAACACCACGAGCAAGCCGGTCAGCTGGTCCGCCACCGCGCGGGAGAAGACCACCCAGGGCACGCCGTGGGCGAAGCTCGGCCCCACGTCCGGGAAGGTCCCTGCGGGCGGTCAGGCGACGCTGTCGGTGACCCCGGACAAGAGCCTGTGCACGCCGGGCAACAACGCGGTGACCGACCACGTGGACGTCGCGCACGGCACCGCCACCACGTCGGTCTCGGTCACGGTCACCCCGCAGACCTGACCGACCCCCTGTCAGACGGAGGCGGCCACGTCCGGCTTGCACACGCGGCACGGAGCCAGGGAGCGGGCGACCGCCTCGGTCGCCGTGACGTAGGCGATCTCCTCGCGGCCGTCCACGAGCCGGCAGTCGGGGCGGTGGTAGCTCGCCGCACCTGCCGCGAACAGGCCGTCGACGCCCGCGGGCACGTGGTGCGCCGCGGACCCGTCGTGCTGCGCCTCGAGCAGCTGCACCAGCACGCCCTCGAGCCGGGAGCGGTCCTCGCGGGCGCTCGCGTTGATGATGAGACCGACGCCGAACACCACGATGGCGAGGCCGAGGAAGCCGCCGGAGATCAGGTACGGCAGCTGCGCCCGGACGTCGAGCAGCGAACCCGCGATCCCGTTGTAGCCCAGGCCGATGACCAGGAACCCGACGAGCGCGATGACGTAGCCGACGAGGCGGCCGTAGTACCCGGGGGACTTCATGTCGATCTCCTAGTCAGTGCCGAGATAGGTCTTGCGCAGGTCGCCGGACTTCTCCAGGTCCGCCCCGCGGCCGTCGAACGTGAGCGTGCCCTTCTCCATGATGAGGGCCTGGTCGGCGTAGGGCAGCACGCCGACGTTCTGCTCGACGATGAGCACCGTGGTGCCGTCGCCGTTGATCTTGCTCACCACCTGGAACACCGTCTGGGCGAGCTTCGGCGACAGCCCCAGGGAGGCCTCGTCGATGAGCAGCACCCGGGGCCGGGTCATGACCGCCCGCCCGATGGCGAGCATCTGCTGCTCGCCGCCGGACATCGTCCCCGCGAGCTGGTCCTTGCGCTCCTCCAGCCGCGGGAAGTAGGAGAACACCTGCTCGATGCTCTCCTCGATCGCGCGCCGGCCCTCGCCCTTGCGGGTCCACGCGCCGAGCCGGAGGTTCGTGAGGACCGTCAGCGCGGGGAAGACCCGGCGACCTTCGGGCGACAGGCCGACACCGGCGGCGACGACCTTCGGCGGCTCCAGCCCCGAGATGACCTTGCCGTCGAGCCGGATCTGGCCCTCCCAGGCGGGGAGCAGGCCGGCGATGGCGTTGACGGTCGTGGTCTTGCCGGCACCGTTCAGTCCGAACAGCACCGCCGTCTCGCCCTCCTCGACGGCGAAGGAGATCCCTTGCAGCACAGGGAGGGCGCCGTACCCGGTCCGGAGGTCCTCGATCTCGAGCAGGCTCATGGCTTGGCCTGGTGCTTCGGCGGGTTCTTCTTGCGCGGAGCCGCCTTCTTCACCGGTTTGGGCACCGGGTGGGCGGTGGCCTCGTCGAGCGCCGCGTCCGCTGCGGTCTCCTCCGTGGCGGCGAGCGCCTCCGGGGCCTCGCCACCCAGGTAGGC
>CAMLIA010000092.1 GCA_946479905.1 uncultured Frankiales bacterium | reverse complement strand
CATCGCGGTCGGCATGGCGACCAACATCCCGCCGCACAACCTGCGCGAGGTCGCGAGCGCCGTGCAGTGGGTGCTCGAGAACCCGGACGCCACCAACGAGGAGACCCTCGAGGCCTGCATGGCGCGGGTCCAGGGGCCGGACTTCCCGACCGGCGCGCTCATCATGGGCCGCGAGGGGATCGAGGACGCGCAGCGGACCGGCCGCGGGTCCATCCGGATGCGCGCGGTCGTCACGGTCGAGGAGCACGAAGGGCGTACCCAGCTCGTCTGCACCGAGCTGCCGTACCAGGTGAACCGCGACATGCTCGCGCGCCGGATCGCCGAGCTGGCCGACGACGGCAAGGTCAAGGGCATCAGCAACGTCATCGACGAGTCGACGACGAGCACCCGGCTGGTCATCGAGCTGCGCCGGGATGCGATCCCGAAGGTGGTGCTCAACAACCTCTACAAGCACAGCCAGCTGCAGGACTCCTTCGGCGCCAACATGCTGGCGCTGGTCGACGGGGTGCCGCGCACGCTGAAGCTGCACGAGTTCGTGCTGCACTACGTCGACCACCAGATCGAGGTCATCGTCCGGCGCACCCGCTACCGGCTGCGCAAGGCGGAGGAGCGGGCGCACATCCTGCGGGCGCTCGGCAAGGCGCTCGACCAGCTCGACGCGGTCATCGCCCTCATCCGCGGCGCGGAGAGCGCCGACGCCGCCCGCGAGGGCCTGATGGCGCTGCTCGACATCGACGAGATCCAGGCCGTGGCCATCCTCGACATGCAGCTGCGCCGGCTGGCCGCCCTGGAGCGGCAGCGGATCCTCGACGAGCTGCAGGAGCGCGAGGCCGAGATCGCCGACCTCACCGCGATCCTCAACGACGGCGCCCGCCAGCGCCGCATCGTCAGCGAGGAGCTGAACGAGGTCGTCGAGAAGTACGGCGACGAGCGGCGCACCCAGATCCGGCCGTACGAGGGCGACATGTCCGTCGAGGACTTCATCGCCCAGGAGGACGTTGTCGTCACAGTGACGAGAGGAGGGTACGCCAAGCGCACCAAGACCGACCTGTACCGCTCCCAGCGGCGCGGCGGCAAGGGCGTGCGGGGTGCCCAGCTCAAGCAGGACGACGTCGTCGAGCACTTCTTCGTGACCACGACGCACCACTGGCTGCTGTTCCTCACCAACCTCGGCCGGGTCTACCGGTGCAAGGCCCACGAGCTGCCGGAGGCCAACCGGGACGCCCGGGGCCAGCACGTGGCCAACATCCTGGCGTTCCAGCCGGACGAGCAGATCGCCCAGGTGATCGACCTCGAGAACTACGACGTGGCGCCGTACCTCGTGCTCGCGACCCGCAAGGGCAAGGTCAAGAAGACCGAGCTGACCAAGTACGACAGCCCGCGCAGCGGCGGCCTCATCGCCATCAACCTCGAGGAGGGCGACGAGCTCATCGGCGCCCGGCTGTGCGGCCCCGAGGACGACCTGCTGCTCGTGAGCCGCAAGGGCATGTCGGTGCGCTTCACCGCCGACGACGGCCAGCTGCGGCCGATGGGGCGCGACACCGGGGGTGTGCGCGGCATGTCGTTCCGCGAGGGCGACGAGCTGCTCAGCATGGACGTCATCTCGGCGGGCACCGCCGACGGCTCCGAGGGCACGGCCCCGGCCTACGTCTTCACCCTCACCGACGGCGGCTTCGGCAAGCGCAGCCTCGTCTCGGACTACCGGGTGCAGGGCCGCGGCGGGTTGGGGATCAAGGCCGCCGCGCTGCCCGAGGACCGGGGGGTGCTGGTGGGCGCGCTCATCGTCAGTGACGCCGACGAGGTGCTCGCCATCCGGGCCAGCGGCAGCGTCACCCGCAGCCGGGTCGACGAGGTGCGGGTCACCGGCCGTCCGACCATGGGGGTGCGCTTCGTGGCCCTCGACGACGGTGACTCCATCGTCAGCATCGCCCGCAACGAGCCCGAGCCCGAGGACACGGGCGAGGACACCGGCGAGGACACCGGCGAGGACACGGGTGAGGAGACCACTGACGTCACCGCCGACGAGACGGCTGCGGCCGTGGCGGAGCAGGCGGACGACAGCGAGGGCACTCCGGACGACGGGGACGCCGAGGCATGACGGGCCCCGTCGAGCCGTCTCGACCTGACGCGGAGGACGAGGGTCCCGCGCCTGACGCCCCGGCGTCGTCGGACGGCCCGGCCGAGCCGGCACCACGGGCCTGGACCGGCCCCGCCCGGCCGATCCCGGCGCGGCCGGCACCGACCGGGTGGCCGGGCCGCCCGGAGCCGGCGCGCCAGCCCGGCAGCGTCGGCGCGGGCGCGACCTCGCCCCTCCCGGTCGGCGCGGCGAGCAACCCCGTCCGCCCACCCGTGGCCAGCGGCGTACCGCCCCGCCCCAGCCCGCTGCCACCGCCGCGACCGGGCCCGGCGACCACGCCCCCTGACATGGCGGGCAGCCTGGCGGCCGCCACCGTCGTCCCCGAGAACGTCCGGCGGCCCGCGCCGCGCCCGATGTCGCGCCCGGGGGCCGGGCGGGGGCAGCGACGGCGCGCCAAGCTGGCCGTCAAGCGGCTCGACCCGTGGTCGGTCTTCGTCACCAGCCTGGTGCTGTCGCTGCTGCTGGCAGTGGTGACGATCGTGGGCGCGTTCGTGCTCTACGGCGTCCTCAGCGGGCTCGGCGTGCCGAAGAGCATCAACAGCAACATCGGTGACATCACCAAGAACCAGAACCTGCTGACGCAGGGCAAGTTCGTCGGGATCGCCGCCCTCATCGCCGGCAGCAACGTGCTGTTCCTGACCGCCCTCGCGACGATCGGGTCGATGCTCTACAACCTCGTCGCCACCTTCACCGGCGGCCTGGAAGTCACGCTCGCCGAGCGCGACTGACGTTCGTGTACGCTCGTCCACCGCACCCGGGCCTGTAGCTCAGACGGTTAGAGCGCATCCCTGATAAGGATGAGGCCGGAGGTTCAAGTCCTCCCAGGCCCACCAGCACGTCCCCACCCGGAGGTGACCGCCATGCGCAAGCCCGTCCTGCTGGTCGCCCTGCTCGGCGCCGCGGCGGCCCTCGCGAAGCGGGCGCAGGCCCAGCGCAGCGAGCGGGACGTGTGGAAGAGCGCGACGAAGGACCCCGACCTGCGCTGAGCGACCGGGGGCCATAGCTCAGTGGTAGAGCAGCGCCTTTGCAAGGCGAAGGTCCGGGGTTCGAATCCCCGTGGCTCCACCGAAGGACGACCACCTCCCTGACGGCGGGTGCCGACGACAAACACCGCCGTTCGGAGCAATCCGGGCACGGCGGTCGGGACATCCGGCGCAGCAAGATTCGTGCCGATCAGCCCTCACCTTTTCGGGTGATCGTGCCGAAGCACTTCATCGGGCGTGCGACGGCACGCCTCGGCACCAGGAGCACCCAGCACCTGGTGCGACCTTGGGGCTGGTCAGGAGTGCGCGTGACGTTGGGCGCATGGCGTCTGCTTCGCACCACACGGACTCGTGCGGTGCGGAGCGCCGCTGCCCTGCTCCTCACCTCGACCGTGGCCTCGACCGGCTTCGTCGCCCTCGCCGTCCCGGCGCACGCCTCCGCCCCGGCGCCCGTGATCAGCAGCCCCGCAGCCACGGTCACGTCCAACGACCGGTCGCCCGTGGTCACGTTCACGGGTGGCGGCACGCAGTACGAGTGCTCAGCCGCCCTCGCCTCCGACCCGTCCCCGTCGTACGCGGACTGCTTCAGCCCCTGGACCGTGCCCGCCCTGACGACGGACGGGACCTACACGCTCTCGGTGCGCGAGAAGACCCAGGCCGGCGACGGGCTGCCCGCGACCGTGGCCTACACCCTGGACACGGTCGCCGACCTCACCGTCACCCCGCCGCCGTCCCCCGGTGCCGACCCGCGGCCCACGTGGGCCATCTCGGTCGAGCCGTCCGGCACCGCCAGCTGCTCGCTGGACGGAGCCCCAGCTGCCGACTGCACCGGGGGGTTCACGCCGGCCAGCGACCTCGCCGAGGGCAGCCACACCCTCGACGTGACCGCCACCGACCCGACCGGCAACACCTCCGTCCCCTCCTCCACGACCTACGTCCTGGACACCAGCGCCCCGGCCGCGACCACGGTGTCCGGCGCGAGCGGCACGGGCAGCGACACCAGCCCCACGTGGACGTGGTCCAACCCGGAGGACGTCGCGGCGCTGTGCACCCTCTCGACGCCGGCCGGCCCGGGCAGTGAGGTGCCCTGCACGACCCACACCTCCTACACCGGTGCGATCGCGACCGACGGCGACTACCAGCTGACGGTCGTGCTCTCCGACGCCGCCGGCAACCGCAGCCCCGTCGCGACGGGTCCGACCTACACCCTCGACACGACTCCCTCGGCCGCGGCGGTCTTCAGCGCCGGACCCAGCGGCTCGGGCACCGACCCGTCGGTGTCGTGGACGTTCACCGAGCCGGGCGCGAGCAGCAGCTGCCGGCTGGTGGGAGCCGTCAGCGGCACCGTGTCGTCCGGTCCGTGCACCTCGCCCGCGAGCTTCACCCTCCCCGGCGACGACAGCTGGACCCTCGTCGTCACCGAGGACGACGGCTACGGCAACACCGTCGACACCACCAGTGCCGCCTACCTGCTCGACACGACCGGCCCTGCCGCACCGGTCGTGTCCGCCCCGACCGGGCTGTCCAACGACGCCACCCCGCACATCACGTGGGACGGCGAGATCCCGTCCACCGGCGAGTGCCGGTGGCAGCGCACGGTCGGAGGCGTCACGACCGACGGCCCGTGGACCGCCTGCGACACGAACTTCTTCGACCCCACGCTGCCGGGCGACGGCAGCTACGTCTTCCAGGCGCGGCTCACCGACCCGCTCGGCAACCTGGGCGCCGTCGGGACCAGCTCCGGCAGCTACCTGTACGACGGCACAGCGCCCGCCCCGCCGGTGCTGAGCACCCCGGCGACGCCCGGCAACGACACGACGCCGACTGTCACCTTCACCCCGGAGACCCCGGGCGGCACCGCGGCCTGCACGTTCTACGCGGGCAGCACCCCGCCCAGCAGCCCGACGTGGACCGACTGCACCAACGGCACCTACACCCCGACCCTCGGCAGCGACGGCAGCTGGACGCTCGCCGTCACCCTGTCCGACGCCGCCGGCAACACCTCGTCGCCGTCGACCTTCGGCTACGACCTCGACACCTCCGCGCCGACGGCCGTCGTCATCTCCGGACCGAGCGGGCCCAGCCAGTCCCGCAGCCCGAGCTGGACGCTGCTCGGCGACCCCACGACGACGATCACCTGCCGGCTGCTCGTCGGTGCGCCCCCGACCGCCGGCACCGTCGGGGGGACCACCCCCTGCACGACGAGCTTCACCGCCGACCTGACCGGTCAGGCCGACGGCGGCTACACCGTCGAGGTCACCGCCACCGAGGCGGCGGGCAACACGGCGGTCAGCACCTGGCCGTACGTCCTCGACACGACCGCCCCGAACAGCCCGACCGTCTCCGGACCGACCGGCACGGGCAACGACCCCGCGCCGAGCTGGACCTTCCCCGTCCAGTCCGGCACCACCGCCCAGTGCCGGTTGGTCCAGGGACTCGCGTCGACCAGCTGGACGGACTGCAGCACCGGCCGCTACACCGTCGACAACCCCGCAGACGGCACCTACACCGTCGACGTGCTGGTCACCGACCTGGCCGGCAACGCCGCGGCGATCGCGAGCAGCGCGGCGTACACCTCCGACCGGACGGCGCCCAGCGCCCCGACCGTCAGCGGGCCCAGCGGCCCCGGCAACGACGCCGCGCCGACGTGGACGTGGACCGGGGAGAGCGGCGTCACCGCGACCTGCCGGCTCGACCGGGACGGGGTCATCGGCAGTGCCGTCCCGTGCAACAGCGGCAGCTTCAGCCCCACGCTCACCGGTGACGCCGACTACGTCGTGGTCGTGCAGCTCACGGACGCCGCCGGCAACCCCTCGCTCAGCACGACGGCCAGCACCTACACCCTCGACACGGTCGCCCCGGTCGCTCCCACCGTGACCGGCTCGTCGGGCCGGTCGAGCACGGCCACGGCGACCTGGACCTGGTCTGCCGAGAGCGGCGCCACCTCCGTCTGCACGCTGCTGCGGGACGGGGTCGCCGGAGCGGCGTTCACCTGCACCAGCGGCACGGCCCTGTCGCTGCCGGGCGAGGGCAGCTACGTCCTGCAGGTCACCGTGGTCGACGCGGCCGGCAACACGAGCACGGTGTCGACCAGCCCGACCTACGTCGTCGACCAGACCCCGCCGCCCGCCCCGACGGTGACCACGCCGCAGAGCCCGTCGCAGGACCGGTCGCCGTCCTTCGCCATCACGGCCGAGGCCGGGGCGACGACCGAGTGCCGCTGGCGGCAGCGGACCAGCGTGCTGCTCGACTGGGCGCCGTGCACGACCCCCTTCACCGCTGACCTGACGGCAATGCCCGACGACGACTACGCCCTCGACGTGCGCGCCACCGACGCCGCCGGCAACACCGGTGCGACCGGCAGCTCGCTGGCCTACCGGCTCGACACCACGGCGCCCACCGCCCCGCTCGTGAGCATGCCGTCCGGCCCGTCGACCACCACCACCCCGACGATCTCGTGGACCGCCGAGACGGGCACCACCGGGACCTGCGTGCTCTCGCTGGACGGGACGGCCCAGTCCCCGACGGCGTGCGCCACCCCGTGGCAGCCGACGCTCAGCGGCGACGGGGCCTGGCGGGTCTCCGTGACGGTCACCGACGCTGCGGGCAACACCAGCCCGGCAGGCACCGCCGGCCCGTACCTGCTCGACACGACGGCGCCCGACGCACCGGTCGTGACGGCCCCGCCGAGCCCGGGCCGTGACACCCAGCCGCTGTGGGGCGTGACGCTGACCGCCGGTGACACCGCGGAGTGCTCCACCAGCGAGGGCGCGCGCCTGGTCTCGGACTGGGCCGCCTGCGCGGTCCCGGTGATGACGGACCTGAGCGGCCAGCCGGACGGCGTCTACACGCTGTCGGTCCGTGCGGTCGACGAGGTCGGTCTGCGGAGCACACCCGGCACCGCCGTCTACACGCTGGACACGGCCGCCCCCACGGCCCCGACCGTGACCGCACCGCAGAGCCCGGGCTCGGGCACCAGCCCGTCCTTCCGGTTCACCGGGGAGGCCGGCAGCACCGCGAGCTGCACCGTCACCAGTGGCACCACGACGGTGTCCGGTCCCGCCTCCTGCACCGACCCGGTGGTCGTCGACCTGTCCAGCCGGCCGGACGGCAGCTACACCCTCGCGGTGGCGCTGACGGACGCAGCGGGCAACACCGGATCCGCGGGCACGGCGACCTACGTGCTCGACCGGGCCGCCCCCGCCGCGCCGGTCTTCACCGCCCGGCCGGCGACCCCTGCGCCGGACGCGCGCCCCTCCTGGAGCTTCACGGCGGAGACCGGCGCGACGACCACCTGCACCGTGACGAGCACCGGCGGCGGCACCGTCTCGTCGGGCCCCTGCACCAGCCCGTTCACCGCCGACCTGCCCGGTGACGGCACCTACACCCTCACGGTCGTGGCCACCGACGCCGCCGGGAACACCGGACCTGGGGCCACTGACTCCTACGAGCTCGACACGACCGCCCCTGCCGCGCCGACCCTCACGGCCCCCGCGTCCCCCAGCCAGAGCACCTCCCCGGTCTGGGGCGTCTCGGTCACCGAGGGCGCGGCCACCTGCCAGCTCACGAGCGGCGGCACGGTCCTCGTGCCGTGGACGGCCTGCCCGTCGACCTTCGCCCCGACGCTCACCGGCGCCGACGGTGTCTACACCGTGTCTGCGCGCACCACCGATACCGCGGGCAACACCTCGGCGGAGACGACGAGCAGCTACGTCCTCGACCGGACCGCGCCGGCAGCGGCGGTGCTCGTCACGCCGTCGTCGCCCGCCTCGGGCCGGCAGCCGGTGTGGACCGTCACCGGTTCCGAGCCCGGGCTCACCGCGACCTGCACCGTGAGCGGCCCGACGACGCCCGCGAGCGGCGTCAGCTGTGCGGCGCCGCAGAGCGGAGCCCCCTTCACCGCCGACCTGACCGGCGCGCCCGACGGCTCGTACATCCTGACCGTGACCGTGCGCGACGCCGCGGGCAACGCGACGGACGCGACCTCGGCGCCCTACCTGCTCGACACGACCGCGCCTGCCGCGGTCCTCGTCCAGGCCCCGCCCACGCCCGGCAACAGCAAGGTCGTCACCTGGACCCTGACCGGTGACAGCGACGCGGCGCTCGAGTGCCGCTTCGGCAGCGCCCTCAGCTTCACCACCTGCCCCGGGTCCGGCGCCGGACAGGGGACGTTCACGGCGGACCTGACCGCCAGCCCGGACGGCACCTACGTGCTGACGGCCCGGGCGCGCGACGCCGCCGGCAACCTCGGCCCGGAGGTGTCCAGCTCCTACGAGCTCGACACCGTCGCGCCCGGGGCACCGACGGGGGTCAGCGTCGACCACGTCTCGCCCAGCAACGCCACCTTCGTGTCCTGGACGTTCACCGGCGACCCGGGCACCACCGGCCTGTGCACGCTGCTGTCGGCGACCGCTGTCGCGACGGCGGAGGCCGACTGCAGCTCGCCCGTGTCGACCGACCTGAGCTGGCTGCAGGACGGGGTCTACACCCTGTCGGTGCGCCTCAAGGACGCTGCCGGCAACATCGGGCCGAGCAGCTCGAGCGACTACACCCTGGACCGCACGCCGCCCGACGGCCCGCTCCTCACTCTCACGCCCGGCTCGCCCTCGCCGGTCGTCACGCCGGTCTGGGGGGTGCAGCTCAGCGATCCGTCCGACGCCCTCGAGTGCCAGCTCGAGGGGCTGCCGGGCTCCTCCTGGACCGCGTGCACCAGCCCCGTGACGTACGACCTCAGCCCGGCGACCTCAGGGACCTACACCCTGCAGGTCCGCGAGACCGACCGCTCCGGCAACCAGAGCCCGGTCGTGTCCGCGCCGACGTACGTGCTCGACGCCAACGCGCCCGTCCCGCCCGTGGTGAGCCCGCCCCTGCACTCGCCCGACGACTCCACCTCGCCGGTGTTCCGCATCGCGAAGGGACTCGGGTCCGACGAGGCCCTCACCCTGCAGTGCGCGGTGACGCGGTTCGACGGGTTGCCGGCGACGGCGTCCCCCTGCGGCTACGGCAGCACCACCGTGAAGCTCACCGGTGTGGCACCTCGGGTTCAGGGGCTGGTCACGCTGTTCGTGCGGGGCAAGGACGCGGCCGGCAACCTGAGCGGCACCGCCACGGCGTCCTACGTCTACGACGACGTCCCGCCGCCGCCGGCGGTCATCCGGCCGCTGGCCAGCGACACGGGCACCAGCCCGCAGGTCAGCTGGAGCTTCGGGGAGCCGACCGACGCGAGCGCCCTGCGCGCTGCCGGCAGCCTGAGCCACCTCGGGACGGCGAGCGTGCTGTTCACCTGCCAGCTGACCAAGGGCCGGACCGCGCCGTCGGTGACGCACTCCACCCGCTGCAGCTCGCCGCACACCGAGCTCCTCACGCAGACCGGCACCTGGACGCTGTGGGTCTGGGCTGTCGACGTGGCGGGCAACTTCGCGGCACCGGCCTCCTCGAGCTACACGTTCTTCTCCAAGGTGCCAGCGGTGACGGACCTGCTGACCCCGCCCAGCGGGACGAGCAGCCACCCGACCTGGACGTTCACCGTCCCGAAGGGCTACTCCGCGACCTGCCTGCTCTCCAACGCCGGCGACGCCGTGCTCGCTCAGGCGAGCTGCGGGTCGGGCCGGTACACCGCCGACCTCTCCGGTCAGCCGCACGGGTCCTTCACCCTGACGGTGCAGCTGGTCAACAGCCGCGGCGACGAGGGCCCGTACACCCGCAGCACGCCCTACACGTACCGGGCAGCGAGCGTCAGCGGGTCGGTTCCCGGTGCGCGCCCGTCCGGTGGCACGACGACGCCGGCCGGACCGGCGGTCGCCACACCCGACCTCGGGCCGGCGACGCGACAGCGGCTGACCAGCCCGGCCGTCTCGGCGGCAGGAAGCAGCAAGCACGTGCGGCCCGGGTCGACCCTTGCCGTCCCGACACCCGGCTCCTTCATCACCACCGAGGTGCCGAAGGCGATCGGCAACACTCTCGCGCAGGTCGCACGAAAACCCACGATCCCGCTCCTGCTCCTCGGTGTCGTGGTTGGCTTCCTGCTGCTGCAGAACCGGATCGACCGACGTGACCCCAAGCTCGCGTCGGCCCCTGTCGGAGCGGAGCCGGAGCTCGACTTCGGCCCGGTCCAGCGACGCAGTCTGGAAGGAGGTGCGCACGCATGACCCGAGTCGCCACGCTTCCCGGGGACGCCGTCCCCGTCAACGAGCGGTTCCGGATCACCCAGTGGCTGCGCATCGCAGCGGTGGGGCTCGTCCTGCTCTGCAAGCTGGTGGCCCCGGACACCCTGCTCCCTGACCGGAACGACCTGGTGCCGTGGACCTTCGGCTTCCTCGGGCTCACCGCCATCGCGGAGCTGCTCGCCCGGTCCCTGCCCAAGCGCACCCTCGTGCTCTTCAGCGGCATGCTCATGGTCGACGGCGTCTACCTCGCCTGGGCCGCGTTCCTCACCGGCGGTACGACGAGCCCGCTGCGCTACGCCGTGCTGCTGCACCTCGGGGCAGTCTGCCTGCTCGCGTCCTACCGGACCGGCATCAAGCTCGCCGTGTGGCACTCCCTGCTGCTGTTCACCATCCGCAACATGGTCGCGGGCCACGTGATCAGCGACACCGCGCCGGCCAACCTGTCGGGCTACGGCACCGCGGACCACCGACTGGCGATCTTCATCGTCGTGCTCTGGCTGGTGGCCATCTCCACCAGCACGCTGTCGGCCATCAACGAGCGCGAGCTGCGCCGTCGCCGCGGTGACCTCGAGGCGCTGACCAGCCTCGCCGAGCAGATCGAGCGCACCGACGACTCCAGCTCGGTGGCACGGACCCTGCTCGACGCCGCCGTGACGACCTACGGCTTCCCGCGCGGCGTCGTGCTCGCCAGCTCCGAGGGGCACCTGCCGCTGCTGGCGTCCTACGGCCTCGACGAGGACCTCGCCCGCCGCCCGGGCCGCCCGGGCCCGTCCCTCGTGGTGGGCCAGGCGCACGAGTCCAAGGCCACCGTCCTCGTACGCGGCCTCGACCCCGAGGCCGACCCTTGGCTGGCCCGGCTGCTGCCCGGGGCGAGCAACCTCGTCGTCGTCCCGCTGTCGGCCGAGGGCCGCTCGCTGGGCGCGCTCGTCATCGAGCACACCGGCGGGCAGCGCATCCAGCGCCGCGTCGTCACCGGCCTCGAGCGGTCGGCGTCCTACGCCGCGCTCGCGCTGCGCAACGCCTGGCTGCTCGAGCAGGTGCAGCGGCTCGCCGCGACCGACGGGCTCACGAAGATCGCCAACCGGCGGACCTTCGAGGCGACCCTCGAGCGCGAAGTGGCCCGCGCCACCCGCAGCGCCGAGCACGTCAGCCTCGTCATGGTCGACATCGACCACTTCAAGCAGCTCAACGACCAGCACGGCCACCAGGCCGGCGACGAGGTGCTCCGCAACGTCGCGGCGGCGCTGTCGTGCGAGTGCCGTGACTTCGACACCCCCGCGCGGTACGGCGGTGAGGAGTTCGCCGTCATCCTCCCCGGCTGCGGGCCGGAGGAGGCCAGCGACATCGCCGAGCGGCTCCGGGTCGCGGTGTCCGCGGCCCCGGCCGTCGTCCCGATCACCGCCTCCGCCGGCGTCGCGACCTACCCGTCGCACGCCGGTGACTCAGACACCCTCGTCCGGGCTGCCGACGAGGCGCTCTACCGGTCCAAGCGGGCCGGCCGCAACCGGACGAGCATCAGCGAGGGCGTCCCGCCCGAGGCGCAGGTCGACGCGCTGCTGCGCCGGGCGGTCAGCCAGCGGCTCGGCCGGCCGGTCAGCAGCCAGGACAGCACGAGCGGCGGCACCCGCGACGGCGACGTCGTGGCCCCCACGCCGCGGGGTGCGGACTCCGCTTAGATTGGGGGGCGCATCCCCCGACGAGAACGAGGAGCCCTGGTGGCCACCTTTGCGACGCTGTCCACGAACCGCGGAGACATCCGCGTCGAGCTGTTCCCCAACCACGCGCCGAAGACGGTGAAGAACTTCGTGGGGCTGGCGGACGGCACCGGTGAGTGGACGAACCCGCGCACGGGCAGCAAGGGCGAGGGCTCGCTCTACGCCGGCACCGTCTTCCACCGGGTCATCGACGGCTTCATGATCCAGGGCGGCGACCCGCTGGGCACCGGGACGGGCGGCCCCGGCTACCGCTTCAACGACGAGATCCACCCGGAGCTGCAGTTCTCCAAGCCCTACCTGCTGGCCATGGCCAACGCCGGCCCGGGCACCAACGGGTCGCAGTTCTTCATCACGGTGGCACCCACGCCGTGGCTCAACACCAAGCACACCATCTTCGGCGAGGTCGCCGACCAGGCCAGCCGCGACGTCGTGGACGCCATCGCCAAGACGCCGGTCGGCGCGATGGACCGCCCCCGCGAGGACGTGGTCATCAACGCCATCACCATCGAGCAGGGCGACTCCTGACCGAGCAGGAGGCGGTCCCGGTCTGCTACCGCCACGCCGACCGGGAGACCTACGTCAGCTGCACCCGGTGCGGCAAGCCGATCTGCCCCGACTGCATGCGCGAGGCGGCGGTCGGCTTCCAGTGCCCCGACTGCGTGAAGGAGGGGAACAAGGGTGCCCGCCCGCTGAAGGCGGCCTACGGCGGCCGGGCGAGGCGTGTCCCGTACGTCACGTACACCCTCATCGCGATCAACGTGACCATGCTGGTGGTGCAGTCCGCCGGCGGCGGCAACGTGCTCAACGGCAACCCCGGGGGCACCGTCTTCCAGAAGCTCGGCCTCAGCCCGTGCCCGCAGCTCTTCGTCGACGGCCCGTGCATCGGCGGGGTGGCGCACGGCGAGTACTACCGGCTGTTCACCTCGATGTTCCTGCACTTCGGGCCGATCCACCTCGCCCTCAACATGTACGCCCTCTACCTGCTCGGCCCGGCCCTCGAGCAGGCCTTCGGCCAGGTGCGGTACGCCGTGACCTACCTGATGTCCGGGCTGGGCGGCTCGGTGCTCTCCTACCTGCTCGGGCCGCAGAACGAGCTGGCCGCCGGCGCCTCCGGTGCGGTGTTCGGGATCTTCGGGGCGTGGTACGTCCTCGGGCGGCACCGCAACCTCGACGTCAGCCCCATCACGACGACCATCGTGCTCAACCTGGTGATCAGCTTCTCGCTGTCCGGCATCGACTGGCGCGGCCACGTCGGCGGCCTCATCACCGGCGCGGCGCTGGCCGCGGCGATCGTCTACGCCCCCCACACCAAGCAGCGCACGGCGCTGCAGTCGGCCGGTGTGGTCGCGGTCGGCGTGCTCCTCGTCGCTCTGGCAGTCACCCGCACCGCCCAGCTCAGCTGACCCGGAGCTCCTCCAGCGCGCGCAGCACGTCCTCCACCGGAGCGCCGAGCCGCCTGCGGGACAGCACCACCACGCGGTGGTCGAGGTCGACCTCGAGCAGCGGCGTGCGCCGGTCCCGGACGGTGCGCAGCCGCCTGACCTGGTCCCAGCCCACCCGCACCCGGTGCAGCCCGTCCACGACCTCGATCCCGTCCGGGCCGGCGGCCAGCACCGGCCGCAGCAGCAGGTCCCGGAGCCCGAAGGCGACGGCGTACCCCGCTGTCGGCAGCAGGATGACCCAGCCGAGCCGGTCGACGAACGGCAGCAGCGCCACCAGCAGCACCGCCGCCCCGAGCTGCGCGGCCACCCAGGCACGGGCGGGCTGCCAGCAAGGCGGAGATATCAACACTGTGGGTATCTCCTGGGGAGAACTACACCGCTGTCATTGCCCGGGTGCGGGGGTCAGCGCCACTGGGTGGACATCGCGAAACCGGCCACGATGAAGCCGAAGCCGATGAGCAGGTTGTAGTTGTCGAGGCCGCCCACGAGCGGCATGGACGACCCGACCATGTAGAACACGACGAGCCAGGCCACACCGATGAGCATCAGGCCCAGCATCAGGGCCGGCACCCAGACCGGGCTCGGTCCCTTCTTCTTCGCCGGCGACATGTTCGGCGGCGGGACGTAGACGGCCTTCTTCCGCTTCTTGGACTCTGGCACGTCCTTCGACCTCCTGCTTGCGATCCGTTGGCGTCCCGGAGAGTTAGCGTATCGGAGTGATCCGGGGTTCCGTCCGCTCTCGTGCCTGGCACGCGCTGGTCCCGGTCACGGCGCTGCTCGCGGGCCTGCTGTTCGCGGCCAGCGCGTCGACGGCCCAGGGCACCGACCTGCGCGCCGGCCGGTTCTCGGACCTGACGGGGCTGATCGACGCCTCGAGCAAGAGCGTCCGCAAGGAGGAGCAGCGGGCCACGGCGCTGCGCCGGCAGGTCGAGGCCGAGACCCAGCTTGCGGCGAACGGATCCGCGACCGTCGGCGCGGAGAAGTCCCGCGGCGACGCGCTGCTCGGCGCGGCGGGGCTCCAGGCCGTCACCGGCCCCGGGATCCGCGTCAGCCTGGACGACGCCCCCACCCGCACGAACGGCCAGCCACCGGCGAGCGACAACCCCGACGACCTGGTGGTGCACCAGCAGGACGTCCAGTCCGTGATCAACGCGCTGTGGGCGGGCGGCGCCGAGGCCATGACGCTCATGGGCGAGCGGATCGTGTCGACGAGCGCCGTGCGCTGCGTCGGCAACACGCTGCTCGTCCAGGGTCGGCTGATCGGGCCGCCCTTCGTCATCGCGGCGATCGGTGATGCGCGCGCCCTGCGCGCGGCGCTGCGCGTCGAGCCGGGCGTCGCGCTCTTCCAGCGGTACGTCGACGACTACGGGCTGCGGTTCGACGTGCTGAACGCGTCCGCGCTGCACCTGCCGGCCTACGACGGAACGGTCGACCTCCCGCACACCACGGCCCTGCCGTGACGGCAGCCGACCGGTTCCGCTGGGTCCTGCGGGGGATCGGCCAGACGCTGATCACGATGGGCCTCGTCGTGCTGCTGTTCTGCGGCTACGAGCTCTGGTTCACGGGGATCTACACCAAGCAGCAGCAGCACGACCTGGGCAACAGCCTCGACCACACCTGGGCGCAGGCCCCGGCGCCCCGGCCGGGCAAGCCCCCGGCGCTGCTGCCCTACGTCGTGGGGGACGGCATCGCGCGGATCTGGATGCCCACCCTGCACGCGCACTACGTGGTCGTGGAGGGCGTGAGCAGGGACGACCTGAAGAAGGGACCAGGCCACTACCCGACGAGCGCCCGGATCGGGGCGGTGGGCAACGTCGTCATCAGCGGGCACCGCACCACCTACCTGGCGCCGTTCAACCGCGTCGACGAGCTGCACCCCGGCGACCCGATCGTGCTCGAGACGCAGGCGGCCTGGTTCACCTACACGGTCACCGGGGAGACCGTCGTCGCGCCGACCGCCGTCGAGGTGACCTACCCGGTGCCGTACCACCTCGGCGAGAAGCCGACCGCGCGGCTGCTGACGCTGACGACCTGCAACCCGAAGTACTCCGCCCGTACCCGGCTCATCGTGCACGCGCGGTTGACCGCCCAGCTCGTCAAGGGCCCGCACGTGGTGCCGCCCGCGCTGCTCCCGGTGCTGGGTGACCGCTGATGTACACCTGGATCTGGCGCCACCTGCCCGGCCCGCTGCTGGTGCGGGTGCTGCTCGCCCTGCTGCTGGTGGCGGCAGTGGTCGCGCTGCTGCTCCTCGTCGTCTTCCCGTGGATCGAGCCCCAGCTGCCCTGGAACGACGTCACCGTCGACGGCGGCTGACGGACCCGTCGAGGCCGCCGTGTCGGCGCGGGAATCTGCCACACTTGTCCCGGCCCGTGCCCGGGCCCCTGGTCCTGAAGACGTGCACCTGCGTGCACGGAGAGGCGTCCCTGTGCCCGGCCCCAGCTCGTCCGCCAGCAAGCCCACCACCGCCAAGAAGGCGCCCGCCAAGAAGGCCGCCCCGGCAGCCAAGAAGGCACCTGCCAAGAAGGCACC
>CAMLIA010000091.1 GCA_946479905.1 uncultured Frankiales bacterium | reverse complement strand
GAACTGGTGGAAGGCGGAGTAGGCCTTGGCGAAGGTCTCCTGCACCAGGTCCTCGGCGTCGGAGGGGTTGCGGGTCATCCGCAGCGCGGCCGAGTAGAGCTGGTCGAGGAACGGCAGCGCATCGCGCTCGAAGCGCGCGTTGCGCTGCTCAGGGGTCTCCTCGCTCACAGACGGGGACGCTACAGGGTCGAACGGGAGCAGATCTGTGCCACCCGTGAACGGTGCGTAGGACCGGACGCCCGGGGCGCAGCTCGACCTGCTCATGCCCTCCACAACGCCCTCGGACGCGGCGGTCATTCCACGTAGGCTGGCGGCATGCAGCACGAGCGGCACGCAGGACCCCCCGGCACCGGTCACCACCCGGCTGTCGAGCAGTACCTCGAGACGATCCTCGAGCTCGAGGAGTCCGGCATCGTGCCGATGCGCGCCCGGCTGGTCGAGCGGCTGGGCGTCAGCGCGCCGGCCGTCAGCGAGACGGTGAAGCGGCTGGAGCGCGAGGGCTACCTCACGCTGGACGACGAGCGGGTGCTCCACCTCACCGCCTCCGGCCGCGAGTACGCCACGTCGGTGCTGCGCCGGCACCGGCTCGCCGAGCTGCTGCTCGTCGACGTCCTGAAGGTGCCGTGGAGCCAGGTGCACGAGGAGGCCTGCCGCCTCGAGCACGCCATCAGCGACAACCTCGAGCAGCACCTCGTCAAGCTGCTCGGCGATCCCGGCATGTGCCCGCACGGCAACCCGATCCCCGGCTCGGCGAACGTCGTGGACCCCGGCCCGCTCCAGTCGCTGGCCAGCGTCCCGACCGGGTCGCCCTGCGTCGTACGCCGCATCGACGAGCACCTGCAGACCCAGCTGGACCACATGCGCGAGCTCGAGACCGGGCGGCTGCTGCCCGGCCAGCAGGTCACGGTCAGCGAGGGCGACGAGGACTCCGTGACGCTCGACGTCGACGGCGTCACGGTGGCCCTGCGCAGGTCGGTGGCCACCGAGGTCTACGTCAGCACCTGAGCTGCCGATACAGACCCCATGAGACGTCTGTCGGTCGCCCTCGTCGCGCTGCTCCTCGCCGCCACCCCGGCGGTCGCGGGCACCAGCAGGAACCTGCCGGGCACCACCTGCCCCGCGTTCCCGGCGAACGACTTCTGGCACGCCGACGTGAGCCGGCTCCCGGTGTTCCCGCGCAGCGCGCAGTGGATCAGCCGCATGAGCCCGACCTCGAGGCTGCACCCCGACTTCGGGCCGTCCTACGGCGCCCAGCCGGTGCCCTACGGCATCCCGATCACCTACGTCACGAGCAGCCACGCGAAGGTGCCGGTGACCTTCGACTACGCGAGCGAGAGCGACCGCGTCGGCTACCCGCTCGGCAGCGACACCCAGGTCGAGGGCGGTCAGTGGACCAGTGGCGACCGGCACACCGTCGTCGTCGACAAGAGCACCTGCACGCTCTACGAGACCTGGGCGACCAGGAAGAGCGGCACCCGCTGGTACGCCGGGAGCGGGGCGCACTGGAACCTCAAGAGCAACGCGCTGCGGCCGGCCGGCTGGACGTCGGCCGACGCCGCCGGCCTGCCGATCCTGCCCGGCCTGCTGCGCTACGACGAGGTGGCGGCCGGGCACGTCGACCACGCCATCCGGTTCACCACCAACCACACCGACCGGCGGTACATGTGGCCGGCCCGGCACCAGGCCGGTGACGTGTCCGACCTGAGCTACCCGCGGATGGGCGCGCGCTTCCGGTTGAAGGCGTCCTACAGCGGCAGCGGGCTGCGGACGGACACCCGCGTGGTGCTGGCGGCCATGAAGACCTACGGGCTGGTGCTCGCCGACAACGGCTCGCCGTGGTACTTCCAGGGCACCGTCGACAGCCGGTGGCCGTCCGCCCTGCTCGACGAGCTCAAGCGGATCCCGGCGAGCGCCTTCGAGGCGGTCGACACCCGACCGATGATGGTCAGCGTCAACAGCGGCGAGGCCCGCTGACCTGCTGCACCCTCAGGTGGCCTCAGGCGGTCGTGAAGCGGGCGATCGCCGTCTTCAGGTCACCGGCCAGGGAGGTGAGCTCCACAGCGGCCGCCACCGCCTGCGCCGAGCCCGCGGCGTACTGGCGCGACACGTCGGAGACCTGCGACATCGCCGCGACCACCTGGTCCGACGCGGAGCGCTGCTGCTGGGTGGCGATCGAGATCTCCTTGGCGGCCGCCGTGGTCTCGTCGACGATGCCGGTGATCCGCCCCAGCGACGCCATCGCGCCGCGCGCCTTCTCCACGCCCGCCTGCGCCTCCGCCGCGCCCTGCTGGCTGACGTCGATCGCCTCGGTCGTGCCGTGCTGGATGGCGTCGACGATCTGCTGGATCTGCCCGGTGGACTCCTGCGCCCGCTCCGCGAGCTTGCGGACCTCCGACGCGACGACCGCGAAGCCACGGCCGTGCTCGCCTGCCCGGGCGGCCTCGATGGCCGCGTTGAGCGCCAGCAGGTTGGTCTGGTCCGACAGGTCGTCGATGACGCCGAGGATCCGGCCGATCTCCTGGCTCTGCTCACCCAGCCGCACCGACCGCGCGGCGATGTCGTCCACGCGGTGGGCGATCTGCATCATCGACGACACCGCGTCCTCGACGGCGCGGCTGCCCTCGAGCACCAGCAGCAGCGTCCGCTCGGCCGCCGCGGACACCCCACCCGCGGTGTCCGCGATGGCGGCTGCGGTGGCGGCGAGCTCCTGGACCGTCGAGGTGGTCTGCGAGACCGCGGAGGACTGCTGCGTCGCCCCGGCCGCCGTCTGCTCCGCCGTCGCGAGCAGCTCGGTGGCCCGACCGGCGAGCGAGTCGCCGCCGCCGCGGACGCGGTCGACGAGACCCCGCAGGTCGTCGAGGGTGTCGCCCAGGGCGTGCGACAGCACGCGCAGCGCCGGGGCGTAGGACGCCGCCGGGTCGACCGTCAGGCTGGGAGTGGCGGTGAGATCGCCGCTGGCGTTCTCGGCGAGCGCCGCGGCGAGGGCCTGGACGTGCGCCTGCAGCTCGTCGCGGTCCCGCATCGACCGCTCCGACACGGCGGCCAGCCGGCTGGTGATCGTCGACGTGAAGCCCGCGACCGCGAGGAAGAAGGGGCAGATGAGGGCCATCCAGGCCGCCGTGGCTGCTGTCGCCGTGCCGGCCTGCACCGAGCCCAGCACGAGCCCGGCCACGCTCGCCCAGCCGATCAGCTGGCCGAGCCAGCCGGGCAGCGCGACCCCGGCATAGACGAGGACGGGGAAGAACAGCACCCAGAACGGCCCGACGACCCCGCCGGTGTAGCTCACGAAGCCCGCGGCGCTCGACACCTGCAGGACGAGGGCCCAGAAGGTCCAGCCCACCCGGTGCCGCCGCACCACGGCCACCCGCTCGGTCGCGACCGGCAGCAGGAACAGCCACACCGCGGCCGCGACCCCCTCGCCGGTGTAGAGCACGGCCATGTCGGCGGCGATCGGGAAGCCCGCACCGCTCGCCCGCATGACGAGGGCCATGGCGAGCGCGAGCAGGCTGCCGCACAGGGCGGCGACCGCCGCGAGCCGGGCCAGCCGGGCAGCGTCCTTCACGAGGCGTCCTTCACGAGGCGTCCTTCACGTCGCCCAAGATCGGCAGCCGGATCGTCCGGGTGAAGCGGCTACGTCCGGTTTGTCCGGATCGCGATCGACCGCAGCCACGCCTCGACGTGCGCACGCACCTGCGGCCCGGCAGGCGGCAGCCCCTTCGCGACCCGGAAGCCGTGATCGGCGCCGGGCACCAGCGTGGCGCCCGCGGGTACGCCGAAGGCGTCGCGGTCGCCCTGCACCACGAGCACGGGTACGCCGACGGCGGCCAGCTCCGGGAGCCGGCTGCGTTCCGGGCGCCCCGGGGGGTGCAGCGGGAAGGCGAGGCACAGCACCGCGTCCGCGCCCACCTGGGCCGCCGTGCGGCAGGCGACGCGGGCGCCGGCACTGCGGCCTCCGACCACCAGGGGCGTGCCCGACAGCTGCGCCAGGACGGCGACCCAGGCGGCGTCCAGCTTGGCCGGCGGCTCCGCCACCTTGCGCCCCCGCACCCGCCACGGCTGCTCGACCAGAGCCACCCGAAAGCCCGCCGCGAGGCCGGCCTCCCGCGCGGCGAGCAGGTCCACCGAGCGGGTGCCCCCTCCCGCCCCGTGACCGAGCACGAGCAGACCGTCACCGGCACCGTCGAGGTGGAACCGGGCGGGACCGCCGGTCGTCTCCACAGGGGACCAGGTGTCTTCAGGGGGCGGTGTTTCCGGCACCGCGACAGGGTAGGAGCCGCGAGTGCTGAGCCTTGACCCCTCGGCGAGCTCGCCGACCCCGGTCCCGGCCCCGAACTCGCCGTACTGGTTGTTCTACGACGAGGTGGCCAGCGCGCAGCTGGCCGCGTGGGTGCCCGAGGACCGCGCCTGCGTCCTGGACCTGAGCCTCGACGGCCCCGCCCGGGCCGAGCTGCTGCGCGACCTGGGGCACGACGTCCTGCGCGTCGGGGTGGGCCCCGTCGTGGGGGTGCACACGGTGGTCGCCGACACCCGCGTGCTCGACTGGGTCGCGGACAGCTCCTTCGACGCGGTCGTGGCGGAGTCCCGCGCGCTCTCGCTGTGCCTGGCCACCGAGGTGACGGCCCGTGAGCTGGTGCGCGTCCTGCGGCCCGGTGGCCGCATGCTGCTGTGCGTCGACTCGCTCACGACCGGGCTCGCCCGGCTGGCCGACCAGGGCCGGTGGGCGGAGCTCGCCGACGTGCCGTCCGCAGACGTGGTGCTGGTGCCCGAGGAGGACGGCACGCTCAGCCGCTGCTTCTGGCCGGAGGAGCTGCAGGCGCTGCTGGAGGACGCCGGCTTCGACGTGGAGTGGGTACGACCCCGCTCGGTGCTCACGCCCGCCGCGGTGGAGCGGGCGCTGGCCACCGGCGGGGAGGAGGCGATGCGGGCGCTCGTGCGCACCGAGCTGCAGCTCGCCGTGGACCGCGAGGGCGAGACCCCGGGCATCCACCTCGTGTGCAGCGCCCGGAAGCCCGGTTAGCTCAGGCTGTCCTCGTACTTCTCCTGGTCCTCGACGCAGCGGGACGCCTCGGGACGGAACTGCAGCCGCGCCTCGGGGATCTGCTTGCCGCAGTCGACGCAGACGCCGTAGGTGCCGGCGTCCATCCGGGCCAGCGCCTCGAGCGCCTCGGTGCGACGCGCCTGCGCGGCGTCGACCATCGCCTCCTCGCGGTCGCTCTCGGTGAAGTCGGCCGCCTCGTCGGCGTCGTCCTCGACGATGTTGTCGTCCTCCTCGTCGTCCGCCGCGAGGAGCGTGGCGATGGTGGCTTCGCTCTCGCGCACGACCTGCTCGAGATCGGCGCGCAGCGCGTCGAGGTCCACGGGGTCTCCTTCTTCGGCTCGGGTGCTGGTCCACCGTAGCCTCGGAGCGGTGCGGACCCTGCGGCTGGCGTCGGTGGCAGGCCTGCTGGCCTGCCCGCTGCTGGCGGGCGCCACCCGCGCGGACGTCATCTCGCTGCCGACTCCCGAGGCCGCCCAGGTCCAGGAGGACCGGCTCATCCTCGTCGTGGGCGGGCGCCCGGACCGGCTGAAGCCCTCGATCGTGCCGGGCAAGGTGCGCAACGACGAACGGGTGATCGTGGGCCTGGCCGGGGACGGCAGCGTCCGGACGGTCGCCCTGGAGCAACGGCTGGACGTGCTCGGGGTGGGCGACTACGCCATCCGGGAGCGCGGGCCCGCCCGCGAGGCGACCTCCCTCGGCACCGAGCGACCGCCGCTCACCCAGCGGGGAGCCGTCGTGTGGCAGGGCTTCACCCCGGGGCACCGCGCGCTCGCGGCACGCCTCGTGCTGGATCCCCAGATCGAGTCCCGGCACCTGCCGCTCCAGGTCACCGTCACCTTCACCGGCGCGGACGGCCGGACCCGGTCCCTGGGGGACGGCGGCACGCTCCCGGGGCCGGGGACCGCGCACGTGACCGTGGCGAACGTCACGAGCCAGGCGCAGCAGCTGCCCACCGGCTCCGACGCACCGGCGGCGCAGCTGGCCGGCCCGCTCGACCTGGCGCTGCGGGTGGCGGAGCACCCGTCCGCCGCGCGGCTGCCCTCGACCGACGACCGCCTGCCGCAGCGGCTGTCGGTCACCCGCGCGGCGACCGTCGACGCCTCGCAGGGCGTCCCGATGCGGCTGACCGGGCGGCTGCGGCTGTCCGGGACCACCGGCTCCGTGACCGGCCCGGCCACCACCGCCACCCCGGACGGGGCCACCTTCGCCGGCACCCTCGGCGGCAGCACGCCCGGGACCGAGACGGCCACGGTGACCTTCGACGTGCGCGCGGCGGGCCGCGGCCGGCTCGTGCTGCAGCTCGACGCCGTCGCCGCGCTCAACGCGCGGGAGCTGGCACCGCCTCGAGGCTTCCCGACCTGGCGGCAGTGGGCCGCGTCGCACCCGCCGGCCGACGAGCGCCGCGACGCGCTCGCGCTGCTCGTCGCCGTCGCCGCCACCGGGGCGCGTGCGTCGTCGTACAGCCCGTACCTCGGCGCGGACCTCGAGGGCACCGGCTCCACGTCGTACGCCCTGTCCTTCGCGCCGGCGGCCAGGACCGCCGCCGCTGTCGACCGGCTCCACCCCCGCTGGGGTCCGCTCTCGCTCGCCGGCGCCGCGGCCCTGCTGCTCCTCGGTGCCGGGTACGCCGTGTGGCGCCGCTCCTAGACCGGGTCGACCAGCTCCGGCCCGTTGTTGCGGACGTTCCCGACCGCCTTGCCGACCGGCCACGCGTCGAGGACGCCGGGGGTGCCGGGGACGAGCAGCTCACCGGGGTCGGCGACGGACCGGTCCAGCCACACCGACCAGTGCTCCTTGGGCACCAGCAGCGGCGTCCGGTCGTGGATCTCGCCGAGGTCGTCCGGAGCGCTGGTCGTGATGATCGTGCACGTCGAGAGCCACTCCCCGTCCGGTGAGCGCCAGTGCTCGTAGAGGCCGGCCATGGACAGCGGCTCGGGGGCGGTGAGGTACCACGGCTGCTTGTCCGCGCCCTCCTGCTTCCACTCGTAGTACCCGTCCGCCGGGACGAGGCAGCGCCTGCTCGCGAACGCCTTGCGGAAGGCGGGCTTGTCCTTCACCGACTCCTGCCGGGCGTTGATCATGCGGGCGGCGCCCTTGGCGTCCTTGGCCCACGAGGGCACCAGGCCCCACCGCAGCACCCGCAGCTGGCGCACCCCCTCCTTCGACTGGACCACGGCGTAGACCGGGTCGGTGGGGGCGACGTTCCAGGAGGGCGGGAGCACCTCCTCCGGCGGCTCCTCGACGTCGTACCAGGAGACCAGGTCCTCCGGCCGGCGGGACGAGGCGTAGCGGCCGCACATCTACTGCGGCACCGTGGGCAGCGTGGTGGACAGCTTGTCGTCGGTCTTCGGGAAGAAGCGCATGCCCTTGAAGTACCCGAAGTACATGTCGTCAGGGCTGACGCCCTCGCGGTCGTCGGGACCGTAGCCGCGCTCGTCACCGTTGGCGCCGGTGATCACCAGCGACTGGATGCCGTCGTAGACCTGGCGGGCACCGACGGCCTTCGCCCGGTCGAGGGCGGCCGCGACGAGGTGCACCGCGTCGTAGGGGTACATCGCCCAGTCCGGCGGCTGGACGACCAGCTTGCCGTCGCTCTTGACGCCGAAAGTGCTTGCCCCGTAGGCCTTCTCGTAGTCCTTGCGGAAGGCCGCGAAGGGGGCGCCGCCGACCTCGCTGGTGATCCGGAAGGACACGAAGACGGTCCCGTCGAGCCACTCCGGCCGGTCGGCCAGCTGCTGCCGCACGAGCGGGTCCTCACCGGCGGGCCCGGTGTAGACGGGCACGTCCCACCCGGAGCTGCGGGCCGTCCTGATCACCGCGGCGAGGCCGGCCGCGCGGGCCCAGACGACGAGCACCTTCGCGCCGGAGCGCCGGGCCGCGAGCACCTGCGCGCTGACGTCGCGCGCACCGGAGGGGATGGTCCCCTCCGACACCACCCGGACCTCGTCGTGCAGGAGGTCGGCCTTGCTCTGGGCCGCGCCCTCGACGCCGTACCCGCTGTCGTCGCCGAGCAGCGCCACGCTCTGCCCGGGCCGCACGTCGGCGAGGTAGTCGGCGAGCCGCCGGCACAGGTCGGTGTTGGCCGGCGCCAGCCGGAAGACCGACGGCATCGTCTTCGGATCGACGAGCGAGGCCCCGCCCTCGAACGTGACGAACACCGGGAGCGACACGCGGTCCGTGACCGCAGCGATCGCCTTCGCCCCGACGCCGTCGGTGAGCAGGGCGACAGCGCCCTCGCTCACGGCCCGCCGTGCGTTCGCGACCGCGGTCTGCGCCGAGCCCTGGTTGTCGAGCACCTCCAGCCGCAGGTGCCGGCCGTGCCCCCGGTTGACCTGTGCGACCGCCAGCTCGGCGCCCTTGACGATGAAGTCCCCGATCCAGGGGGACGCGTTCAGCGGGGCGGAGACGACCACGAGCGCGTCGCCCTTCGGCGGCGACGGGCTCCCGGTGCACCCGGCGACCCCCAGCGCCAGCGCGAGGGGCAGGACGAGGCGTCTCACCGGGCCAACGTACCGAGGTAGGCCCGGCGGACGGCCGGGTCGGAGCGCACGTGGTCCGGCGCCCCGGAGGCGAGCACCCTTCCCTGGTGCAGGACGGTGACGCGGTCGGCGACCTCACCGACGAGCCGCATGTCGTGCTCCACCAGCAGGACGGCCCGACCGCTGGCCGCGAGGTGGCGCAGCACGGCGCTCAGCCGGGTGCGCTCCTCGCTGGTCATGCCCGCGGCCGGCTCGTCCAGCAGCAGGGCGGGCGCGCCGGTCGCCACCGCGCGCGCGACCTGGAGCAGCCGCTGGTCGCCGGCCGGCAGCCGCTGCGGATCGGCACCGGCGACGTGCTGCAGGCCGGTCGCGGCGAGCGCCTCGGCGACGCGCGGGTCGGCGAGCCGCGACGACGGCGTCGCGAGCAGGTGCCGCAGGACCGCGAGCGGCCGGCGCGCGCCACCGCGAGCTCCCAGCGCCACCTGCCGGTCCGCCCGCAGCTGCGGCATCACGACGGTGTGCTGCGGGGTCCGCACGGCCAGCGGGTCCCGTGCCAGCTCCTTGAGCAGCGTGGTCTTCCCGCTGCCGTTCGGGCCGATGAGCGCGTGCACCTCGCCCGCGCGCAGCTCGATCGAGGCTCCCGCGAGCGCCGTCACCCCGTCGTACTGCACGTGGACGTCCGTGCACGCGAGCACGGTCTCGCCGGCCACCGCCGGCGCGGCGACGGGAAGCGGCCCCGGAGCGGCCGGCGCGGGACCGGGCCGGTCGAGCAGCCGACCCACGGGGTTGCGCAGCACGACGGCGGCGAGCAGCAGCACCGCGGTGAGCACCCCCCGGGAGCGCTCGACGTCGGCGTCGGCGACCCGGGCGAGCGCGTCCGCGACCGAGGGCAGCGCGGTGAGGACCGCGACGCCGAGCACCGGCCCCCACCACCTCGCCGTCCCGCCGAGCAGCACGGCCACGAAGAGCTGGAGCGAGACCAGCGGGCTGACGTCGGACGGCTCGACGAGGCCGAGCAGGACGGCGTTGCCGGCGCCCGCGAGCGCGATGATCCCCCCGGCCAGGGCGAGCACCGCCCGCCGGCGGCGGGCCACCGGGATCCCGACCGTGCGCGCCACCTCCGGGCCCTCCCGCAGCGCGGCCAGGTCCAGGCCGCCGGGGCCGCGGGCGGCCCGCAGCAGCCCGCCGAGCACGAGCAGGCACAGCCCGAGCGCGATGCCCACGTGGGCCGCCGGCGACAGCGTCAGGTCGAGCCCGAAGGTGCGGGTGACGAGGTGGGCCGGCGCGGGCCGGGTCAGCCCGTCGACCCCGCCGAAGGCGTCGGGATAGGCCAGCAGCAGCCGTTGTACGAGCCAGGCGAGCGCCCAGGTGGCGAGCGCGAGCGGTGGGCCGTCCAGCCGGGAGGCCCCGACGGCGACGACGTAGCCGACCACCGCGCCGAGGAGCGTGCCGGCCAGCACCGCCAGCCCGAGCGGCCAGCCCTCGCCGCCCGGCCCGAGCAGCGCCGTGCCGTAGGCGCCCGCTGCCAGGAACGCCCCGCCGCCGAGCACCGGGAGCCCCGCCCAGCTGACGGCCAGCGAGAGCCCGAGCGCGGCCAGCAGGAGGTAGAGCGCCTGCGCGACGTCGACGGCCGTCATCGCCGCAGGCCCTGCGGCCGCAGCGCCAGCAGCAGCACGAGCACGCCGAGCGGGACGACGTCCTGCAGGGCCGCTCCCCCGGCGTGCACCGCGGCCTGCTGGGCCACCCCGAGGCCGAGGCCACCGAGCAGCGCTCCGCGCAGCGAGCCGAGCCCGCCGAGCACCGCCGCCGCGATCCCCTCCAGGCCGAGGACGACCCCGTCGTCGACGGAGAGGGCGTGGCTCGGTGCGTCGAGCACCCCGGCGAGGCCGGCCAGCGCACCGGCGGCGACGAAGGCGAGGAGCAGGACGCGTCCGGGGTCGACACCGCACAGCGCCGCGGCGTCAGGGTCGTCGGCGACCGCGCGCAGCGAGCGCCCGAACCGGCCTCGGACCAGCAGGACCTCGGCGGCGATCCCGATGACGAGGCCGAGGACGAGCACGCCGAGGGTCCGGACCGGGAGCGTGTTCCCACCGGGCAGGTGCAGCAGGCCGTCGGAGGCGAGCGCGTCGAGGTGCAGCGGGTCGGGGACGGCGTACCCCTGCCCCGGCAGCAGCAGGCCCAGGACGGCGCGCAGCAGCAGCCCGGCGGCCACCCCACCCGCGACCCAGCCCATCGGCTGGTCGCGGTAGGGGCGTACGACGACGAGCGCGACGAGCCCTGACAGGACCGCTCCGGCCGCGAGCGCGAGCAGCAGCAGGGCGGCGGAGTCGAGCCCGCCGAGGTCCTGTGCGACCGGGGTGCGGCCGAGCA
Organism: uncultured Frankiales bacterium; assembly: GCA_946479905.1. Next base: position 5,109 of record CAMLIA010000091.1, on the reverse strand, counting down.
CGACCAGCACGCCGGTGAAGACCGCCGCGACGGCGACGTCACCGTGCGCGAACGGCAGCACCCGGGAGGTGCCCGCCACCAGGCTGAACCCCAGCCCCACGAGGCCGAGCACGGCGCCCGTCGCCAGCCCCGCGAGCACGACCTGGAGCAGGACGCCGAGGTCCACCCGTCAGCCGAAGGGGAGCGGCGACGAGCTCGGACCGCGGGAGGCGGTCGGGAGCACGGGGCTGTTGCCGAAGCTCACCTTGGCGGTCGCGACCAGCCAGTCCGTGCTGCACGTGTCGCGCGACAGCATCTTGTAGACCCCGCGCACGTTGCCGCGGCCGAACGGCGCGTCCGCCTCGGACGGCTCCGCGTCGCCGCGACCCAGCGTGTAGCCGGCCTTGTTGACGGCCTTGAGGACGAACAGCACCGACTGCTGCAGCGACGTCGTGCTGGACAGCCGGACGATGGTGACCTTGTCGGCGCCCGTGGTCGTCGACACGAACGTCGAGCCCGGCGGCTTGGGCAGGTCCTGCGGCATCGCGGCGGGCCACTGGAACGGCTTGCCGGCCCGGGCCGGGCAGGGCGTCGGGGTCGCGGTGGGGGCGGGGGCGGCCGTCGGTCCCGGAGGGCCGGCGCTCGAGCCGCTGGACCCCGAGCACCCCGACAGGAGCAGGACGGCGCCGGTCAGGGCGGGGAGTGCGCGCTTCATCTCGAGGTCGAGGATACGGGCCTGGGAGGATGTCGGTCGTGAACTGGAAAGCGCCCTCCGCGACGAGCCCGCTGAACGCCGTCGTAGCGCTGCCCGGCTCGAAGTCGCTGACCAACCGGGCGCTCGTGCTCGCGGCCCTCGCCGGCGGGCGCAGCGTCGTGCGCCGGCCGCTGCGCAGCCGCGACACCGAGCTGATGGCCGCGGGCCTGGGCGTCCTCGGCGTCGACGTCACCGACGAGGGCGAGGACTGGGTCGTCGACGGCGTCGCGGGGCCGCTGGTCCCCCGCGGCGACGCGGTCGACGTGGGCAACGCGGGCACGGTCGCGCGGTTCCTGCCACCCGTCGCGGCGCTCGCGACCGGCCCGGTGACCTTCGACGGCGACCCTCGGGTCCGGGAGCGCCCCTTGGCGCCGCTGCTCGAGGCACTCGCGTCGCTCGGGGTGTCGCTGTCGTCCGTGGGGGGCCTGCCGACGACGGTGCGCGGGATCGGCTCGGTCCGCGGCGGCGAGGTCTCGCTCGACGCGTCGCAGAGCTCCCAGCTCGTGAGCGGCCTGCTGCTGGCAGCTCCGCGCTTCGAGCAGGGCGTGGTCGTGCAGCACACCGGCGGGCGGCTGCCGTCGGTCCCGCACCTCGAGCTGACGGTGGACGCGCTGCGCGCGGCCGGAGCCACTGTCGACGACGCGGTGCCGGGGGTCTGGCGGGTCGCGCCCGGCCCGCTGCTCCCACGCGACGCCGAGGTGGAGCCCGACCTGTCGACGGCGGCCGCCTACCTCGCGGCGCCGCTGGTCGCCGGCGGGTCGGTCACCGTGACCGGCTGGCCGCTCGGGACCCGGCAGCCGGGGGCGGTGCTGCCGGAGCTGCTGGAGCAGATGGGCGGCGTGGTGAGCCGCACGGAGACCACCGTCACCGTCACGGCGGGCGACCGGCTCGTCGGGATCGACGCCGACCTGGGGGACGCGCCGGAGCTGACCATGGTGCTGACGGCACTGGCGGCGCTCGCGTCCACCCCGTCGCAGTTCCGGGGGGTCGCGCACATCCGGCTGCAGGAGACCGACCGGCTGAAGGCCCTCGCCACCGAGCTGAACGCCGTCGGCGCTGACGTCGCCGAGACCGACGACGGGCTCACCGTGGTGCCGCGCCGGCTGCGCGGCGGCCTGCTGTCGTCGTACGACGACCACCGGATCGCCATGGCGTGGGCGGTCCTCGGCCTGGGCGTGCCGGGCATCGAGGTCGACGACATCGCGACCACCCGCAAGACGGTGCCCGACTTCGTCGGCTCCTGGGCCCGGATGCTGGGCAGCTAGTGCCCCGGGAGCTCGACGAGGACGACGTCCGGACGCGGCCGCCGCGCAGCACCCGCCCCCGGACGAAGTCGCGTCCCGCGCACGAGGGGGCCGTGCTCGGCGACGTGGTCACGGTCGACCGCGGCCGCTACCGGGTGCGCGTCGGGGAGACCCTCGTGACGGCCGTCCGGGCCCGCGAGCTGGGCCGCCGGGCCGTGGTGGTCGGCGACCGGGTGGGTCTCGTCGGCGACACCTCCGGCCGGGCCGACACCCTCGCCCGCGTGATCCGCGTCGAGCCGCGGACGTCGCTGCTGCGGAGGTCGCCCGACGACACCGACCCCCTCGAGCGGGCCGTCGTCGCCAACGCCGAGGTGCTCGTCGTCGTGACAGCGCTCGCCGACCCCGTCCCCCGCCAGCGGCTCATCGACCGGTGCCTGGTGGCGGCGTACGACGGCGGCCTCGTGCCGCTGCTCTGCCTCACCAAGGCCGACCTCGCCCCACCCGACGACCTGCTGGCGCTCTACGAACCGCTGGGGGTCGAGGCCGTCGTCACCAGCCGCGGGTCAGGAGTGGAAGGGCTGCGAGAACGGCTGCAGGGCAAGGTGTCCGTGCTGTTCGGCCAGTCCGGCGTCGGCAAGTCCACGCTGGTCAACCAGCTCGTGCCCGACGCCTTCCGCGCCGTGGGCGAGGTCACCGGGGTCGGGAAGGGCCGGCACACCTCGTCGTCCGCGATCGCCCTCGCGCTGCCGGGCGGCGGCACGGTCATCGACACCCCGGGCGTGCGCTCCTTCGGGCTCGGCCACGTCACCGCCGCCGGTGTGCTCGCGGCCTTCCCGGACCTGGCGCCGGGTGCCGAGGAGTGCCCCGTCGGATGCGACCACCTCGGCAGCTCCTGCCGGCTCGAGGCCTGGGCCGTCGAGGAGGGGACCGCCCCCGAGCGGCTCGCCAGCTTCCGCCGCCTGCTCACCTCGAAGGACGCCCCCGACGACTGACCCGCGCGGTCAGGCGTCGTGGAGGAGCCACCAGGTGAGAGCGGTCAGGGAGAGCCCGTCCTGGACCGCACCGGTGCGGACCAGCTCGCGGACCCGGGACACCGGCACCCACTCGACCCGAGCGGCCTCCGACGGGTCCGAGGGCGCACCCTCGTAGCCGGCGCCGTCCGCGGCGAACAGCTCGAAGCGGCCGTCGGAGAGGCCGTTGGTCGGGTAGTAGCCGACCAGGTGCCGCAGCGGCCCCGGCCGCCAGCCGGTCTCCTCGAGCACCTCCCGGGCCGCGCCCTCCTCGAGCGACTCGCCCTCCTCCACCCGACCGGCGGGCACCTCCCAGCCCCAGGAGCGGGTGATGAACCGGTGCCGCCACAGCAGCAGCACCCCGTCCGGACCGGTCACCACCGTCCCGGCCGCCGGCAGGTGCCGACGGATGACGTGGTGCTCGAAGCGGTCACCGCCGGGGACCTCCACGTCGACGAGCCGCAGCGACACCCAGGGCGACTCGTAGAGGGACCGCTCCCCGTGCTCGATCCACTCCATGGCGCGGAACCTAGTGCCCAGGGCGGCACTAGCCTCGCGAGGGATGATCCGCCGACTCGCCGCGCAGCTGCTCGCGGGACCCAAGGCCACCTCGGTGCTGGACGTGCTCGAGCGCTGCGTGGCCCTCCAGTCGCAGGAGCTGCGGGCCGGCTACCTCGGGGTCCGGGCCCGCAGCGTCGGGCTCTCGGTGTCCGACGTCGAGGCGGTCCTGGCCGACCGCTCGGCAGTCGTGACGTGGGTCAACCGCGGCACGCTGCACCTGATCCGGTCCGAGGACTACCCCTGGCTGCACGCCGTCACGACCCCCCAGCTCGCGACGGGCAACGCCACCCGGCTGCGCCAGGAGGGGGTGTCCAGCAGCCAGGCCGAGCGCGCGATGCCGGTCATCCGGCGGCTGCTGTCGGACGGTCCCGCCACCCGCTCGCAGGTCCGAGATGCCCTGGAGAGCAAGGGAATCCCGGTCGCGGGGCAGGCGATCGTGCACCTGCTTCTCAAGGCGACGCTGGCTGGGATCTGCGTGCGCGGCCCGCTGGTCGGGCGCGACCAGGCGTTCGTGCTCGTCACGGACTGGCTCGGCAGGCAGCCGAAGGTCTCGCGGGCCGCGGCGCTGCGCGAGCTCGGGGTCCGCTACCTCGCGTCGCACGGCCAGGGGACCGATCGCGACCTCGCGAAGTGGGCGGGCCTGGGCCTGCGCGACGCGCGCGCGGCCCTCGAGGGGCTCGAGCCTCCGGCGTACGACGCCCCGATGCCCGGACCGACGCTGCTCGGGCCCTGGGACGAGCTGCTGATGGGCTGGGAGTCGCGGGCCGAGGTCCTCGGCGACGCCACCTCGGTCGTCACCAGCAACGGCATCTTCAAGCCCATCGCGCTGGTGCGGGGCCGAGCCGCCGCGACATGGACGGTGTCCACCGGCGCTCTCGAGCCGTTCGCACCGCTGAGCGCTGCGGTGCGGAGGGCGCTCGAGAAGGACTACGCGGACGTGCAGCGCTTCCTGGCCGGCGAGATCAGTCTGCCAGGGCGATGACCTCGTCCACCTGCACCTTGCGCGCGGCCAGCTCGGCCTTCTCGGCGTCGATGAGCTCGGCGGTGTCCTCGTCGTTCTTCATCAGCGCGTCCAGGTCGATGCCGGCCATGTCGAGCACGCCCATGTCGGCGTAGGCCTTCTGGACCTTGTCGCCCCACAGGCCGATGTCCTTGACGCACGGGACGATCCGCTGGAACAGCAGCGACTGGTAGGCCTTGTAGTACGGCGCCGTCTCGACCGCCGCGAGGCAGGCGTCGACGTCGAGGCCCATGTTCTCCCAGACCTCCTGCTGCCGGAACCGCGAGCGCATCAGGTAGCAGCCCTCGACGACGAACTCCTCGCGCTCGGCCAGCTCCGAGGAGGTGAGCTCCTTGTAGTAGTCGCGCAGGGCGATCCGGCCGAAGGCCACGTGCCGGGCCTCGTCCTGCATGACGTAGGCGAGGATCTGCTTCGGCAGCGGCTTGGTCGTCATGTCGCGCAGCAGCCCGAAGGCCGCGAGAGCGAGCCCCTCGATGAGCACCTGCATGCCGAGGTAGGGCATGTCCCAGCGGCTGTCGGACAGGGTGTCGTCGAGCAGCG
>CAMLIA010000090.1 GCA_946479905.1 uncultured Frankiales bacterium | reverse complement strand
ACCGTAGACCTTCTCCTTACCATGGAGACGCTCTGCCGACTGAGCTAAAGGGGCGGCGAACCGCGGACGAGCGTACACGGTCCGGAGCCCGGCCCGCGCGGCGATCAGGAGCGGCGGGCGGACGGGGTCGGGGAGGCGGCAGGGCCGGCTCCGGCCAGCTGCGCGTGCCGCACCACCTCGGCGCGGCTCAGCGCCCGCCGGTAGAAGGCCACCTCGCCCAGGCTGGCCCCGTCGAGCGGCCCCTGGAAGCCGGAGCCGGAGCCGCCGAGGCCCAGCGGACCGAGCTGCCGGAAGACCTTGCTGCCGCCCAGGACGCCCGTGCCGAACAGCACCCCGTCGGTGTAGCAGCTGACCCGGCCGGGGGTGTAGACCACGGCCCAGTGCGCCCAGGTGCCCGCCACGGGCGGGCTCTTCGGGTGGCAGCCGCCCACGTAGTGGTTGAGGTGCCAGAACTCGACACCGAACCGGCAGGGGCTCACCGGGAACTGCTTCGGGAAGTGCAGCAGCTCGAAGCCCTCCCGCCCGCTGCTGGGCAGGCTGGTCGTGCCGAGCACCCGGCCCCAGGCGCTGACGCACGTGTCGGCACGCAGGTCGAGCTCGATGCTGAACGTGTCGCTGCTCGCGAGGCCCGACGTGATCGGGGTGACCACCCGGCCGCTGCGCAGGAACCGGGCGGCCGTGCGGCCCTCTGGGCCGGTGGTCGGGGCGATGGTGCCGCCGATGACCGTGCCGGCGGACCTGGCCGCCGTGAGGTCGGCCACCTCGTCGCGCGCCGACAGGCCCGTCGCGTCCCGGAACGACCACAGGGCGGTGGCACCATCGGCGACGACCGCCTTCTCGTACCCCGCGGTCGGCGTCAGCGACTTCGCCGGGGTCCGCTGCTTCTTGTGGCCGGAGCAGGCGGTGACGGCCAGGACGACGGAGAGCCCGAGGACGAGGGCTGCGCGGGCACGGCCCAGCACCATCTCTCTCTCCCTGCGTCGCGGCTCCGGTGGCTGCCCACGTGTCTACCGCACGCCTGAGCGTGAGGTGGGGAAGGTCGCACAACCGTGACGGCGTGGTGATCGAGAGGCACCGCCGACGAGCCCCGCTGTGGGAGACTGCAGGGGCGGCCGTCGCCCTTCGGGACGCTCGCCTGTCCCCGCTGACCGGAAGGAAGGAGCAGGCTCGTGGCCGCGTCGCCTTCCCCGCCGCCCGCTGCCCCGCGCGAGGAGCAGGTCCTCCCGCCGCTCACCGGCCGGCAGCGCTCGTGGCTCGGCACCGGCATCGTCGCGGTCGGCATCCTCGCGGTCGTCCTGGTGGCGGCGGACGCGGCCCCCGAGGTGCGCGCCCCCGTGGTCCTGGTGGCCGCGATGCTGCTGCCGGGCTTCCCCCTCGTCGGCCGGTTCCACCTGGACCTGCCGACCCTGCTCGCCGTCGACGTCTGCGTCAGCCTGGCCCTCGACGCAGGGCTGGCGCTGCTCACGGTCGAGACGCGGACGTGGCACCCCCAGGCCCTCGGCCTCGGCCTCGCCTGCTTCGGCGTCGGAGGCACGTTCGTCACGCTGACCGCCATCAGGCACCACGAGGCCCGGCACCTGCAGTGACCGCCACGCCCCCGCGGGTGCCGCGCCGGCCGGCTCGCCCCACCGCCGACGACGGTGCCGTTCGATCCGTCCCGGACCGCCTCTGGTGGCTCGTCCCCGGCTTCGCCCTCGCCGCGTGGATCGCGAGCATCGCGACCATGCACCCGGACGACCTCGGCCCCTGGGGGCTGCTTCCGGAGTTCCCGCTCCTCTGGTGGGCCGCCGTCGCGGGCGTCGTCGTCAGCGGGGTGCTGCTGACCCAGCAGGCCCGGGTGCGCCACCTGCTGCTGGTCGCGCACACCGCGGTGCTCACCCTGCTGCTCTACGCCACGGCGGCCGCGATCGAGCCCGTGCCCCGCGGCACCTCCGTCTACAAGCACGTCGGCATCGTGGAGTACATCGAGCGCTACGGCAGCGTCGACAGCCGGATCGACATCTACCACCGCTGGCCGGGCTTCTTCTCGCTGTCGGCGTGGTTCTCGGACCTGGCGGGACGGCCGGACCCGACCAGCTACGCCGGCTGGGCGGAGCCGTTCTTCGCGACCGTGGACGCGCTGCTCGTGTGGTGCTGCGTCCAGGCGGTCACGCGGTCGATGCGCACGGCCTGGCTCGCCACCCTGCTGTTCACCGCCGGTAACTGGATCGGGCAGGGCTACTTCTCGCCGCAGGCGTTCGGCTACGTGCTCATGCTGGGCATCCTGCTGCTCGTCCTGGTGTCGCTGCAGGGCGAGCACAACCGCTTCGGCGGCTGGGTGGAGGGCCGGGTACGACGGATCGCGCGGGTCCGGGTGCCCACCCGGGCGGAGGGGCCGTTCCCGACGACCGGCTTCCGGATGCGGATCGCCGGGCTGGTGCTGCTGATGGACCTCGTCCTCGCCGCCACCCACCAGCTCACGCCCTACGTGCTGCTGCTCCAGCTCGGCGCGCTCGCGCTCGCGGGGTACCTGCGGCCCTGGTGGCTGGCCATCGGCGCCGGCGTGATGACCATCGGGTACCTCATCCCGAACCTCAACTACGTCATCAACACCTTCGGGCTGCTCTCGGCGCCCGACCCGCTCGCCAACGCCACCCAGAAGAACGTCGACGGCACCCCCATCTTCGAGGCTCGGCTCGTCACGATCATCGCCGGGCTGAGCTTCGTCAGCGTCTTCGTGCTGGCGGCCGTCGGCGTCGTCCGCCGGGCCCGGGCCGGCTACCTCCGCAGCGCCACGGTGCTCGGCATCCTCGCCTTCGCCTCACCGGCCATGCTCGCCGGGCAGAGCTACGGCGGCGAGGCCCGGCTGCGCGTGATGCTCTACGCCCTCCCCTGGGCCTGCGCCGGTGCCTGCTGGGCGATGTCGCCCACCAACGCCCGCCGGGCCCGGGCCGCGCTGTGGGCGCCTGTCGCCGCCACCGGCTGGTTCGTGACGGCCTTCATCGTGTTCTTCTTCGGGCACGAGGACCTCACGATGCTCTCGCCCGGCGAGATCGGTGCGGCGGCCTTCCTCTCCGACCCCTCCAAGGTGAAGCCGGACTCCGTGACCCTGCTGGTCGCGCCGAACTTCCCCGACCGGTACGGACCGCTGTACTTCCGCGCCGGCATCTCCATCCCGGCGCTGTCCTTCGACCGCTTCGGCGTGACGCACCCGCTGCTGTTCCCGAGCCAGGCCGACGTGGACTTCGCCGCGCAGAAGATCCGCGGTGCCAAGGGCGACCAGAACGGCTACCTCGTCTTCACCCGCGGCTCCGCGCACTGGGCGCGGGACTACCAGCTCTACCCCAAGTACGCACTGCGGGCGTTCGAGAGCGAGGTGGCCCGCTCGACCCGCTTCCGCCTCGTCTACGACCGCCCGACCGCCCGGGTGTACGAGCTGGTGCGGTGACCGAGGCCCCCGGCGAGGTCACCGCGGCGGACCTGGGCAGGGCCGCCGCGAGGGGCGGAGCCTGGAGCGTCGCCGGTGAGGTGAGCAGCCGGGCGGCGCAGAGCATCGTCTTCTTCGTCCTCGCCGGCTTCCTGTCGCCGGCGCAGTTCGGCGCCGCCGCGGTGGCGTTCGTGTGCGTGCAGGTGGCCAACGCCGTCACCTACGCGGGCCTGGGGCAGGCCGTGCAGGTGCTCGGCGCCGACGAGCAGCGGGACCGGTCGGCGGTCGGCATGGGCCTGGCGTTCGGGTTCCTGGGAGCCGGCGTGCTCGCCGTGCTCGCGGGGCCGCTGTGCGACGCGCTCGGGGCGCCCGCGGCGGTCAACCTGGTCCGCGTCGTGTCACTGGCGATCCCGCTGGCGCAGTCGGCGGAGGTGCTGGCCGCGCTGCTCGCCCGTGACCTGCAGTTCCGGACCACCGGCATCGCCGTCGTCGCCGGGGCCGTGGGCTCGGCGGCGACCGGCCTCGCCCTGGCCGCGGTGGGCGTCGGGGCCATGGCGCTGGTCACGCAGGCCCTGCTGCAGCACGCCATCCGGCTGCTCTGGCTGATCTCGGCCCGGCCACGCAGCTTCCGGCCGCTGCTCGAGCGCCGCAAGGTGGCCGAGATCTGGCGCTTCGGCCGCGAGCTGCTGGTCGGCAGCGTGTTCGAGACCTCGGCAGCCAACATCGACAACATCACGGTGAGCTCCATCGCGGGCGCGGCCGCCCTGGGTGCCTACGGCTTCGGCTACAACCTCACCGCCCTGCCGATGTTCGTCGTCGGGCTGGCCGTGGGACGGGTCGCGCTCCCGGTGTACGCCCGGCTGCGGGACCGGCCGGAGGGCGTCGGCCCCGCCTTCCTGCAGGCCATCGAGATCACCACGTGGCTGACGGCTCTGCCGCTGGGCTTCCTGGCCGTCGCGGGACCCGAGGCGCTCTACGTCCTGTTCGGCTCCAAGTGGTCGGCCATCGACGACGCGCTGCGGCTGCTCGCGCTGCACGGCTGGCTGCGCGCCACCGAGACCGGCTCGACGACCGTCCTGGTCGCCCTCGGCCGGGCCGCCACCACCCGACGCGTGCAGCAGTGGCAGCTGCTGCTGGCGGCCGCCCTGCTGGTGCCGCTGGTGGAGTGGAAGGGGCCGCTCGGGGCCGCTCTCGCGATCGTCCTGGCCGTGACGGTCGGTACGACGTACAGCCTGACGCAGTCGACGCGGCATGCCGGGACGTCGCGAGCCGCGCTGCTCGTCCGGCTGCTGGAGGGCGCCGCGGCCGGCGCGGCCGGCGGTGAGGCGGGGCTCGTCGTGCTCCGGCAGGTGCCGAGCCTCGGCGGGCTGGCGCTCGCCCTGGTCGTCGCGGTGCTGACCTGGACGGCGTGCCTGGTCGTGCTGCGGCGCTCCACCGTGCGGCTCGGCCTGCAGCTGTTCCGCAGGAGCTGACGGGGTTCCCGGCGCGTCACGGCGCTTGCCGGTGCGGTCGGGCCGGTCGGGTGTCGGTTCTGACGATCCCCTGACGAGCCAGGGGAATCCGCTCGGCAGCGCCTACCGTGCCCGAGATGACACGCCGCGTCCTGCTGCTGCTGTCCGGGCCGGCTCTCGTGGCGGTCTGCGCCGGGTGGGCGCCGCACGCCGGTCGCCTCAACCTGGCCGAGGCCGCGCCGTTCGTCGGTCACCTCCGGCCGCGGGTCGGGGTCGGGACGCCACTCGCCGTCCTCGTCGCCGTACTGACGATCCTGCTCGGTCCGCGGGTCGCCGAGCGCGTCTCGACCCGTGCCCTGCCGTGGGTCTCTGCCGCCGCTGCGGGTGCGTGGGCCGTCTCGCTGGCGCTGGTGGACGGGACGGCCGGGCTGAGCAGACCGCTCGACGTGAAGGACGGCTACCTCGCCGGGGTTCACGACGTGCACGGGCTGCACGGCTTCCTGAAGATCTTCACCGGGTACGTCCACCACCACGGCAGCGGGACGCGGTGGGTAACCGACGTCGGCGGGCACCCACCCGGGGTGGTGCTGCTGCTGGCCGGGATGCGCCACCTCGGTCTGGGGGGCGTCGGGCCGGCGGCCGCCCTGTTCGTCGTCGTGGGGGCGAGCGCCACGGCGGCCGTCGTCCTCACGGTCCGGTACGCCTTGGACGATCGGACGGCCCGCGCCGCCGCCCCGTTCCTCGTCCTGCTGCCGGCGGCCATCTGGGTGGCGGTGAGCGCCGATGCGCTCTTCCTGGGGGTGAGCGCGTGGGGAGTCGCCGCGCTCGCCCGCGGCGGGCGGCTGATGGCCACCGCCGGTGGCGCGCTGATCGGGCTGTCCCTGCAGCTGAGCTACGGGCTGCTGACGCTCGGACTGGTGCCGCTCGTGGTCCTGCTCGACCGGCGGCGGCGGTGGGGCGAGACGGCCCTGGCCGGTACGGCGACCGCCGGGGTCGTGCTCGCGCCCGCCCTGCTCGGCTTCCGCTGGTGGGACGGCTTGCAGCAGACCCTGCTGCGGTACGCCGACGGCGCCGGCGGCTACCGGCCGTACGGCTACTTCCTCGTCGCCGACCTCGCGGTCGTCGCCCTCGCGCTGGGCCCGGCCGTCCTCGTCGCGCTCGGTGAGCTGCGCTGGCGGGACCACCTGACGCGGCTGGTCGCAGCCGCGGGAGCAGGCCTGCTCGTGGCCGACCTCACGGGCGACGCGAAGGGCGAGGTCGAGCGGATCTGGTTGTTCTTCACCCCCTGGCTCGCCCTCGCCGCCGTGCGGCTGCCCCGGCCACGGCTGTGGCTCGCGCTCCAGGCGGCGACGGCGCTCACGGTGCAGACCGTCCTCGTCAGCAAGTGGTAAGGAGCAACCGCCTCGATCGCTCCTACCGTCGGTCTCGTGAGCGTCGACCTGATCCTGCCCAGCCTGGACGAGGAGGACGGCCTCACGTGGCTGCTCCCCCGGGTTCCCGACGGGGTACGAGCGATCGTCGTCGACAACGGCAGCAGGGACGGGACCGTCGCCGTCGCCCACCGGTTCGGAGCCACCCTCGTCGTGGCGCCGGTGCGCGGCTTCGGGGCGGCGTGCTGGGCCGGCCTGCAGGCGAGCGACGCTGACGTCGTCGCCTTCATGGACGCCGACGCGAGCCTCGACCCGCAGCAGCTGGCGCGGGTGCTGGACCCCGTCATCGAACGCCGGGCGGACCTCGTCCTGGGGGCCCGGGTCCCACGACCGGGCAGCTGGCCCGTGCACGCGCGGCTCGGCAACGCGGTGCTCGCGCGCGAGGTCCGGCGACGCACGGGTGCGCGGGTCACCGACCTCGGGCCCATGCGCGCCGCGCGGCGCGAGCCGCTGCTCGCGCTGGGCCTGCAGGACCGTCGCTCGGGGTGGCCGCTGGAGATGCTGCTGAAGGCCGTGTCCCGCGGATGGCGCGTCGAGGAGGTCGGCGTCGACTACCTGCCGCGCGCCGGCCGCTCCAAGGTCACGGGCACCGCACGGGGCACGGTCGAGGCCGTCCTGGACATGCGCCGTCAGCTCGCGCAGCTCGCCTCGTGAGAGTCATCGTCCTGGCGAAGGCGCCCGTCGCCGGGCGGAGCAAGACCCGGCTGCAGGAGCGCTGGTCACCGGCCCAGGCCGCCGCCCTCGCCGAGGCCGCGTTGGCCGACACGCTGGCGGTCGTCGCCGCGGTCGACGCGCATCACGAGATCGCCCTCGACGGCCCACCGGGGGCGTGGCTGCCCGCGGGGTTCACCGTCCGCCCCCAGGTGACGGGCACGCACGCGCAGCGGATCGCGGCCGCGCTGGCCTGTCACGACGAGCCCAGCCTCCTCATCGGCATGGACACCCCCCAGGTCACCCCTGCGCTGCTCGAGCGCGGCCTCGGCGGACTGCGCACGCACGACTGCGCCCTCGGCCACGCGACGGACGGCGGCTGGTGGGCGCTCGGCCTGCTCGACCCGTCGCGGTGCGCCGGTCTGGTGCTCGGCGTCCCGACGTCCACCCCCTCGACGGGGGCGAGGCAGGAGCGGGCCCTGCGCGCCGCAGGCCTGCGCGTCGCGATGCTGCCGACGCTGCGCGACGTCGACCTGCCCGAGGACGCCGAGCACGTCGCCGCCCTCGTGCCGCGGAGCAGGTTCGCCGCCGTGCTGCGCACCTGCGAGCGCGCGGCATGAGCGTCGCGCTGTACGGCGAGGCGCTGCTGTCAGCTGCCGACGACGTGGTCGTCCGTGGCGAGAACGGCGACGTCCGGGTCCTGCCGACAGCTCGCTGGGTGGCTCCCGTCGACGCCGTCGACCTCCGCGTCACCGCACGCGTCGACGGCCCGACGCTCGACATCGGCTGCGGCCCCGGACGGCTGGTCTCTGCCGTCGCCGCCCGCGGCCTGCCGGTGCTCGGCATCGACATCGCCCCGACCGCCGTTGCCATGACCCGCGGACGCGGCGGCTCCGCCCTGCGGCGTGACGTCTTCGGGCGGGTCCCCGGCACCGGTCGCTGGAGCTGGGCGCTGCTCGTGGACGGCAACATCCGGGATCGGCGGCTCACCGCACCGGCTGCTCGCCCGCGTGCGCGAGCTGCTCGCTCCGCGAGGGCAGGTCGTCATCGAGGTCGAGCCACCGGGCTCGCGGTGCCTGACCCAGCGCGTCCGGCTCGAGAGCAGCAGCGGCACCGGTGCCTGGTTCCCCTGGGCGTGGCTCTCCGCGGACTGCGTGGAGTCCGTCGCCGCCGCGTGCGACCTCCGGCTCGTCGAGAGCTGGCAGGACCACGGCCGCGCGTTCGCCGAGCTGCGGCGGGGCTGACGTGCGTCCCGACCTGCACCGCCTCGACCTGCCGCTTCCCGCGCCACCCGAGGCTCTGCGGCGCGGGCCGTTCAGGGAGGGCGCGTTCGTCAGCCCGCTCCACGACGTGCGCGTCGCGGCCCGCCTCGGGCGGCTGCTGGGCATCGCCTTCACGATCTGCTTCCTGACCGGCCTGTTCAGTCACCTGCACCAGCACGAGCCGGCCTGGCTCGAGCTGCCGACCCGGCCTGTCCAGCTGTACCGATGGACACAAGGCCTGCACGTCGCGACCGGCATCGCGTGCGTGCCCCTCCTGCTGGCGAAGCTCTCCTGCGTCTACCCCCAGCTCTTCACGTGGCCGCCGGCGCGCTCGCTCTCCCACGCCGTCGAGCGGGCGAGCGTGCTCCTGCTCGTGGCCGGGTCGCTGTTCGAGGTCACCAGCGGGCTGCTCAACACCGCCCAGTCGTACCGGCCGATGGGCTTCAGCTTCACCGTCGTCCACTACTGGGTCGGGTGGATCACGGTGGGCGCGCTGGCCCTGCACGTCGGCGCGAAGATCACGGTGGCCCGGGACGCGTGGTCCCGGCGGCTGGACGACGCATGACGCTGACGCGGCGCGGCTTCCTCCGCGCGACGTACGGCGCGACCGCCGCCGCCACCGTCGTGACGGTCGGGCAGACCGTGTCGCCGCTCAAGGACGTGTCGCTGCTCGCCCCGCGGGTCCCCGACGTCGGCCCCCAGGGGCTGCCGGTCAACCGCAGCGCGCACGACGCGCGCATCGAGGTGACCGCCGACTACGCGCTGCGCGTCGAGGGCGGTACGCGGCCGCTCTCCCTGACCGTCGCTGAGCTCCGTGCCCTGCCGCAGCACACGGTCGAGCTGCCGATCGCGTGCGTCGAGGGCTGGAGCGCCATGGCGCCCTGGACCGGCGTCCGCGTCCGGGACCTGCTCGACCTGGCGGGCATCCCCCGCCGCACCCGGATCCTCGTCGACTCCCTCGAGCAGCACGGGAGCTACCGCTCGTCCGTGCTGGACCGCGGGCACGCGAGCGACCCGCTGACGCTGCTCGCGCTGCGGGTCCACGGTCAGGTGCTGGCCGCCGACCACGGCTACCCGGTGCGGCTGATCTCCCCCGACCGGCCGGGGGTCCTGCAGACCAAGTGGGTCGGGAGGCTGACCGCGCTGTGAGGACGCGACACGCCTGGTACGCCGTCGGAGCCGCCATGGTGGCCTGGGGCGTCCGTGGACTGCTGACGCAGGTCTCGTCGCCAGACCTGCTCCACGCAGCGCGGCTGGCGGTCCTCGCCGTCGCCGGTCACGACGCGGCGTTCGCGCCGCTGTGCGTCCTCGTCGGTGCCGTGACGGGTCGCTGGGCACCGAGCGCCGTGCGCACGCCGCTGCGGGTGGGGCTCGGGCTCGCGGTCGTCCTCGTCGTGCTGGCGCTGCCAAGCAACACCACCGCCAACCCGCTCCGGAACCCCTCGGTCCGGCCGCTGGACAAAGGGCGCAACCTCGCGGTGCTGCTCGGTCTCGTCGCCCTCGGCGTCGTCGTCAGCGCCGCACGGGGGCTCGCAAGGGAGCGGCGGCGAAGGAGCGCACCCCCTCCTCGAGCGTGATCCGCGCGGCGTACCCCAGCACGTCCGCGATGCGCTGCGACGACGCTGTCACGTGCCGCACGTCGCCCAGCCGGTACTCACCGGTCACCACCGGCGCCGGTCCGCCACAGGCATCGGCGAGGTGCGTGGCCAGGTCCCCGAGCCGGTGCACCGTGCCGCTCCCCACGTTGAACGCGTGGAAGCCGCTCGGCTGCTGCTCGACCGCCAGGCAGTTCGCCAGCGCGACGTCGTCGACGTGCACGAAGTCGCGCCGCTGCCCGCCGTCCTCGAACACCCGAGGCGCCTCGCCCCGCTCGAGCGCCGACCGGAACAGCGACGCCACGCCGGCGTACGGGGTGTCTCTCGGCATCCGGGGGCCGTAGACGTTGTGGTAGCGCAGCGCGGTCACCGAACCCCCGGTGCTGCGGGCCCACGAGGACGCGAGGTGCTCCTGCGCGAGCTTGCTCGCGGCGTACCCGTTGCGCGGGTCGGTCGGCGCGTCCTCGGTCACGAGGCCGGGAACGAGCGCGGACCCGCAGTGCGGGCAGCGCGGCTCGAAGCGACCGGCGGCGAGGTCCGCCTCACGGCGCGGGCCCGGTCGTACGACGCCGTGCTCGACGCAGTCGTAGCGACCCTCGCCGTACACCACCATCGACGACGACAGCACCAGCCGTCCGACCCCGGCGGCGGCCATGCCTGCCAGCAGCACCGCCGTCCCGAGGTCGTTGCAGGAGACGTACTCGGGAAGGTCGCCGACGCCGACGCCGAGCCCCACCATCGCGGCCTGGTGGCAGACGACGTCGACACCGTCGAGGAGCCGTTCGACGTCGTCGCGACAGCGGACGTCGCCGAGCACCACGTCACCGGGCAGCTCGGCCGCGAGACCGTGTGCCGCGGGCAGCAGGCAGTCCATCCCGACGACGTCATGCCCGCCCTGCCGGAGCCGACCCACCACGTGCGAGCCGATGAAGCCCGCCGCACCGGTCACGAGGACCCTCATCACGACAGGCTAGGCAGCGGACGGGTTCCCGTGCGCGCGGGGCAGATGACGATCCAGGGACGTCATGAAAGCGGTCCCGGCCGGCCGGCGTGGAAGGCCACGTGCTCGGGCAGGTGGGCACCCCAGTAGTTCCAGTCGTGCCCGCCGGTGTGCTCGGCGTACGCGTGCTCGATGCCTTGCCCGTCGAGCGCCGCGTGCATCTCGCGGTTGACTCCGATCAGCTGGTCGTCAGTGCCGCAGTCGAACGCGAACCGGGTGCTTCCGCGCCGCTCAGCCGAGCGGATCAGCTGCGTGACGTCGTGAGTGGTCTCGCCTTCCGTGCCGCCCCAGATGCGGTCTGCCTCGTGCGGCACAAACATCGCCAGGCCCGACGGGCTGAAGAATCCGCTCATCGCACTGGCGCTCGCGAAGAGGCCCGGGTGGCGCAGCGCCAGAAGCAGCGCGCCGTAGCCGCCCATGGACAGTCCGGTGACCCATCGTCGCTCGTCCACCGGCAGTTCAGCGGCGACCCACGGGAGCAGCTCGCGCACCACGAACGTCTCGGCCAGCGAGGAGCCGTCCGCCCAGTCAGCCCAGGCGCTGCCGAGGCCGATCCCGGTGTCCGTGGGCATCACGAGCACGGGCAGGACAGTGTGGCCCTGAACGGCCAACGACTCGTGCGCGCGGGCGCGCAGCCACCAGCCGTGACCGCCGGCGTCGATCACGCCGTGCAGGAGCAGCAGGACGGGGTGCGGGCCCGGCGTCGGCGGGACCCACGTCCAGACGGCGAAACGACGGTCGTTCGAGGGGCTGTAGAAGTCGACCACGTCCGGATCATGTGTAGTCGCCGTCATCGCGCCACCCTCGCGAGCTTGGCCGTGACCGCGTCGAGGTCGGTGTCGCCCACGTGCCGCACGACGAGGCTCGGCAGTTCGACGTGCGAGGGCGTCTCGAGAACGTGGACCACCTGCAGCGCGACGTCGGCGGGCGAGAGCCACGCCTTGTCGCCGGTGAAGGCGGCGCGGTCCCCCACGGCACCGTCCCAGAAGCCGGTGGCCACACCGGCCGGGTAGACGCCCGCGACGCGGACGCCGACAGCCCGACCCTCCTCGGCCGCGCTCTCGGTGAACCCGCGAACCGCCGCTTTGGTCGCGCAGTAGGCCGACTCCCCAGGCTCGCCCCTCAGGCCTGCTGTCGAGACGACGTTGACGACGGTGCCGCCGGCGGTCATCGCGCGCATGGCGTCGCGGGTGAGCTGCACGAGCGCCCGCACGTTGACGGCCCACATCAGGTCGAGCTCGTCCAGGTCGACGTCTACGACGGCCGCGTGCCTCGCCAGGCCGGCGTTGTTGACGAGGGCGTCCAGCCGGCCGTGGCGGGCGAGCACCGCCGGGACCACACCGGCCACGTCGGCCTCGACAGCGAGGTCGAGCTGGAGCCCGTCGCACGGCTCGCGGTCCACGCCGACGACCGTCGCCCCTCGCTCGCGGAGCAGCGCTGCCGTCGCGGCGCCGATGCCCGACGCGGCGCCGGTCACGACGATGGCCTTCCCACGCAGCGTCACCGGCGGATCGTCCGCCCGCCGGCGGACTCGACCAGGCGCTCGATCTGCTCGTCCTCGAAGCCGCCGAGGTGGCGGACGATGGGCGCGACCGGATTGCGTCGCGGTGCGTAGAAGTCGCCGCTGTTGAGCGCTTCACTCTCGGAGTCGAAGACCTTCACGTCCGCGTCCTTCTGCTTCATGACGAGGCCCAGCAGTGCCTGGCCGCGGGACAGCAGCGCGTCCACCTCTGCGACCGACAGCCCGCCCTCGCCGAGCCACCGCATGCCGTTGTGCAGGTGCAGCGACTCGTCCGCACTGATCCAGTCCATGGCGTGGGCGCTGCGCGGGTTACCCGCTGCCTCGAGAGCCGCCGCGCGGTCGTGAAGCGTCTCGACGACGTTGCCCTCGACGATCGCGTTGAACACCAGGGTGCGCTCGTTCACCGGCAGGTAGGAGACGGCGTCGTAGAAGGTCCACGTCGGGAAGGGGTGCACGTCGGTGCCGACGCCCAGCTCCCCGAGGCGCCGGACGAGCATGCCGATGTGGCGCACCTCGTCCGAGCACTGGATGGCGAAGTCGCGGAAGAACTCCCACGGCCGGTCGCTGACATCGTGCAGCAGCGTGCCGATGATCGACAGCGAGGCGATCTCCGGCATCAGCCCGTGGTGCACGACGAGCACCTCGACGTCGGCGGGCCCGAACTCCTCGAAGGC
This sequence comes from uncultured Frankiales bacterium, assembly GCA_946479905.1. Next base: position 3,113 of record CAMLIA010000090.1, on the reverse strand, counting down.
AGGGCAGTACGACGGCTTCTCGCCATCGGCGGCGATCCGGTACTCGCTGCCCAGCACGATCGTCTCCGCGGCAGGACGGCTCAGCGGCCAGAAGCCCGTGCCGAGGGCGCCCTGCTCGTCCCTACGGTCCTCGGGGACGCTGTCGTCCCGCACGACGACCCCGCCCGCTGCGGCCAGGGCAGCGCGGACTGCAGCGACGTAGGCGGGGTCGGGCTGGTGGGCGCGCAGGAAAGCCTGCGCCCAGACGAGGCGCTCGTCATGGTCCGGCAGCAGGGCGCGCTCCACCAGACGCACCGTGGGCTCGTCGGCGAGCGGGTCGCACTCGGCGACGAGCAGCCGGTAGGCGCGGACCAGCTCTTGCCCGACCACGTCGTACACACCCGCAACGAGGTCGGCAGTGGACGGCGCGTCGTCAAGAAGCTGCACCAGCTGCCGCCAGCTCGCCGGCGGCACGTCCACCATGCGGTCGCTGGTGCGCAGCCGGTGCAGCCGGCCGAGCAGCGCAGTGCCGTGCTCGGCACGGAAGCCGATGTCCCGCGCGAACGCGTACCGCTCGTCGTTCTCGACGACCCGGGCGGTCCAGCCACCCAGGACCCGCATCAGGTCCGCCTCGACGCGGAAGCAGCGCAGCAGCTGGTTGGCTACCTGGCGCGGTGACAGGCCTTGGCGCAGAGATGCTTCCATGGTTAGTAAGTAACTCGGTCTAACCGGTCGCGTCAAGGCCGGTGAGGTCAGGCGGACGTCACCACGCGCGGGCCGGCGAAAGCGCGGTCCCTCGCGAGGAGCAGCACGCCACGCACCTCAGCGTCCTGGCCGAGGGCGCTCTGCACGAGGCGAAGCCTCGAGCCGACGGCTGGCAGGGCGCACTCCTGCATCGCCTCCCGGAACGGCTCGACCAGCGCCGCGCCTGCCTCGAAGGCACCCCCGGCAAGCACGACGGTGCGGGGTGCGAGGAGGTTGACCAGCCAGGACGCCGCCCGCCCGAGCAGGACACCGGCCCGCGCGAGCTCCTCGCGCGCCACGTGATCGCCATCGAGCGCCGCCGTACTCACCTCCTGGAAGGAGGCAGGCGTCCGACCCCACCGCGCGGCGACGGCGGCGACGACGGCGTGGGTGGAGGCAGCCGTCTCCAGGCAGCCGTGACCACCGCAGCCGCAGAGCACCCCTCGCTCGATGACCCGGCAGTGGCCGAGTTCCCCGGCCAGGCCCTGGTCGCCCGACACCAGCTGTCCGCCTACCAGCGCGGCCGCCCCGACGCCCGCGCCGGCGTAGACCAGGACAACGTCGCTGTCCCCGGCTGCCGCGCCCTCCATCACCTCTGCCAGGAGCGACGTCTGCGAGGCGTTGTGCGCAGAGACGGGCACGCCGAGCACCTGCTCGAAGAGCGCAACCACAGGCACGTCTCGCCAACCGAGGTTGGGGGCCAGCAGCAGCATGCCGCTGTCCGCAGCAACGAGGCCGGGCAGGCAGACGCCGGCCGTCGCGACCTGCTCCCGGGGCACGCTGTGCGCATCAAGCAGTGCCGCGCACACCTCGGCAATGCGCCGCACCGCCGTGCGGGCAGAGCTACGCGGCGTGCGAACCTGGGTCCTGCCGATCTCCTCTGCCAAGGCGTCGGCGAGCACGACCGTCGTGCGGCTGACCCCGACGTGGACGCCGATCAGGTGCGAGGAACGGCGGTTGAACTGCAGGAGCACCGGTGGTCGCCCGCCCTGGGCGCTCACCGTACCGCGGCCGACCTCCTCCACCAGCCCCTCACGCAGCAGGTCCTCGACGATGAGCGACACGGTGGGCTTGGCAAGGCCGGTGCCCTCGGCCACGGACGCGCGGCTGGCAGTTCCCTTGGCGCGCAGGTGGTCCAGGACGAGGGATCGGTTCAGCGACCGCATCACCGCGTGGTCGGCCGTGGCGCGCTCGACCGTGCCTTTGGTGTTCACCCGCTCAGTCTCCCCTGCTGGGCGGGCGGCGCTGTCCGAGTCGACCTTGACATCGGCGACGAGCTCTGCCGTGAGCTGCAACGGCGACCGCATCGGCGCCGGACGGTGTCACTCCGGCCCGAACGACGTGGCTGGGGAAGTCCGGGGGTGACGCTGAGCTCGGACTGCGAGCCGCCCGACACCTCCCGCTTGACGACGTCCTTCTTCCGGTAGATTGTTAGTAATTCTTCCCAACCAACATGGAGAGGCGCCCATGCTCACCGACACGCTGCCGAGCCTGTCCGGCCGCTACCCACTGGATCCCGACGACCGCGACGCGTTCGCCCGCGACGGCCACGTGGTCCTCAGGTCTGTGGCGAGCGGCGACGAGGTGGCGGCCTACCGCTCGGCGATCAAGGCCGGAGTCGAGCGGCTCAGCACCGAGACCCGTCCGATCGAGGAGCGGGACACCTACGGCAAGGCGTTCCTCCAGGTGCCCAACCTGTGGAGGCACGACGATGCCGTGGCCCGCTTCGTCCTAGGCCCGCGCTTCGCCACGCTGGCAGCGGAGCTCCTCGGAGTGGACGCGGTACGGCTCTACCACGACCAGGCTCTCTTCAAGGAGCCCGGCGGTGGGCCGACTCCCTGGCACCAGGACGGCTTCTACTGGCCGCTGGACACCGACCGCACCGTCACGATGTGGATGCCGCTCGTGGACGTGCCTGCCGGCATGGAGTGGGTGTCCGGATCGCACCTGCAGGGCGACCTCGGGCGTTTCGAGATCTCCGACGAGTCCGAAGCGCACTTCCGGCGCGTCATCGCCGAGCGCGACCTGCCGGTCTCCGCCGCGGGCCCGCTGCGGGCGGGGGACGCGACGTTCCACGCCGGCTGGGCACTGCACCGGGCGCCGGGCAACGACACGGACACCATGCGCGAGGTCATGACCGTGATCTGGTTCGCCGACGGCACCCGCGTCGGGCCGGCCGACAGCAAGCCCCGTCAGAACGACCTCCGCACGTGGTTGCCCGGCTTGCAGCCCGGGGACCTGGCAGCCTCGGAGCTGAACCCGCGCCTGCCCTGACGGTCGGGAGGGAGCCCCCGCGGGGGCTCCCTCCCGACCGTAGCCGGCGGGGAGGCCGCCGTCGATTACGAAAGCCGAGCCGGGGACGAAGGCTGCGGGGGCGGCGGCGAGGTTGG
>CAMLIA010000089.1 GCA_946479905.1 uncultured Frankiales bacterium | reverse complement strand
TGCACCCGTGGCACGGAGGCGATGGCCCGAGCATCCAGCACCGCCACCGCCGACCAGACAGGCGTGACCACCTTCCTCGCCAACCGCACCCTCCACGACCCGATCCAGGTCACGGTCTCCGGCCTCCCTGCCAACGCGACCGGTCGGCTGCGCTGGCTGGCGGCGGACTCTCCCTGGAGCCGCAACGACGCCGACCACCCCGACGCGGTGAGCTTCCGTCAGAGCGAGGTCACCACCGACCCGAGCGGCACTGCCGTCATCGAGGTGCCGCCCCACACGGTGGCCGCCCTCGAGGTCCCCGCCGTCTGATCGCTACCAGGTGTAGAAGAGGTACGGGTCTTCGCTGTCCGCCATCGGAGAGGCGTAGAGCGGATACCCGGCGGGGTTGTACGGCAGCATCCACTCGTACGCCGCCTGGGTGTCGTCCTCTGCGCGGAACGTCCACGACAGCGAGCACCCCTCGGCGCCGGCGACGACTCGCGCGCACAGCGTGTGAGCGCCGGACCCGACGGAGATTGGGTCGGCCGAGGCGCCCGTGGCGACGACCGCCTCGTCCAACGACAGCTCCACCGTCGCGTCGGCCTCCAGGCTGACCGTCACCCGCTCGTCCCTCAGCACGTTCATCGCGGCCCGGACCAGCACCTGCTCCCCCGTGCGAGGGCGGACTCCGAGTGCCGCGGCGAGGTCGATGTGGTTGGCCACCTGCTGGTCGGCGTACCCGGTCACGTCACCGGACGCGCGGAGCAGGTTGACCTTCTTCCAGTCCGCCGGGTCCACCTCGCCCGGCTCGGCGACCAGGTCTGCGGGGTACGGCCCGGCCACCTCGACGTCGGCCACGAGCAGCTCACGTGCCTGCGTGCCGTCGCCCGCGCTCGTACCCGGTACGTCGAGCAGCGTGGTCACCCGCTGCGCCAGAGCGGCCTCGCTGCGCACCCCGAGGAACGACAGCAGCCGGCCGTGGAGCTGCCTCAGCCGGAGCTTCGAGATCCGCCCCACAGTGGGGTCGGCGTCGTCGGCACCGTCGATGGGAACTCCGCAGGCGACCCAGTGCCCACACCCGACATACCCCTCGGTCAGGACCGAGCCGTGGGCAGTGCGGTGCCCCACCAACGGCAGCCGCCAGCGCTGCAAGGCGGGGCCCACAGTCCCGCCCGCCACGGCGACGTCCGCCAGTGCGGCGGCGGCGGTGAGCTCTTCCGGCGGGCCGAACCCGATCGCGGCCGCGCCGGCCTCGTTCGGACTCCCCGCGGCCACGAAGAGCACTGAGCCGTCGGACATCTCGGTCTCAGGAAGGACCTCTGCCGCGTGGGCGAGATCGACGACGCGGACCACATCCTCGGCGCCGTCCTGGTCGAAGCCGAGGCTGCGAAGCACGTCCCCGACCCGGCCGTCGACCTCGATGGAGACCGCCTTGGCGACGCCGTCGAGTGGCTCGGCCAGGTACCCCACCAGGCGCTCGGCAAGCAGGCGCGCCACCGGGTCCTCCGCCGTACGACCTGTCACGTCCAGCTGGCAGAACACGACACTGCCGAGACCGTGGCGCCACTCCAGCAGGGGGCTGTAGCTCAGGTCGAACTCGCCATCGACCAGCGGCCGGAAGCTGCCGCGGTGCGGGGTCTCGATGAGCACCGACGCGACGCTGCCGTGGTTGCCCCATCTCGCCGTGCGCTGCGGCCACGCGCCCAGCGCGACCGGCCGGTGCGGCCAGTAGCGCGGCGGCGCGTGCTGCGGCAGCAGGGTGGCATCGCCCCGCCAGTCCGACAGGTCGGTGTCGTCGAGCCCGGCGAGCACGTAGTGGTCCCGCTCGCGGAGAAAGGCATGCCTGCACCCCCGCTCCTGCACCCGGAACCCGAGCCGCAGCAGGTCCTCCGGTCGCTGCTCGAGGACGAGCACCCGCAAGCCCTGCGCGACCTGGTCCGCGGTGAACGGCAGGGTGGCCAGGTGCGCCAGCGCCTTGCGTCCGAGAACCAGCACGTCGTCGTTGCCCCTGCAGCTGCCGACGTACCGACGCACCCAGGAGGACTCGCCTGCGGGGTCAACGAGCGTGACCGCGTCGAGCCGGCGTACGGGCGACGTCGGTCGGGGCCACACCCGGAGCTCGATGCGGTCGAAGCAGCCAGGCCGGCCCGCGGCACCGGCCACCTGGAGCTCGACGGTCAGGTCCGTCTTGGCCGTCACGTCCGGAAGGCCGATCTCGACGGGCACCGTCTCGATCCCGCCGGCGGCGACAGCGAGCCGGGCACTTCCCTTGCCGAGGACGGTCTCGTCCCCGTCCCGGGCGACCCAGTCGACAGCGAGGTCCAGTGACTCGGCCGGCCCGTCGTACACGGCGGTGATGCGCTTGGTGAGGGTCTCTGCGGCGATGAGGTTGCGGTCGCGTCGGTAGGGCTCCGGGTCGCCGCTCCAGAAGACGAGCAGCGGCTGCAGCGTGTCCGTGTAGGCCTCGACGATCGCGTCCGTCGGAGGAGGTGTCAGCCCGCCGCCAGCTCCCCACTCGATGATCCAGGAGACCCAGCCCTGCACGTCGTAGGCCCGCCATGACCGGTGGGTGCGGCGGCCGTAGTCGGCCATGAACCGCTCGACCGCAGGGAGGCCGGCATAGCCCCGGCTCTCGAGGTACATGAGGCCGAAGACCTCGAGGTGCGCGATGCCTTCACGGGGGGAGCGCCGAAGCTGCTCGGGCTCGACCTGGTAGGCCCAGTCGCCGTACTCCATCGCGGCGAACTCGGTGAAGGCGAGCTCGGGGTTGCTGACGTCGAGCACCCAGCCGTTGTCCATGTACCGCTTGAACGCGAAGTTGCCGAGGTACGGCTGGCAGAACTCATCAGCGGCCCACGGCTTGACGCCGTGCTCGGCCCAGTGCGACGGCCACGCCTCCCGCTCGGAGAGCGGGATGAAGTTCAGGTGTTGGTTGCCGCTGGCGATGTCACCGCCCGGGTTGCCACCGGCGTGCGCGTACACGGGCCGCGACGGGTCGAGCTCGTGGACCATGTCGATGCTCGCCGTGACCGCCGCGATCCGCTCGTTGGCGAGCTGGGCAGCGGTCGGCTCCTGGCCCATCCCCAGCGGCGACAGGTTGTTCGCGTAGGTCGGGGCGTCGAGGACGTTCATGGCGATCGTCCAGGCCTGGATGCAGGGGTGGTTCCGGTACCGCTCCAGGTAACGGACGACCTCGTCGCGGTACTGCGCGGCCGTCGCCGGATCGCTGAGCACGGCGACAGCCGGGCCGGGCCCGCCGGCCGCCGGCGGCAGCGGCAGGGTCACGCCGATGCCCTCGGCGTCGCAGTAGTCCAGCAGCTGCTCGTCGTGGATCTGGTACGTCGAGGCGTGCACCGCCCACCAGTGCCCGTGGTTCGGCTGGATCTGGAAGACGTTGTAGCCGATGTCGCGGTAGAAGCGGACCATGTGCGGGTTCTCCACCAGCACATCCGTCGTGAAGGGGCCCCGGAAGCGCCACCGCGAGCGCCGGCCGTTCAGCAGCACCTGGCGGCCGTCGACGCTGACATGGCGGAACCCGAAGCGGACGTTGTCGACCCGGTCGAGCTCGTCGACTCGGCTGTGCAGGCCCAGGTCCAGCTCGTAAAGATGCGGATCCTCGAGCTGCCAGGGGATCCCGTCGGGGAAAGGAACCACGAGCCGGTTCGTCCCAACGGCCGCCGGCGCGGCCGTGATCTCGGCGACGACGTCGCTCGCACCAGCCTCGCGTACCGAGGCCGACAGCTGCGCCCCCTCGGGGAGGTCGCCGAAGACGTCCAGCTCGACGACGAGCTCGCGCTCCTCGATGCGTGACAGCACGAAGGGAGCGCCGAGCCAAGCCACCCGGCCTCTGGTGAACAGCTCCGCGTCGTAGGTGACTCCCAGCGCCTTGCGCGTCTTGCCCCGGCCCTCCAGGAAAGGCGGCACGACCAGGTCCGACGTCCCCCCACCACGCACGTCCCCGTGGGCGCGGGCGCAGTAGACCAGCACCTCCACCGGCTCGCCCGGCGACACCAGGTGCGTGATGTCGACCTCCCACGCAGGACGGTGCAGCTCCCCGACCTCCTGGCCGTTCACGAACAGCAGGGCGGAGCCCTCGATCATCCCGAACCGGAGCCACACCGCCCGGGAGGCCCACTCTCGGGGCACCTCGAGTCCTCGCCGGAACCACGCCCGCTCGATGCCGGCCGGCTCGAGCTCGTTCGTCCACGCGGGCAGGTCGGGACCGGACGGGTAGGGCCGGGCCTCCACCCGCGCGCGGGGTGAGTCTATGACCGTGAGCGGGACCCAGTCCTCCGGCCGAGGTGGCACGTCGGGGTCGGAGGCGGGCTGAAGCTGCCAAGGCATCACTGAACTGTCAGGCATGGTCGATTACCCGTCCTGGGCGGCTTCGAGGCTCAGGAGCCGGGCGGCGAGTTGACGCAGGTGGCGGTGGCGAGCGGAGGCGGCGGGAGCACTGCCGGCTTCTTGGTGCGGAAGTAGTCACCGTCGTACCGGCGTCCGCCCTGGACGTAACACCAGGTGCCCGCACCGTCGTCGGGCCAGATCGCGGGCCTCGTGTCGCTCCACCACTGGACCGTGAAGTCCTGGGTCATGCCGTAGCCGTCGCCGAACTGCGCCGCGCCCTCCATCGCGGGACTGGCGGGGTTCGGGAAGTTCGCCTCATGCAACCCGGCCGCGAACGTCTGCGGCGTCAGGTGCGGACCCGCCATCTGGATTCCCGACACGATCAGGAGCAGTTGCTTGTACCAGACCGTCGCCTTCCAGGCGTCGAGGGCGTCGTTGATCTGGAAACCGGGGTCGACCTCGGCGATGGCCCTGTTCACGGGCAGCGAGGCGTAGGGAACCTGGGCGGGGATGGGCGACAGCATGAACACCGACTGCCGTTCGTCCTTCGTGGGCCAGCCCACCTGGAACATGGAGTTGAAGTACAGACCCGTGTTCACCAGCAGCCACTCGGGGTAGTAGCTCTGGTTGCTCGCCGCGTTGGCGATCACGGGGCACGAGAGCTGGTCCGGGCACACCGTGACGACGGTGGTGATCCCCAGGTTCTTCATGTGCTGGACCGCGTTCGTGGCCCAGTTCTGCTCGTCGGCCACGGCGGTGTTCTGGTTGGCACCGACGAAGTCGAACTTCTCGACGTCGTCGAACTTCGCTCCACAGCGACTCATCGCCGAGGTCATGGCGTCGATCGATCCCTGGCTCGACCACAGGTCCTGGTAGTACAGGAAGATCAGGCCGAACTTGCGCGGCTTGTTGCCGACGATCGGGTCGCTCGAGTAGACGGAGTTCCCGCCGGCGAGCTGTGAGCACACGAAGTTTCCCCCGTCGCCCCACTGCAGGTCCGCGGGCCGCTCGTAGTTCCACACGTACGGTGAGAGCTCGCGCAGCTTCGCGGTGGTCAGGTCGGGGATCGCCGCCTGGACTCGGCCGCTCACGATGAACTTGTTGCGAGCCACCTCGTTGTCGAAGCAGTCGTCCGACCGGTCCTCCGGGTCCGTCACGGCGAAGATGCCGCGCTTCGCGAGGTCGTCGGCGATCTGCACGCCCGTCTTGCACTCGGTGACGCTGCCGGGAACGTAGATGTCGATCTTCCGGTCGTAGAGCTCGAAGTGCCGGTTGACGTAGCGCGCCAGGTCCTGCACGGCGCGCTCGGGGTCGTTGGGCGGGCCGGTCATGTTCTTCGGGATCGCGAGGTGGATTGTGTCGGCGGTGACCCCTTTGTAGGTGGCTCCGCCGTTCTTGCCGAGCCAGTACGGGACGCATGGCGGACCTTGCGTGTCGATGTCGATCTGGATCTCGTGGCCGGGCTCGCCGAAGCAGTTGTGCGACTTCGCGGCGGGGGGCGCGATCACGGGAGGCGGGACGGGGGGAACGGTGGGCTTCGGTGTGGGCGTCGGCAGCCCGCCGGTGCCGCCAGGGCCGCCCCCAGGGCTGCCGAAGTCCCCGCTGAGCCGGCTCTGGGCCCGGGTGATGTGGTGCTGCGCCTGGGGGGCGAACTGGGCCACGGCGGGCGGTGCCGGCGGCCGAGCGGTCAGCGCGGCGGTCGCGACCACCAGCGTGATCACCCCGAGCAGCGTCGCGTTCAGCACTCGGTCGACCCGGCCGGATCCACCGGGGGCGGGGGTCTCAGGACTGGTCATGACTTGCTGGCCGCCTTGACGTAGATGTCGCGAAGGTTGAGCAGTCCTGTCGAGGCGTCGGTGTAGCTGCCCACGGCAGCACCGACACGACTGGTCCGCACCAGGTACCGGTAGTCGCGGAACAGCAGCGGCGCCATCGGCATCTGGTAGCAGACGTAGCGCTCAAGGGTGCGGTAGCTGAAAGCCCGGCCGAGTGCGTCGGTCTTCTTGAAGGCCTCGTGGACGAGGTCGTCGAACTGCGGGTCTCCGTTGCGGGTGTAGTTGTCGCGGCCGGCCTCACCGGAGTGGAACAGCGGGTAGAGGTAGCCGTCGGCCGAGGGGTAGCGCGCCGCCCAGTTGTCGATGAAGGCGCCGTCGAAGCCGGTGGTGGAAGTGGCCTTCTGGTGGAAGTCGTGCCAGGTGAGCGGTACGAGCTGCACGTGCAGACCCAGCGCCTGCTGCCACTGCCGCGCGACTGCACGCGCCACGTCTGCGTTGGCAAACTCGTCGTCGACGTAGAGCTTGACCGTCTTGCCCCGCAGGTCGACGTGCGCGGCGGCCAACGACGCCTGGGCGCTCCTGACGTCGGCGGTGGCAGGGGCGAACGCTCCGCACCCCTTCGGCTGGTACGTGTCCCCCACCGTCGGCGGGATGAAGCCCGTGGCCGGCTGCGCCGCGCCATGCAGGGCCGTCTGGGCCAGGACCTGCCGGTCGAGGGCCTGTGACAGGGCGAGCCTCACCTCCCGCTTGGCGAAGGGGGAGCCTTCAGCATGCGGCAACCCGACGTAGTCGACGTAGCCGTTGGCGGCGCTGACGACGCGGCTGCCGGCGGGCACGAAAGCCGGCGGCACGTCGGCAGGCGGAACCTGCGCGACGTCGATCTCCCCGGCAGCGAAGGCCTTCAGCTGCGCCACCCGGTCGGGGAAGACCTTGAACACGATGGTGTCCGGGTAGCCCGCGCCGCCGCGGGGGTACGCGCGGTTCTTCGCGTAGTAGCGGGCGAAGCGCTTGAGGGCGAGGGTGGTGCTCTTCCCGGGCCGGTACGCCGTCACGAGCTCGTAGGGACCTGCGCAGTTCGGGTTCGTGGCGAGGCTGGGGTCGTCCGCCTTGGCCAGCCGAGCCGGGACCGGAGCAGAGACGAGGTGCGCGAGCATCAGGTACTCGGCGGGGTTGCGGTGGTGCGATATCTGCAGGGTGTCGTCCGAGGGCGCGGCCATCCCCTCCAGCAGCCGCAGCGCCACGTCGGTCTTCGCGTCGGCGACCCCCTGGATCTCGTCGTACCCTTCCAGGTCCTCCAGGACCGGCGCGTTCACGCTTGCTGTGTCCACCCTGGCGATCCGCGACATCTCCTCGACGAGATCGTCGGAGCGCACCTTGCCGCCGCGGTGGTAGCGCACGTCCGTGCGGAGCTGGAGCGACGTGGTGCCGCCGTGGTTCCCGCTGACCCAGCTCTCGACGACGCCCGGCCGGGCCTTTGCCGTCAGCGGGTCCATGCTCACGACCGGCTCGCACAGGATCGACACGACCTGCCGACCCGACGGCTGGCTGACGTTGCCAGGGTCAAGGGTGTCCGGCGGGGTGATGCCGACGGTGATCGTCCCCCCGGGCACTGCCTCGGCAACGGTCTCGGGGCCGCGGTAGCGGATCTCTCCGGTCGGGTTGCATGCCGCTACGGCGATCCCGACGACGGCCACGACCGAGAGACGTCGGAGGAGGGCGGCTCGAATCATGGGGCGATCGGGAGGCTGTTGATCGTCGCCGTCAGGCTCGCCTTCAGCCCGTCGTTCTTGATGCTCCCCTCGGTCTTCACGACGTCTTGCACGATCAGCCCGCCGTACTGGGTCGCGAAGTAGTAGTCGGCCGTGAACGTCACCACGCCGGAGGGCGAGGCTTGCTGCCCGTCGAGGTTCGTGCCGGGGTCGATGGCCTTCGGGACGAGGCCCGGCTGGTAGACCTCGAGTCTGCCGTCGTAGTGGACCGGGATGGTCTGGATGACCTCACCGCAGGCATCTACCAGCTTCGGAGGCTGGATGGTCGCCGTGATGAACTCCGTGATGCCGCTCGACGCGTCCGACGCGGTGGACTGCCACACGTTGCCCGGCGTGGCCGGGGCCTCGAGCAGCAGCAGCCCAGGACCCTGCGGAACGAAACGGGACGTCGTCTTGCCGTTCTCCTGGCGCACGTCGCGCGTCAGGTAGAGGCCCGCGATGGGCTGCGCCCCGGCCGCGCTCCGCGACGCGGCCGTCGGTGGCACGTAGTGGAAGCTGTTGCCCGACAGCTGCGAGCCCATGAGGGTGATCACGTCGAAGGTCATCTCGCCGGTGTCCGCATTGACGACCTTGGGATTCGTCACCCCGCGGAGCTGCGTGGTCGGGTAGACACCGCTGTGCTTGCTCGTGTCGGCCCAGGTGCCCTTGGAGTGGAAGCCGTACACGGCTTTGACCGGCGGCTTGGCGATGGTGTTCGTCGCCGCCTTCTTCACGACGGCGATCGTGCTGGCTGTCGGGCACTCCACCCGCGGCGGGACGACCACGGGCGGAGGCAACGGCGCCTCATGATCCGGCCAGGTGACGGTGCCGATCGGCGCCAGAGGCCCCATCGGCGGAGCCGGGGCGGCCCCGGGGATGTTGGGGCCGCCGACAGCGGCCTGCGCCAGCCCGTAGTGGAAGCTCGTGGCCAGGTTCTTCACCCCGATGTTGAGCGGCTTCTGCGGGCCGGAGCACGCCGTGATCGCGAAGGGCACGATCGCCAGGACGAGCAGGGAACGTCGCATGGTTGTCACCTCGTGGGGAAATCAGAGCCGCGGTGGACGTCGAGCACGGTGGCGTCAGAGGTCGACGCCTCGCCGGTCGCGACGCCTTGAGCCTTGAGCAGGTCAGCCAGCACCGTGGGTGCCTTCTCGAACTGGATGCGCGCGTCGATCAGCTCGTAGTAGTGCCCGTCCGGGGGGAACCACACGAGGATCCGCTCGCCGAGGTCGGGCAGGTCGGCCACCCACAACTTCACGCCGCTGATGCGGGTGAGCTTGAAGTTGCGGGCGCCCAGGCCCTGCAGCAGGCCGTTGCGGACCTTGTGCATGTTCGCGGAGAACCCAGGCTTGAACATCGCGATCTGCAACGAGCCCTGGATCTGGCCGTCGCTGTGCAGCGTGAACATCCGGGCCCGCCCGTCGACCACCGCAGCCTTCGGCAGCGACTTGGCGTAGAACGACTCGACCGAGCTCTCCTCGTGCACCGTCACACCGTCCACCACGGCCGGCAGGTGCGAGGGCAACGGGATCGGAGGGCCCCCGAGCGAGTTCGAGGCGGCGCAGCCGCCGATCCCGATCACCATGGCGAGCCCGGCCGCCATGGCAGGGACCCGCCGCCGCACCTTGCCCAGCAGGCGCCGGGGACGCAGCACCGCGCGGGCGCGGCGGCCCAGCTCAGGCCACGCGTTGGGTATCTCGTCGGTGTAGGGGTCGCGCAGGCTGGCCCTGCTGCCGTAGCCGACCAGCCGGTTCACCGCAGGGCTGGCGGACCACAACCTCCGCCGCACCGACCGGGCGAGGTCCTCGGCGACATCGACGTGCTCGAGGTTGAGGTCGCGGGTCATGTCGCCCCAGAACACCCGGGTGACGAGCCAGGCGAGCTCTTCGTGCTGCTCGTCGGCGTCCACCGCGCGCTTGTAGAACTCCAACGGGGTCTGGGCAGGCTGACCGACGTTGAGATCCGTCGCGGCGTCACGCAGCTCGGCGTACGCGACGGCGAGGCGGCCGCGCGGCCCGACGGAGGCGGCCCAGCGACGGCGGCTCTGCCGACGCCACATCTTGAGCAGCGCCGGGTAGAACAGGTAGAGCAGCACGAGCCCGAGCACGATGGGCAGGATCCGTGCCGCCCACCAGCGCACGACGACGTACACCGCCTGGTACGAGTGCTGCTGCACCGGGACGTAGAGCAGCATGTCCAGCAGCGCGGCGACGCTGGCGGTGGTCTGCTTCTTCGGGCGGTTGTTCAGCGACGACGAGGCTTTGGGCGGCGTGCCGATGATCGGGACCCAGCCGTACTTGTCGAAGTAGACCTCGAGCCACACCGAGCCGTCCCGTGGACGCACGGAGTAGTCACTCCCGCCCTTGTTGGTCGGGCTCTGCACGAAGTAGCCGTAGCCGATCCGCGAGGGCACGCCGGCCCAGCGCGCGAGCAGCGCCTCAGCGGCGGTGATCTCGAACGGCGTCGCGGGCTTGCCCTGCAGCATCTCCACGACCCGCTCCGGCGGGAGCGGCACCGGGTTGCCCGAGCCGGAGGCGACGACCTTCCTGTAGTAGGCGTTCCGGACGAACTGCAGCCGGTTGAACCGGTTGCTGTCCTTCGGCGCAGCGTCCAGCAGCTTCTGGACCGCCTCGGGCACCTGCGGGGCCTCGAGGTACTCCCTGAGCTGCTTCGGGGCAGGTCCGGTCTTGCCGAGCTCATCACCGCTCGGGATCGCCGGGGCGAGGACGTCGTACTCCACCCCTGGAGCCACGACCGACCCGGGCTGGCGCAGCGCTTGGGTGCGCGGGTCGTACTGCAGGGCGAAGCCGTGGTGCGGCAACGAGAGCGGGTTCGCCACGTCGGGCAGCAGGTGCCCGCCGATGTGCTTCATCGTGAAGTGGATGGTGACGGGCGGCACCTTGTCGGCGGGCGGCGGGATCGCGGGGGTCTCCCCGTCCCTCGTCCCGCCCTTGATGGTCCCCGAGTCGGGCACGTCCTGGAAGCGCGAGGTGTCGTACGGCGGGGTCAGCCAGGCCGTCCGCTTCGTGCTGTAGACGTCGAGCACGCCCAACCGGAGCGGCAGCGGCTGCCCTGCCATCCTGACGGTGAACAGCTCACGGTCCGGCGACGGCGGCGGGGTCTGCGGGAACTGCGGCGGCACGACCGTGGTGTCGTCCGCCTTGGGGAGCAGGAAGTCGGTCTTGCTGAGCCCCACCATGACGGCGACGAGCAGCAGCAGCGCGACCGCGGCGCGGCCCATCCGGCGCAGCTCGAAGCTCCCGGAGCTCGCGCCGTCCTTGGCCAGGTCGACGGCGTATGACATGCCGAACGCCGCGATCAGCAGCACCAGCGCCGTGGCGGTGGACAGCAGCGTCGAGGACGCCGGCTGGCGCAACGCAGCGAGGAAGATGAACGGCGCGGGAATGATGATCGCGAGCTTCGGGCGGCGGAGCCCGACGGCGAACGACGTCGCCGCCGCGCCCAGCACCGCGACGTAGACCACCAGGACCAGGCGCCAGCCGGGGTCGAACGGGACGGGGGGGAACCCGAGCCCGCCGTTGCGGAACACGTCCCGCACCTGGGTCACCGGGTCTCCGGAGCCCGACGAGGGCAGGATCAGGAGCACGCCGACGAGCAACGCGGCGGGGCCCGTCAGGATCCGCAGCAACGAGCCCTTCGACGAGCGGTAGGACAGCGTCGACACCCCTGCACCGAGCAGGGCACCCAGCACGCCGATGACGCGGGCGAGGCCCCCGCTGAAGACGCCGGCGAACATCCAGCCCGCGGCCGTCGTCGCCAGCAGCGCGCTTAGGCCGACGAGCGTCGGGTTGATGGGCGTGACGACGTCGGCCGTCGCCTTGGGCTCGACCTTCTCGGGAGCGCCCTGAGCCGCGGCGTCGAGGACGGTCTCGTCCAGGACGGGCGTGGTGGTGTCCGTGGTGGTCATCGGCGGGCTCCGGTGACCTTGAGGAACGCGCGGTCCATCGCGACCCCGGGCTTGAGCTCCACGACGTTGCAGCCCAGACCGCCGGCGCGGTGGACCGCGAGCGGGTCGGTGCCGTCCCACACGACCAGGACCAGGAGCACGCTCGTGCCGCGCTCCATGAGCAGCCGGATCCGCGCGGCTGACTTCTGCGTCAGGTGCGGGGTGATCAGCACGTAGTGGGTGTTGCTCCGGCCACCGGTCAGCAGGCGGCTGATCGGCTCGTCCAGCGAGGTCTTCTCCGGCGTGACCTCCGCCAGCCGGTCCAGCAGCGGGATCTCCGCACGCCGGCCGCGGTAGCCCGCGGCGAGCCGCTCGCTGTTGCGCTCCACCGTCAGGGTGAAGCCGTCGCGCAGGTGCCGGATCGCCAAGGAAGCGGCGGCTCGTACGGCGGTCTCGAAGGTCTCGCTCGGGTGGCCTGGGCTGTGGAACGCCGTGTCGGTGTCGAGGATGATCGTGACCCGGTCGGTGATGCCCTGCTCGGACTCGCGGACCAGGTACCGGCCCTCGCCGCTGTCCAGGTCGAGCTGCTTCGCCGTGGCGCGCCACATGATGCGGCGCGGGTCGTCTCCGATCGCGTAGTCGCGCATGCCGTAGAACTCGAAGCCGTTCGGCCACGGGCGGGGCACCGGTGGACGCACCGGCGGGTCCTCCCACTCGCGGCAGACGACGCGGTCGTGCACCTGCTCCACACGGGGGTGCACGATCATCTTCGTCGGCTCGGTCAGCACCATGCGGTGCTTGGTGAGGCCGAACGGGTCCGACCACACCGCCGTGAGCGGGCCGACCTCGTACACCCCGCGAAGCTTCGGCAGGAACGTGTAGTGGTGCGAGGTCTCCTCGCCTGCGGGCAGGTTCGGCACCGGCACGCGCACCGTGTGGCCGAACTGCTCCGGCAGCGTCTCCTCGAGGATGATCGTCGACACGCCACGGCGCGCAGCCAGCGCCAGGTCAACCTCGACCAGCTGCTCTTCACGCACCCGCGAGGGCAGCTTGGAGCGGACCGCCTCGACCTGCAGGCGGCGCCGGCCCATCGCGAAGGCGAAGCCGATCGCCGCGATCACGCCGTAGACCAGCAACAGCAGCGCGCGGTTGGTCATCAGCCGGCCGACGGTGAACCCGGCGACCGCGCACACGATGACGATGACCCCGTTCGAGGTCAGGCCCAGGCGGCGCTCGATGAACACCATCAGCTCCGAGCCACCCGCCGACGCCCGGGATGCCCCAGCCTTCGCCCAGCTCCGTGCGGCCATCAGACGCCCGCCCCGACAGGGATCGCGCCGATGGCCTCAGCCACGGCACCCATCGCGTCCGAGCGCGACAGCACCGCTTCGGACGCGGACAGGTACGACGTCAGGACTCGTGGATCGGTGACCACCTGCTCCGTGGACCCGGCCGCGATGACAGTGCCGAGCTCCATGGCGATCAGGCGGTCGGAGACCGACGTGATCAGCGGCAGGTCGTGCTCGATCACCAGCATCCCGCAGCCCGTGTCGTGCGCCACCCTGGCCAGCACCGGACCCAGCTCCTCCGTCTCGGCCTGAGCCAGACCTGAGGACGGTTCGTCGAGCAGGAGCAGCTTGGGCTCGGCGGCCATGACGCAGGCCATGTCCACGGCCCGACGGGTGCCGGTCGACAGCTCGCGCACGAACTTGTCCGCGTACGCACCCAGGCCGAGCAGGTCGACCAGGTCGTCCACCCGCGAGCTGATCTGCGCCTCCGCCCGGCGCTCCATCGGCGTCCACAGCGCCCCCAGCAGGGCGCTCTTCATGGTGCGGCGCTCCAGGAACACCGAGATGTTCTCGCGCACCGTCAGCGACCCGAACAGCCGAGCGTTCTGGAACGACCGGGTGAGCCCCATCCGCGCCCGGCCGTCGGGCGACAGGCGGGTCACGTCGTCGTCGGCGAACCGGATCGTTCCGGCGTCCGGAGCCACGAAGCCGGAGATGACGTCGAACAGCGTGGTCTTGCCGGCGCCGTTGGGGCCGATGATCCCGACCAGCTCGCCGTGGCCGACGTGCAGGTTGACGTCGTGCAGCGCTCTGACGCCGCCGAAGCTGACGCCGACGCCCTCGATCGACAGCAGCGGCTTCGCCGGGTCCAGCTCGCGCAGCCGGGCTCGCGCCCGACGCTGGCCATGACCCGCACCGGTCCCGCCACCCATGAAGACCGCACGGATGAGGTCGGGGCGGCGCATCAGCTCGTCGACCGGGCCGGAGAACTGGATCTCGCCCTTGTCCATGAACACAGCTCGCTGGGCGATGGTGATCGCGACGTTCAGCGACTGCTCGACCAGGATGATCGTCGTGCCCTGGGCGTGGATGGCCCGGAGGGTGTCGAGCAGCAGCTCCACGACCTTGGGCGCCAGGCCCAGCGAGAGCTCGTCGATCATCAGCAGGCGGGGTCGCATGAGCAGCGCCTGGCCGAGCCCGACCATCTGCTGCTCACCACCGGAGAGGTTGCCGGCCAGCTGGTCGCGCCGCTCGCGCAGGATCGGGAAGAACCCGAACACCATCTCCAGGCGCTCGGCGAGGTACGCCTCGTCCTCGCGGTACATCCAGGCGGCCGTGCGCAGGTTGTCGTCGACGGTCATGGTCGGGAAGACCGCAGCACCGCCGGGCATGACGACGAGCCCGCGCTGGGCGTTCTCGTGCGGCGGAGCGGCCGTGATGTCCCGGCCGTCCAGGAAGATCGCGCCGTTCGACGCCTGCTGGATCCCCGCGATCGCGCGCATCAAGGTCGACTTGCCGGCACCGTTCGTCCCGAGCAGAGCGACGATCTCGCCCTCCTCCACGTCGAAGTCGACGTTGAAGAGAACCTGCACGCCGTCGTACGTGACGTCGACGTCGCGGCACACGACCATCTTGTTGATGCCGGCAGCAGCAGCTGCCTCGCTCTCGTCCTTGGCGAGGTTGGAGGCGCGAGCGGCCCGGATGTCCCGGTCGACGCCACCGGCAGCCGTCATGGTGATGAGTCCTGGCACCACGACGAAGGCCGCCATGATGAGGAAGCCGTCCCTGATGTCCACCAGCATGAACGGCATGACCCACCGGGTCAGGGCGATCCCGATCAGCTTGAAGGGGGCGTTCATCTGCAGCCCCACGCCGCGCATGCGGGCGGGGATCACCAGGGAGAAGACCGCGGAGGTCGCGGGGAGGAACATCGAGGCGATGATGGCCACCGGGACGTTGACGGCGATGGACAGCCAGAGCCAGGGCGACACCGCCATGACCACGAGTGCCCCGGCCTGCAGGAAGAAGGACGCCCCGAGCAGGGTGATGATCCGGCTCGGCTGGTTCTTCTGCAGCAGGAAGTCGCCGACCGGACCTGAGAAGATCAGTCCGATCACGCCGACCGCGGTGCCCATGGTCAGCACCTCGGCCCGCCAGAAGGACGACAGGCGGAACACCGAGGAGAAGTAGTACACCGTCAGCAGGGGGTACCCGCCGTACATGACGGTCTGAAAGGCGGTGGCGTAGTTCAGCCGTCGCATCGTGACGGTGCCGTAGGAAATCCGGAAGGCCTCCTGCAACCCCACGGACTTCTGCGGCACGCTCGCGGCCGACTCCGAGGCGCCCGCGTCGATCCGGTCGAGGTAGCCACGCTTCGGCTCCCTCAGGTAGAACACCCAGAGCTGGGCGAGCACGACGAGCACCGACATGACGACGAAGGCGGAGCGCCAGCCGTAGGCGCTCACCAGGATGCCGGCCACGAGGGGACCGACGACGAGCCCGACGCTGTGCATCAAGGTGTGGAAGGAGAAGACCCTCAAGCGGCTGGTCGGGGGGTACCAGTCGGCGAGCAGGGACATCCCGACCGGCGCCCCCACGGCCGCGCCGACCGCGTGCAGCAGCCGGGCGACGCCCAGCTCGTGGGTGCTCGAGGCGAAGGACATCAGCAGGGTGCCTATGGACGTGAACACCATCGACACCTGCATCATCCGGACGCGGTTGACGCGGTCCGCCAGGTAGCCCAGCGGGATCGACATGATCGTCGCTGTCGTGGCGCCGAGGGTGCCGATCGTGACCAGGAACTCGGCGTCGAACCCGAACGAGACCTGCAGGTTCGGGAGCACGATGAGCAGTGCGGCCTGGTCCCAGCCGACGATGAAGGCGACCAAGGACAGGGCCAGCAGCGGGACCTTGGGACCCTCGATCTTGCGCGGGTCCGCGTCCCGCAGCCACGCGAGCGCGTGCGCGCCGAGCGAGAACCTCTGTCCCACCGGTTCGGGCTCCGCGAGCACGAACTCCTGCCCGGTGACGCCGAGACCCTCCTCGCGGGCGCTGGGACGGAGCTTCCAGTCCCCGTCGACCTTCGCGGCCGAGACCGAAGCCGGCTCCTGCGGCTCGGCGGGTCCGCGCAGCAGATCGGTACGGCGGTGGTCAGCTGCGCGGGCGGCCCCGTCCCCGTTCGTCCCGAGCCCGGTGAAGCCCGCCGGCTTGGCGTCCGCCAGGCCCGGTCGGCTCGCCGTCGTGCCACCGGGCGTCACGAGCGCGTCGGTGACCCCCAGCACCCACTGGTGGCGCAACCGGAACATGTCGGGGACGAAGCTGCTCCGCCCACGGCCGGTCCCCCGGAGCTGGACGATCGGAGCCCGCTCGGACAGCCGGCCCGGGTGGCGGTCCGACATCAGGCTCGGCACCACGATGCGGTTGCGGCTC
>CAMLIA010000088.1 GCA_946479905.1 uncultured Frankiales bacterium | reverse complement strand
CCTCTAGTATGCTCGAACCCAGAAGCGAAAACACGTTCGAGTCAGGACAACTCTTACGCGTGATCGTTGTAGGACTACCCTCTACCATCTTCATACAAGAGATGGTAGAATGAGGTACGTTGCAAGGTCGAAAGTCCAGTTCACCGATCCGAGCTTCTCGTCGTACGATGCCAGCATGGTTCGCGTGGTGAAGCGGAGTCTCTCCTTTCCACCCGATGTTCTGGAGGGGCTCGTGGCGGAGGCTGCCGCTCGCGGGACGACGGTGTCGGCGCTGATGACGGGAGCGGCCGAGGACCTGCTACGCCGGCGGCGGGGCCTTGTTGCTCTGGCTGAGTGGGAGGCGGAGCACGGGGCGTTCAGTGAAGACGAGCTGGCGGAGGCGGACCGCCTCATCGACGAGGCGTAGAGGCTGTCAGCGGGCACTGATCCGGTCGAGCGAGGCCGCCGCCGGGTCAGGTAAAGCCGTCGAGCTGGGCGAGCACCTGGAGCATGACCTCGTCGGCGCCGCCACCGATGGAGAGCAGCCGGCTGTCGCGGAAGTACCGGGACGTCCAGGTCTCCTCCATGTAGCCCATCCCGCCGTAGAACTGCATGCAGGTGTCGGCGACCTGGCGGGAGAGCCGACCGGTCATCAGCTTGGCGACCGTGGCGTAGCGGGTGGTGTCCTCGCCGGCCATGTAGGCCTCGGCGCAGGCGTAGTTGTGCGCCTGCACGAGGTCGATCTGGGCGGACAGCTCGGCCATCCGGAAGGCGATGTACTGGTTCTGCATGAGCGGCTTGCCGAACGCCTCCCGCTGCTTGAGGTAGTCGCGGGTCTTCTCCAGCGCCCGCCTGGCCGAGCCGGGGGAGCCGTAGGCGGCGAACATCCGCTCGATGACGAACTGCGACATCTGCTGCTGGAAGCCGCGTCCCTCGGTGCCGATGACGTTCTCGACCGGGACGCGGACGTCCTCGAAGACGATCTCGGCGGTGTCCGACGACCAGTTGCCGAGCTTGTCCAGCTTGCGCGAGACGCTGAACCCCGGCGAGCTGGTCTCGACGATGAGCTGCGACATGCCGCGGTAGCCGCCCTCGTCGGAGGTGCGCGCCAGCACGCACATCCAGTCCGCCTGGGTGCCGTTGGTGATGTAGAGCTTCGTGCCGTTGAGCACGAACTCGTCGCCGTCACGGACCGCCTTGGTGCGGATGCTCGCGACGTCGGAGCCGGCGCCCGGCTCGGTCACAGCGATGGAGCAGACCTGGGTGCCGGCGATGGCGGGCACGAGGTACTTCTGCTTCAGCTCCTCGCTGCCGAACTTCGCGAGCGACGGGGTGGCCATGCTGCTCTGCACGCCGATCGCCATCGGGATGCCACCGGCGCCGCAGCGGGCGAGCTCCTCGCAGGCGATGACGGTGAAGAGGTGGTCGGCGCCCTGACCGCCGTAGGCCGGGTCGTACTCGAGACCGAGCAGACCGAGCGAGCCCAGCTTGGGGAAGAGCTCGTGGGCGGGGAAGATGCCGGCCTTCTCCCACTCGTCGACGTAGGGGACGATCTCGCGCTCGACCACGTCCCGGACCATCTTGCGGAACGCGTTGTGCTCCTCGGTGAACCGCACCGTGCCTCATCTCAGCTGTCGGACAACTGCTCTGGAGTCTGGCAGTCCTCGACCCCGGACGACCACGAGGGGCGGTGCACCTCGCACCGCCCCTCAGGCTGACTACCTCCGCGGCCGTCGAGCCCGCCGCACCTTCCGTGATCGCTCCGCCCGGCGGAGCAGGTCGTTGACGTGCTCCCGTGCGACGGCCTGCTCCAGGGGGCTCATGACGCGCTCCGGGTCGGCAGCGCGGCGCCGTAGCGGAACAGGCCGTGCGGGTCGAAGCGGTCCTTCAGCTGCTGCAACCGGGCGGCGACGGCCGGCGGGTAGGCAGCGGCCACCTGGGCAGGCGCGACGTCGTGGCCGATGAAGTTGATGAGCCGCTGCGTGGCGTGCCAGGGCGCCAGCGCAGCGACGACGCCGTTCACCACGCCCGGGACGACGTGCTCGAGCCCCGGCGCCAGCGGCCCGAGAGCCATCAGGGAGAAGGCGGCGTCCCGCCCCGTCACCGCGCTCGGCACCGCGGGCTCGCGGGACAGCGCACCGCCCAGGTGCCGCACCTCGGCGAAGATGAGCGGGACGTCGACGTCCGGCCCCGCGGCGTCGACGAGGGCGTCCACCGCTGCGGCCGGGAAGCCGGTGAGCAGCCGAGCGCCTTCGTACGCCCCCGTGGGGTGCACCGGGTCGAGGTGGATCGAGTCGACCTCGGTGAAGGGCATGTCCCGGACGCCGTCGAGCAGGACCGGTGCTGCCGCACGGAGCGGCGCGACCAGGCGCTCGCCGTCGGCGGGGTCACCGACGTAGGCGATGCGGACGTGCACCGTCAGCTTCCCGCGCAGCGGGGGAGGCGCGTCCTCCGCGAAGCCCGGGATGCGCAGCAGCGCGATCGACGACGTCATCCGCTCGGGGACGGTCTCGACCCACTCGCGCCAGGCGTGCAGCACCTGCCGCGCGTCGGTGCCGTCGAAGAACAGCGCGCCGCCGTAGAGGCGCGCGACCGGCACCAGTCCGACCTCGAGCGAGGTGACGATGCCGAAGTTGGTCTTGCCGCCGCGCAGCCCCCAGAACAGGCCGGTCTCGTCGTCCTCGTCGACGGTGCGCAGGCAGCCGTCGCCGGTGACGATCTCCGCGGAGCGGACCTGGTCTGCGGCGAAGCCGTAGCGGCGGCCGAGCGGGCCGAGCCCACCGCCGAGGGTGTAGCCGACGGCACCCACGTCGGTGGTCGAGCCGGAGAGCGGCGCGAGGCCGTAGGGCGCGGCGGCGGCGACGACGGCGCCCCACTTCGCGCCGGCGGCGATCCGGGCGACCCGGCGGACCGGGTCGACGGAGACGCCGGTCATGCGCCGGGTGGTGATGAGCACGCCGCCCTCGATCGCGGTGGCGGCACCGTGACCGGTGGCCTGGACGGCGACCGTCATGTCGTTGCGGATCGCGTACCGGACGGCGGCGACGACGTCCTCGGCGCAGGTCGCGCCGACGACGACGTCGGGGGAGTGGACCGTGCTGGCGATCCACGGCGAGATCTCGGAGCTGTAGTCGGGGTCCCCGGGGAGGAAGACGGGACCGGTGGTGGACAGGGTCTGGAGGGCCGGTGCGGCCGATGTCGTGGTCATGCCTCGACGGTCCGCCGCAGCACCCCTGTCCCGCGTCGGTGCGACTACGTACCGAGCGCCGTGGGACTACGTAACGAGCGGGCCGGTGCCCTTGCCGAGCGTCAGGCGCAGCACCAGCCGCTGCTCGGACACCATCGCCGCGAAGAACTCCTCCTGGTCGGGGTGCGGGCCGCCCGTGACGGCCTCGTAGACCTCGAGCAGCTCCCGTCCCGTCGCGTCTCCTGGCTCCTTCGACACCGGTGACAGCTCCGCAGTGGCCGCGAAGGAGGCGTACTCCCAGAAGCTGCTGCCCAGCACGTGCAGCACGCACCGCGGGTCGCGCTGGAGGTTGCGGGTCTTGGCCCGGTCGGCGGTCACGGAGACACGCGCCACGCCGTCGCGCAGGACGAACGCGATGTTCGACGACTGCGGTGAGCCGTCCTTGCGGAGGGTGATGAGGACGGCTTGGTGGCGATCTGTCAGCTCGGTCATGACCCCTAGCCTGACGCGTCGGCGCGGGCAGCCGCGAGGGCGGTCCGGTTGGCGGCGCCGGTCTTGAGCAGCAAGCGCTCGACGTGCTTCTCCACGGTGCGGACCGACAGGTACAGCTCGGCCGCGATGTCCCGGTTCGTACGGCCGTGGGCGATCAACCGGAGCACGTCGAGCTCCCGGGCCGTCACCCCGGCGGCCCGCAGCTGCTCGGGTACGCCGTCCTGCGCCGACGCCCGTCGGGGCAGCGGCACCCCGTCCGCGCGCAGCAGCGCCCGGCAGGCCTCGGCCGGCCGGGTCAGCCCGAGCCGCTCGAGGGTGGGGATCGCGGCGAGCAGGTGCTCGCGGGCGTCCTCGGCACCCTCCGCCCAGACCCTGGTGGTCAGAGCGGCGAGCAGCGGCGCGGCAGGGAAGGGCGGTACGCCGGTGAGTGCCGTCGCGAACAGCGCCCGTGGCTGGGCCTCGGCCAGGGCCCGTGCGGTGGCGAGGTCGTCGTCGAGCAGCGCGCTGAGCACCGTCGGTGCCGCGCGGTCGCCCTTGAGCACCGCGACGGCTGTGGCCAGCTCGGCGGCCGTCCGGCGCGAGGGGACGGTCAGCGGTGCGCCGGCCTCGGCGGCGTGCAGCAGCGTCTCGGCGTCCTCGACCTCGCCGCGCAGGACGGCGACCCGCGCCTGCAGCAGCCGGACCCGCTGCAGCAGCTCGACCGCGCCGGCCTCGCGGGCCAGCTCCTCGGCCTCGGCGAGGTCGACCGCGTCCTCGTCGAGGGAGGCGAGCTCGCTGAGCAGCCGACCGCGCCACAGCCGCAGGCCGTGCGCGTCGGCATGCGCGAGGCCGGCCAGCCAGCGCTCGCGGGCCGCGTCCGCGTCAGGCAGCAGCGCCCGCCCGGCGTGCAGCATCGCCGCGCAGACCAGGTCCGTCTGGTCGGGGTGGGGCCGCGCCAGCTGCTCCGCGGCCTCCGCGCGCTGGACCGCGGTCGCCGTGTCGCCACGGCGCGACGCGGCGATCGACCACTCGAGCTCGAGGCGGGTCGCGGTGCAGGCGTCGCCGCCGTCGGCGACGAGCGGTGCTGCCGCCACGAGGTGCGGCTCGGCCTCGTCGACGCGCTCGTTGTCGAGCAGTGCCTGGGCCAGCCGCAGGTGGCTCTCGACGAGCACCACCGCGGCGTCGGTGGGGCGCGTCAGCAGCGCGCTGCCGACGCGCTCGACGACGTCGAGGCGACCGGCGAGAGAGGCGACCCGGAGCTGCTGCAGGTCGATCTCGACGACCAGCTCCGGCTCGGTACCGGCGTGCAGCCGGGCCTCGGAGAGGCACTGCTCGGCGGTCGCCAGTGCCCACGCGTCGAACGCCTCGACGGCGCGGCGGACCGCCAGCCGGGCCGCGCGGCGCGGGTCTCCGGCCCGCGAGGCGAGCTCGTACGCCGTGGCGAGCTGGACCCCGCTCGGCTCGGGTGGGAGGGCGTCGAGCAGCTCGCGGGCCAGCGCCTGGCGCGTCGGGGGGAAGGTGGCGGCGAGCACCCCGTCGCGCAGCAGCGCGTGCCGGAAGCGCAGCCGGCCGGGGAGGTCGGGGTCCTCGTGCAGCAGCCCGACGGCGGTCGCCGCCTGCAGGGCCGCGGTGACGTCCCCGTGCACCGCGCCCAGCAGGTCGTGGTCGAAGGACCTCCCGAGCAGGGCGGCCGCCTCGATCACCCGCCGGTGGTCGGGGGCGAACGCCTCCAGTCGTGGCGCGACCGTGTCGGCGACCGTCGTCGGGAAGACGGCCGTCGCCGCAGGTGTGACGTCGAGGCCCTCGGACGACGGGACGAGGTTGTCGTGCAGGGCGGCCAGCAGCTCCTCGACGAAGAGCGGCAACCCGTCGGTCCGGTCGAGAAGGAGGGACACCAGCCGCGTGGAGACGGTCGTGCCGAGGCGGAGCTCCGCCAGCTCCCGGGTCTGCTCCGGGTCGAGCGGTCCGAGCGGGACGGCCTGCACGGCGCCGCGTGCGGCCAGAGCGCGCAGCACCCGCAGGGCGGCGTGGCCCTCGTCCTCACGGGAGGTCGTGACGAGGAGCAGGGGCAGCTGCTCGGCGGCGTCGGCGAGGTACTCGACAGCGGCCAGGGTCTCGGCGTCCGCCCAGTGCAGGTCCTCCAGCAGCAGGAGGGTCGGGGTGCCGACGTGCGGCAGCAGCCGCAGCAGCGCCTCGGCGACGAACTCGGGGGAGAGCGGCTCGTCGCAGCGGCCGCCGCGCAGGCAGTCGACGGCCCGGTCGTGCGCACCGAGCGACACCGGACCCGCGGTCCGCGCCCAGCCGGCGAGCGCCTCGACGAGGGGTCGGTAGGCACCCGCACCCGACGGGACCGCCCGGCCCACGAGCGTCGTCGCACCCGCCGCCTGCGCGAGCCCGACCGCCTCCCTCGCGAGCCGGGACTTCCCGACCCCGGCGACCCCGGTGACGGCCAGCGCCCCGCCGCGGTGCTCGGTGAGCCGGGTGACGGCGGCCCCGACGGCGTGCAGCTCCGTCGTGCGCCCGACCAGCGAAGCTCCCACGGGGCCAGCATCCCTCAGGACCCTGTGATTGCGTGCCGCTTTCAAACGGTTGCCATCGGTCAACATGACTCTCTGTGACTACAGACGACTACGAAGCGTCATCCCTAGGGTCAGCATCGTTCAGGGGGGCTCAAGCGCGAGGACCCGACGTCTGCCAGTGGTCGCTAGGACGTCGGCGAGCGAATTGCGAAACCGGTGTGCCCCATCACGCTTGTCGGGCGGGTGGGCGGTTTCATGATCGCGACGTGGTGGTCAACCAAGCGCGTGTCGAGTGCAGGACTGGTCGGGGCCATCAGTGCCGCGATGCTGCTGACCGGGCTGCCGGTGACTCCCACGGCTCCGGCGAGCGCGAGCGCTGTGGCGGCGCACGTGTCCTTCACCACCCAGCCCGGTGGCGGTAGTGCCGGCAGCGACCTGAGCACGCAGCCGAAGGTGCACGTCACCGACTCCGGCAGCCCTGCCGCCGCCGTGTCCGGCGCCCACGTCACGCTGACCCTCGACGTGGTCTTCCCGGCGGACCAGCCGACGACCCCACCGGCGCTCAGCTGCACCAACATCACGGTGACGACGGATGCCGGCGGCGATGCGACGTTCGCCGGGTGCCAGGTCACGCGGGCAGGTCGCTACAAGGTCACCGCGCACGTCGACGCCGTGACGGCGCAGAGCAGCTCCTTCGACATCTCCGGTCTCTCGCAGCTGACGTTCACCGACGCACCGCCGACGACCGCCGAGGCGGCTGTCGTCTGGACCGACCAGCCGACGGTGACGATGCAGACCACCGGCGGAGACACCTTCGACAGCAGCGACCACATCGGTCTGCTGGTCACGACCGCCGGCGGCGGGTTCCAGCCGCTGTCGTGCACCCAGAACCCGGTCGCTGCCGTTGCCGGTGTCGCGACCTTCGCCGGCTGCAAGATCGACGCTGCCGGCTCGGGCTACAAGCTGTACGCCGTCGACACCGACGCCGACCCGGATCTCCTCGGCGCCCCCAGCGCCGAGCTCGACGTGACCGCCGGTGACCCGACACAGCTGGTGTTCACGCAGCAGCCGTCCGGTGGTCCTGGTGGGCAGGCCTTCGCCGTGCAGCCGGTCGTGACCGCCGAGGACGCGGGCGGCAACGCGGTCCCCGGGTTCAGCCAGAACGTCACGCTCACCATCACGTCGGGCACCGGCGCCAGCGGTGCGGCTCTGAGCTGCACCGATAACCCGAAGGCTGCGAGCGACGGCGTCGCCACCTTCGCGGGGTGCGCCATCGACAAGGCCCACAGCGGCTACACCCTGACCGCCAGCGTCACGACGCCCAGCCTGACGGTGGCCAGTACGGCCTTCAACGTCACCGCGGGCAACGCCTCGGGCATCGCGTTCGGCACCGCGCCGGACGGCGCGCACGGCGGCCTCGCCTTCACGACGCAGCCGGTCGTCAACCTCACCGACTCCGGGGGCAACCCCGTCAACGGACCTGTGACCCTGTCGCTGGACGCGAGCACCAACTCGGAGGCCGCGACCCTCACCTGCGATGCGACGACGCTGGGCACGACGAACGGGTACGCCAGCTTCAGCGGCTGCAAGATCGACAAGAACGGCACGTACCAGCTGAAGGCCACCTCCGGGACGCACTCGGTCAACACCGCTGACCTGCTCGTCACCGAGGGCAGTGCCTCGCAGCTGGCCTTCCACGCCACTCCCGCCAGCGGCACCGGTGGCAGCGCGTTCGGGACGCAGCCGTCGGTGGACGTCATGGACAGCGGCGGCAACCCCGCGTCCGGCTCCGTGACCCTCTCCATCGCGCCGGGCACCGGCGCTCCGGGCGCCGTCCTGCACTGCACGACGAACCCGCTCGCTCCCGGCTCCGACGGCCGGGCCGGCTTCAGCAGCTGCAAGATCGACAAGGCCGGGCTCGGCTACCGCCTCAAGGCGACCCTCACCTCCGACAGCACCGTCACGGTCACCAGTGCGGCGTTCGACGTCGCGGTCGGCACGGCCACGAAGATCGCGTTCACCAGCCAGCCCGGTGGCGGCGCCGGCGGCGAGGCCTGGGAGCACCAGCCGGTCGTGAGCATCGAGGACGCCGGCGGCAACCTCGTCAGCACCGCATCGGCGACCGTGACGCTCACCCGGACCGCGGGCCAGGGGGCCGGTGCGCTCACCTGCAAGGACGGCGCGGTGCCCACCCAGAAGGGCGTGGCCCGGTTCAGCGACTGCGCCATCGACCGCGCCGGCACCGGCTACACCCTCGATGCCTCCGCGTCCTTCGGCAGCGTGACCAGTGCGCCCTTCGACATCACCACAGGAGACCCCGCGGCTCTGGTGTTCTCCACCCAGCCGGCCGGGGCGATGGCGGGGAGCGCGTTCTCGACGCAGCCGGTGGTCCGGGTCGTCGACAAGGGCGGCAACCTCACCGACACCAGCGCCACCATCGACCTGTCCCTCACCTCGGGTACGGGCACGGCCGGTGCTGCCCTGTCGTGCGGCAACCGGGCCGCATCCCACGGCGAGGCGGCCTACGGCGGTTGCGCGATCGACCAGGCAGGGGCCGGCTACGTCCTCACCGCGACCGACGCAGCCGACCACCTCACCGCCGAGAGCCGGGGCTTCCCCGTCCTGCTCGCACCTCCGCTGCCTCTGGAGCAGGCGCCGACGCCTGTGCCGCTCGAGCAGACGTTCGGCGGGCGCATCTACGGCGACAACCCGACCGCCACCACCGACAAGGTCAACTCCGCAACGGGAGCGCTGGCCTTCGCCTCGACCGACCTGAGCGTCGCCGCACTCGGTGAGCCGCTGGTCGTGGAGCGCAGCTACAACTCGGCGGACGCCGCGGGCGGCGTCTTCGGTCGCGGCTGGTCGTCGATCTTCGACATCTCGGTGAGAGTGGTTCCCGGTCAGACCATGACCGTTCGCGGCGAGGACGGTCAGCAGCTCGTCTGGCGGTTCAACCCGGCCACAGGTGCCTGGGTCGCGCCACCTGGCGCCAAGGCTCAGCTCACCTGCGGCGCCAAGACCTGCAAGCTCATCCGGGACGACAACGTCCGCTGGGACGTCAACCTCACGGCCAACGGTCGCGCGCAGGTCGTCGACTACCTCGCGCCGGACGGCCAGGGCCTGGCGTTCACCTGGACGGCGGGCACCGTCAAGGTCACCCTCGCCGGCAGCAAGACCCCGAGCGTCACCGGCACGCTCAACAGCACCGGGCAGCTCGTCAGCCTCACGACGCCGCACCGCACCGTCGGCTACCACTACACGAGCGGGCTGCTCGACCAGGTCACCGACGTCCTGGGCCACACCTGGCTCTACGGCTACGACGGCTCCGGCAAGCTCACGACGATCACCGACCCCACCGGCGCTGTCCGGCTGTCCGCCGGCTACAACAGCGACAGCAAGGTCGCCGCCGTGCAGATCAAGGGCGACCAGGACCGGGCGGACGACACGTTCGACTACGCAACCTCGCCGCAGACCAGCACGCGCCACCACCTGACGTCCGTGGCCGGCTCGGCACCGACCCGGCAGGACTACGTCGACCGCTACGTCGGGAACGTGCTCGTCGCCCAGTCCCTGCCGTCGGGTGGCACGACGCGCTACTCCTATGACGCGAACCTGCACATGATCGAGTCACAGGACGCGCTCGGCTGGACGTCCAGCTACACCTACGACCAGTTCGGCAACCTCACCAGCCAGACGGTCCCGACCAGCTCGACCCAGGCTGCGACCGTGCGCATGGGGTACGACGGGCAGCACCGCATCACGTCGCAGACCGACGCCACCGGCAACACGACCACCTACACCTACAACGGGCCCTGGCTGTCGGCCATCAAGCCGCCGGCCACCGGCAACGTCCAGTGGACCCGGTTCGACTACGACGGCGTGGGTCACCTGATCGACACCGTCGGGCCGACGAACAAGCGGATCTTCAGCTACGACGCCTTCGGCAACATGAAGAAGGTCGTCATCCAGGACCTCGCGGGGAAGGTGCTGAACGGCAGCGGCACGACCTTCACCTACGACGAAGCAGGCAACCGGCTCAGCAGCACCGATCCCGGTGGCCACAAGACCACCTGGACCTTCGACGCCGCCGGCCACCAGACCCAGATGGCTCCGCCCGCCGGCAACCCGACGAGCTACGCGTTCAACGACGCCGGCGACCTCGCGTCCACGACCGACCCCGCGGGTCACGTCACGAGCTGGACCTGGGACGAGAGCGCCCTGGCCCGCACGACCCACGTGGGCGGCGCCGTCACGATGGTGCAGACCTACGACCCTGCTGGGAACCTGCTGCGGGAGAACCCCGGCGCGCCGACCGACCCCGGCACGACCTACACCTACGACTCCTCCGGTCGGCAGCTGACGAAGACCGACGCTGCCGGCATCACGACGCACTACAGCTACGACCTCAACAACAACGTCCTCGCGGCCGACGACACGTCCGGGCAGGTCCTGACCCAGTCGTTCAACGCGCTCGGCAAGCTGGCGCGGCGCAACACCAACGGACGGGTCACCTCCGTGGGCTACGACCTCGCCGGCAACGTGGCCTCCTCGACGGACGCTGCGGGCAACACGACGCGGTTCACCTACAACCCGGACAGCCTGGTCGCGACCGCCCGCAACGCCGCGGGAACGACCAGCTACGGCTACGACAGCGCCGGCAACCTCAGCAGCGTCCTCGACCCGGCCGGCCACACCACGTCGTACGCCTATGACGCCCTTGCCCGGAAGACCAAGGCGACCGAGGGCGGCGGCAGCACGACGTACACCTACGACGTCGACAACAACCTCAAGACGGCCACGGACCCGGACGGCCGGACGACGGCCTACACGCTGGACGCCCTCCACCGGGTCACGCGCACCACGTACACCCAGACCGGCCAGCCGACCATCGTCGTCGACCAGACCTACGACGCCCTCGGCCGGCGCCACACGATGAGCGACGGTGTCACGCACACCTACAGCTACGACGGCAACGGGAACCTCACCGGTGCCAACGGCTTCTCCTACGACTGGTCGCAAGCCGGGAAGATCCTGGAGACGTACCCGGACGGCACCCACGTCACGTACTCCCTGGACGACCGCCAGAAGCTGATGAGCCTCACCTCGGGGACCAAGGGCCAGTCCGACTACGTCTCGGCCTCCTACCTGCGCAACGCGCAGCGGCAGACCGTCGGCATCGCGTTCGCGAACGGCGTGCTCGAGACCCGGTTGCTGAACGCTGCAGGTGACGTCCTTCGTCAGTCGCTGACGCTGGGCGGGCAGGCTGCGGGCGACGACGCCTTCACCTACGACAGCGCCGGCAACCCGCTCTCGCAGGTCAACTCCGTCAACGGCAAGGTCACCACCAACCGCTACGGCTACGACGGCGACGGGCGCCTGACAGCGCAGTCGCAGACCACGGACACCGGAGGCATCGCCTGGCCGGCCGTCCCGGACCTGAGCTCGTCCAACGACAGCAGCCAGACCACGACGGCCGCGACCTTCGCGCCGACCGTCGACACCACGCCGCCGGCCCCGCCGGCCGGCGCGCCGCCGGCACCGAACGTCAGCTACGACGGCAACGGCAACCGCACGTCCATCACGACGGGTGCGGGCACGACCAACAGCGCCCTCAACGCGTTCGACCAGGTGTCGTCGCAGTCCGGCGCGAGCCCCGCGAGCTACACCTACGACAAGAGCGGCGACATGCTCTCGTCCACCCGTGGCGGCCAGACCACGACCTACGGGTACGACGCCGCCCGCCGGCTCGTGCGCGTGACCCCGCCTGGCGGCGCCGCCATCACCTACGACTACGACGGTGACGGCAACAGGATCAGCCGCAGCGTGGGTGGCTCCACGATCCAGTACCTGTGGGACCCGGCGAACGACCAGCCGCAGCTCGCGATCGAGCGCAGCGGCGGGACCACCCTGCGCCGCTACCTCTACGGCGAGGGCCCGGTCGCGATGCAGGTGCCCGGAGCCGGCGCGACGGCGACGTACTTCTACCAGCTCGACCCGCAGGGCAACGTCACGGAGCTCACCAACGCCGACGGCTCGCTCGCGGCCGCGTACCACTACGACGGCTTCGGCAACGTCACGATGGACGCGGGCGGGGACGGGCACGGGAACCCGCTGCTCTTCCAGTCCGAGTACCTCGACCCGGGCTCAGGCCTGTACTACATGAAGGCGCGCAACTACGACGCCTCCACGGGCCGCTTCACGCAGCGGGACCCGAAGGACCCGGTGGTGGGCGCGGCGGTCATGTCGCCCTACGCCTTCGCGAGCGACCGGCCCACCTCGCTGGGTGACCCGAAGGGGGAGGCACCCGAGACCGACCAGGTCTTCTGGAGCCACAACAGCGACGAAGCCAACATCGGCAACGACACCAAGCTGGGCACCGCTGCGATCGCGGTGACCATCAAGGCCGGCATGAAGCTGTCCTCGCTCGTGGGGTCGAAGACCGTCACGGCGTCGTCGTCGCTCGCCTCGTCCGTCGGCGCGGAGGCGCGCGTCGTGAGCGCCGGGGCACGTGAGATCGGCTCTGCCGAAGGCGCCGTCGCCGGTGCCTCCAAGGGAGCCGGCGCCGCGGGCGAGGCGCTCGGCGGCGCGGCGAAGGCCGCGAAGTTCGCCGGGACCGCGCTGGCGGTCGCCGGGATCGCGCTGCAGGCGTTCGTCACGGTCGAGGACTGCCTGCACGACACGGCCTTCGTGTGCGCCGCGGACGTCGTCGGCCTGACCATCTCCGTCGCCTTCACGGTCGGCTGCGAGTTCGTCTCGGCCGGTGCTGCGACGGTGGCCTGCGCCATCATCGGCGGAGCCCTGTCCGTCGCCATCCCGATGCTGATCACCGAGTACGGCCCGCAGGCCATCGCCGGCATCGTCGCCGGGTACAACATCGTGGCCGGCGCGGTGGAGGCCGCGATACCCATCGTGGCCGAGGCCATCAACACCGCCATCGACGCGGCGATCACCTTCGCCGAGGACGTGGGCGGGGCGATCGTGTCCGGCTTCAACCAGGGTCTCGCGGCCGTCACGAGCGGCTTCTGGTCCGCGGTCGACGTGCTGCGTGACGCCGGCTACACGGCGGGCCAGCTCGCCGCGACCCTCGCCCACGCCTTCGCCGAAGGCGTCAGCACGGCGGTCGCGACGCTGATCGACTTCGGCTACCAGCTCGCTGACATCGCCGAAGCGCTCTACCACGAGCTCGGTCAGACGATCGCCGAGGCCGTTCAGGTGCTCAAGGACACCTTCAACTACGCAGTGGACGCGATCGCGCACGAGCTGCAGGCGGCGTACGGCGCGGTCGTCAACGCCCTCGGCAGTGCCTTGCAGGCCGCGGGCTACGCGGTCGATGAGGTGGTCGCTGGGCTGAAGTCGGCCTACGCGGCACTCGCCGCAGCGGGAGAGGCGGCCTACGAGGGCATCATCCGCGCCCTGGACTACCTCAGCTACGGCATCAGCCAGATCGCCACCGCGCTGGCGGACATCTACGACGCCGCCGCCGCGGCGGTCGCCACGGCCTTCCACACGGTCGCGACGGCGGTGGCTGATGCGATCAGCTTCACGGTCAACCAGGTCGCGGGAGCGCTGCAGACGGCCTTCAACGTCACCGCCCAGCTGGCGGTGAACGCGCTGGCGGCTGCCGAGTACCTGGTCGCCGAGGCCGCGCAGGTCCTCGACGAGGTGTTCCACGTCGCGGCGGCCGTCGCAGCGGCCATCCTCGACGAGGTCAACGCCGCCGTGGCCGGGGTCACCTACCTGCTCAACGACATCGCCGACGTCCTCCACGAGGTCTGGAACCAGGTGGACACCCAGGTGGCGCAGATCTTCAACGCGCTGACCAAGACGGCAACCGACGTCGCCGAGGCGCTGAACCACGCGTTCGGCGACCTGGCCGACGACGTCGCGAAGGCGCTGGAGCAGGCGGGCTACCTGGCCCAGGAGGCCATGCAGGCCATCAGCGACTTCTTCAGCACGGCGCTCGCCGACATGGCCAGCTTCTTCCAGGCCGCCGGCTACGTCCTGACCGACATCGCCGACGCCCTGCACCAGGTGTTCACCGACACCGCAGCAGCGATCATCACGGTGCTCGAGGGCCTCTACGGTGACGTCAACGCGATCGCGCTCTCCATCGCGCACGCCTTCAGCCTGGCCGCGGCCGGGGTCGCGCAGGCGTTCGCCGACGCAGGGGCTGCGATCGAGCAGATCACGAGCATCATGAAGGACGCCTTCGCCGTCGCTTCCGACGCCATCGCCGGGATCCTCACCGACCTCGGCACGTTCACCCTCGAGGCGATCGCAGGGGTGCTCCAGACGATCTACCAGCTGGGCGCCGACATCGTCGCCGGGCTGCTCCAGGCGGCCGGCTGGGCCCTCGACGCGATCAACGCCATCGGTGACGCGTTCGTCAGCTTCGGCCAGACGATCGCCGACGGGTTCTCCGACGCCTGGGACACCATCTCCGGCTGGTTCTAGGGGAACAGCGAGGGGCCGTCGGTCGTTGTACGTGACGTGACCGACGGCTGGCGGTGGCGCTCTGGTGCCGCGCTGGCGAGCGTCACTGCAGCGTCCGCTTTGCTGGCCTTCCTGTCGCTTCGTGCCACAAGTGACGGCGACGCCCCCGGGCCGCTGCTCCTCACCGCCGGCACTGCCGCACTGGCGCTGCTGCTGTGGCCGCTCGCCGCGCGGAGCACGAGGGTCCTCACCCTGGCCGCGGTCCTCGCCACGGGCCAGCTCGGCGCCCACGCGCTGACCGTGGCGCTGCAGGGCGGGACCAGCGCCAAGGGGCTGATCTGCTGCCCGTCCGCGGCCCAGACGAGCCCCGGTCCGCTCGGTCAGCTCACGTCCCACGCCGGCTGGTGGCTGGTCGCCGCGCAGCTGCTCGCCTGCCTGCTGATCGCGGCGCTCTCGCGCGGCGCGCGGGACGCCCTCGACGGCACGGCCGCGGCGCTCGCCGTCCTGGTGGGCGCGCTGCACGGCGTACGACTCCTGCTGGCCCCAGTCCTTCCCGTCCCGGCCGTCCGGGCCCGCCGCACGCACGCCCCGGAACGGGTCCGCACGGGTCGCGTCGTCGCCGAGGCGCACCGGCTGCGGGGGCCGCCTGCCACCTCGCTGTCAGGTCAGGTCCCCGTCCTGGCCGCCGGGTGAGGCGCACGCGCTAGAGGCGTTCGCGGGCCCGTCGGCCCCTTCGCCTCCAGGAGAACCCCATGAAGACCCCCAGACTGCTCTGGGCGGCGACCGCTGGTCGCCTGCTGCTCGCCGGCGTGTTCGGCTACGCCGCCCTCACCAAGATCGGCGACCCGGCGGGAACGGTCCGTGCCGTCCGCGCCTACCGGATCCTGCCCGACCCGCTGGCCGTCGCCCTCGGGCACAGCCTTCCCACGATCGAGCTCACCCTCGCCGTGCTGCTCGCCCTCGGCGTCGCGCTGCGGCTGACCGCCTCGGTGACGGCGGGGCTGCTCGTCATGTTCCTCGCCGGCGTCGTCAGCGCCGACGTCCGTGGGCTCAGCATCGACTGCGGCTGCTTCGGCGGCGGGGGAGCGACGACCACCCCGTCGTACCTGCAGGAGATCCTCCGCGATGCGGGGCTGCTCCTCGTCGCCGGCGGGCTGGTCTGGCTGGGCCGGTCGCGCTGGGCCCTGACGCCCCGGGTGCCGGTGCCACCCGACCCGGTGGACCCCACCGCCAGCGGCGCCGCCCGCCGGCAGGCGCGGACCGCCGCCTACCGGCACGAGACCGCACTGGCCCGGCACCGCACCCTCACCCGCCGGGCGACCGTCGGGTCGGCGCTGGCGCTGGTGCTCTCCGGCCTGCTCGGGATCACGGTCGCGAACGCCACCGCCCCGCCGCCGCCGACCGCCGTCCCCAAGGGGCTGACCAGCTCGGGCGGGATCGTGGTCGGGAGCTCCTCGGCCGCGCACAGCGTGGTCCTCTACGAGGACCCCCAGTGCCCGGTCTGCGGAGAGTTCGAGAGGGGCACCGGGTCGGTGCTGGCCACCGCCGTCGCGGCGGGGACCGTGCGGGTCGAGTACCGGATGCGGTCCTTCCTCGGTCCGGAGAGCGTCCGGGCCGTCGCCGCCCTCGGCGCCGCCCAGGACGAGGGCCGGTTCGAGGCGCTGCGCGAGCAGCTCTTCGCGCACCAGCCCGCTGAGGGCACGGGTGGCTACACCGTCGCCGACCTCGTCGCTCTCGGTCGGTCGGTCGGGCTCGGGGACCGCTACGCGGCCAAGGTGCGTGCGCAGACCTACGCGACGTGGGCCAAGCAGGTCGACGACCGGGCCAGCCGCGACGGCAACGTCGGAACGCCTCAGCTGATCGTCGACGGCAGGGCGCTGCCCAACACCGTCACCTTCGACGCGGCGGCCCTGCGGAGCGCGCTCGGGTCCCGGTAGCGTCACG
>CAMLIA010000087.1 GCA_946479905.1 uncultured Frankiales bacterium | reverse complement strand
ACGAGTACTGGGGCTACTGCACGACGCCCGAGGAGTACGAGCTCCAGTGGTACGAGGGCGGCCACACCCTCCACGGCCCCGCCACCCAGCCGTGGCGCGCCGCCCCCCAGGCTCGCCACCCCCGCGCGGGGTGCGGGGGGGCCCCCGGGGGTTGGACCACTGGCGGGGGGCGGGCGCCGCGGGCCCCGCCCCTCCTCGGTCGAGGGGTCAGGCCCCGTTGCAGTACGGGTTGTCGAAGTGCCCCGGCGTGGTCGGGTAGGCCTTGCCGTTGTTGCTGTTGATGTCGCTCTGGTAGACGAGCGCCATCTCCTTGCCGCCGGAGGAGGCCGGCGTCTGCACGTCGCTCAACGAGCTGCCCGCACCGGAGCCGTAGGCAAGGTTCTGGATGAACAGCTGGGCGTCCGGGCTGAGCTGCCGCACGTCGCCGTCGTCGCCGTAGCTCGCGTTGCAGCGCGAGTACAGGTTGAACGCGCCGACCCAGTCGAGCAGCCGGTCACCGAAGTCCGGACCGTTCTTGCCGACGTCGCCCTGCATGACGTCGCGGTCCCAGCCACCGTAGATCCAGTCGAGGCCCTGGTGGTGCTGGTTGTCCAGGGTCGTCGCCGGGTCGATGGTGTCGTTGTCGGTGTGCGTGATCTGCAGCCACGAGGCCGGGTCGACCCCTGGCCGCGGCCGCCAGTCGATGACGTCCGAGCCGCCCGTGATCTGGCCACCTGGGCTCGACGCGGACCCACCGAAGCCACCGAAGATGACGTCGATGAGGTTGTTCCGCGTGATGCCCTGCGCGGCGTTCGGTCCGGTCGACTCCTGGACGGCATTCGGGGTCGCGGGGTTGTCGCTGCCCTTGCCGCCCCAGATGGCGTCACCACCGTCGTCGCCGAACATGTAGTCGCCGCCGGAGTCGCCGTTCATGACGTCGTCGTTGAACTCGCCGTGCATCGAGTCGTGACCGCGGCCACCCGACATGTAGTCGACGCCGCCCTCAGTGATGCCCGGGTGCGGGAGCGACCCGCCACCGAAGTCCTTGTTCATCGCCACGCGCCGGTCCAGCTGGTCCTTCTCCAGCGCGTGGTAGTCGAAGAACGTCGGACCGTTGGTGGTGTCGTTCACCTGTGGGTTCGTGTTGGTCAGCTTGGTGTCGGTGATGCCACCGCGGTCGCCGACCATGGCGTCCTCGCCGTCCTCGCCGAACATCCGGTCGTCACCGAGCTCGCCGTACATGTCGTCGTTCTCGGTGCCACCCAGCTGGGTGTCGTTGCCGTCCTGACCCCAGATGTAGTCGTCGCCGGCGTTGCCCTCCTGGTAGTCGCCGCCGAACCGGCCGGTCGCCTCGCACGTCGCGGCGCTGGCCGCGCTCGCGCAGAACCGGGTGACGGTGCGCTGGATCGTGATCGGGTTGTACGTCAGGTAGTGCGTGTAGTCCCCCGAGCTGATCGTGCGCACGAGCTGCCCGTTGTCCCCGAGCATGAAGTCGGCGGCGCCGTTGCCGTACTGGAAGTCGTTGGCGTCCAGTCGGCCCGCGGTGCTGTTGCCGCCGATGATGTCGTCCTGGCCATCGACGCCCGCCGGCCCGTCGAGCTGCGGCTGCGGTGACAGCGGCGACGTCGCGCCGTCCTCCACCGGCAGCCCGCTCGGCAGCGCCGGCAGCCCGCTCGTGAGCTGAGCCGGGTTGCCGGGGCCGACCTGCTCGGGGTTGAGGTCGCCGAACTCGAAGTCGGTGGCCGCGTTGCCCTCGAGGTAGTCGTCCTCGGTGCCGCCGAAGACGTAGTCGTTCTCGCCCTGTCCGAACAGGACGTCCACGCCCTGGCCGCCCGCGACCACGTCGCTGCCGGCGATGTCGGGGTTGGAGCTGTCGACGTCGAACAGCTTGACCGAGCGCTTCGACACCTGGCCGATCTGGTAGGTGACGTAGTCGTACGGCCCGTTGCCGTTGAGCGGGGCCCGGTCGATCAGGCCGTTGTCCCCGATCGCCACGTCCGCCCCGCCGCCACCGTGGATGACGTCGTCGCCGTCGAGCTGACCAGCCGTCCGGCTACCGCCGATGAGGTCGTCCTCACCGTCGTTGCCCTCGAGCAGGTCGCCGCCCTGGTTGCCCTGGACGAAGTCGTCGCCGTCGTTGCCCTTGAAGGTGTCGTTGCCACCTTCACCGAACATCCGGTCGTTGCCCGTGCCACCGAGGCCCAGGTCGTTGCCGCTCACGGTGAGCAGGCCCGACGTGGTGCGCTCGGTGTCCCAGAGCGTGATGTTGCGCTGGTGCCCACCCGTCACCGGGTCGAGGTCCCAGTTGAGACCGGTGAACGGTCGGGTCACCTGGGCGTTGTCGCCGAGGATGACGTCCTGGTCCGCGTCACCGTAGAGCCGGTCACCTGCGTCGAGCTGGCCCTTGCCGACCAGGCCCGCCGTGGTGCCGTCGCCGCCGAGGCTGCCGCCGATGACGTCGTCCTCGCCGTCGTTGCCGTTGATGGTGTCGCTGTCCTGGTTGCCGACGAGCACGTCGTCACCCGTGTCGCCACGGATGGTGTCGTTCCCGCCCTCACCGAACACCTTGTCGTTGCCGGCGTTGCCCTCGATCGTGTCGCCACCGCTGACCAGCGGGAGCTGGC
Source organism: uncultured Frankiales bacterium (assembly GCA_946479905.1). The sequence continues at coordinate 13,940 of CAMLIA010000087.1, read as the reverse complement.
CGGCCGGGCGCGTGGTGTCGTCGAGGACGATGGTGCGTGCCGGGCCCTTCTGCACGACGTCCTGGACCCAGCTCAGGTTGTCGGCGCTCGGGGTCCGGGTGAGCTGGCCGTTGTCGCCCAGGATCACGTCGAAGCCGCAGTTGCCCTGGATCAGGGTCTCCCCGACGTCCCGCTTGGTGGCGTCAGGGTTGGCCGAGCTGCTGCCGCCGATGATGTCGTCGTTGTCGGAGACGGGGTCGCACGCACCGGGGTTGACCGGCGGGTTCGCGTCGACCTGGCTGTCGAAGCCGCGGAGCGTGTCCGCACCGTCGTTGCCCTCGATGTAGTCGTCACCAGGGCCGCCCTCCATGACGTCGTCGTCGTTGCCGCCCCACATCCGGTCGGCCGAGCCGTCGCCGTACATGTGGTCCACCCCGCCCACCTCAGGCAGGAGCAGCGCGGTGGTGCTGCGCGGCACGCCGTCGGGGTCAGTCGCCGGGCTCCCCGCGATGGGCGTGATGGTGCCCAGGTCACCGACCATCCGGTCGTGGTCGGCGTCACCGTTCATCGTGTCGCCGCCGAGCTCGCCGTACATGACGTCGTCACCGGCGTTGCCGTGCATGGTGTCGTCGCCGAAGCTGCCGGCCGTCTGGGAGTCGTCAGGCGTGAGCGCTCCGGTCCAGGCCAGCGTGCCGTTGTCACCGACCATGGTGTCGACGCCGTTGTCGCCGAACATGATGTCGCCGGCGTCCTGGGCGCCCTTGCCGTCGGAGCCACCGACCATGAGGTCGTCGCCGTCGTCACCGTGCATGGTGTCGACGCCCTGGTTGCCGAAGAGCCGGTCCTTGCCGGAGCCGCCGCTGATGCCGTCGGCACCGGACTGCCCGTAGGCGCGGTCGTTGTCCTCGCCACCCTGGATGGTGTCGTCGCCGTACAGCGTGGTGTTGGTGGTGTCGACGTCGTAGAGGGTCACAGACCGAGCTTGCGAGCTCGGATCCTCGGCGAAGTTGCCACCGGTGCGGACGATGAGTGCGTTGTCACCGGCGATGACGTCCTGGCCGGCGTTGCCGTACACGAAGTCGCCGCTGTCGGCCTGGCCGGCGGCCGCGGAGCCGCCGACCATGTCGTCCTGGCCTGCGTCGCCGTACATCGTGTCGACGTCGCCGTTGCCCTGCATGTCGTCGTCGTCCAGCCCGCCACGCATGGTGTCGGCCTGGTCGTTGCCCTGCATGGTGTCGTTGCCCTTGTCGCCGTACATGACGTCCATGCCGCCACGGCCGAACATGGTGTCGGCATCGTTGCCGCCCCGCATGTTGTCCGGCCCGCTGCCGCCATCGACGTAGTCAGCGCCGTCCCCGGCGTTGATGTCGTCGCCGCCGCCGGTGCCGAAGATGACGTCGTCGTTGCCGCCACCCAGGATGCAGTCACCGTTGCCTGACGAGGTGTCCGTCAGCCGGCCCACGTTGTCGTAGGCCGCGCTGCTGGCCGGGCAGGTGTTCGTGTCGCCTGCCGCAACGTCGCTCGCGTGCGCCAGGGCGACGCGCTGATCCTGCGTCCCGCTGTGCGCGCCGTCGGGCGGCGTGGCATCGATCGTGCCGCCGTCGCCGATGATGACGTCGTTGCCGGCACTGCCGTCGATCACGTCGCGACCGGTGCCGCCGCGGATCGAGTCGTCGCCGACGTCGCCGAGGATCCGGTCGTTGTCGGAGCCACCGTTGATCGCGTCGTTACCGGCCCGACCGAGGATGTAGTCGTTCTGCGGACCGCCGTCGAGGTTGTCGTTGCCTGGGCGGAGCGTGCTGGTCGGCGAGTCACCCTCGATCAGGTCGGCGCCGCCGGAGCCGCAGATCGTGTCGGAGTCGGGACCACCGGTGAGCTGGTCGTCGCCCGGGCCGCCGTACACGAAGTCGGCACCTTCACCTGCATCAACCGTGTCCTGGTGCGTCGGCGGGTCCTCGGGAGCCGAGGACGACGTGCAGTCCGCCACCTCGGTGTCGCCGTAGACGTGGTCCACGCCGGGGCCGCCGGTGATGGCGTCGTTGCCGTTGCCGCCGACCAGGGTGTTGTCGCCGTCCTGGCCGGTGCCGGTCTTGTTGGCCGGGCCACCGTCGATGACGTCGTTGCCCTCCTCGCCGTACACGTGGTCCGAACCGGGCCCGCCGTTGGCGTGGTCGTTGTTGTTGCCGGCGTAGAGGTAGTCGTCACCCAGGTCGCCGTTCAGCGTGTCGTTGCCGTCCGCGCCGTACACGTGGTCGGAACCGTTGCCGCCACTGACGGTGTCGTTGCCACCGTCACCGTAGAGGTAGTCGTCGGCGTACCCGCCCTGGAGCACGTCGTCGTTGTCACCACCGTGCAGGTTCGCGACGGCGCGGGCGTGCAGCGGGACGGGTGGGTCAGTCGGCGTCGCACCGTCGACCAGGCTGATCGTGTCCTTGCCGTCCTCGCCGTTCGCCGAGATCGAGGTGATCGGGGTGACGTTGTGGCCGGCGCCCTTGGCGAGCGGACCGAACTCCTGCGTGAGCCCGAACGCGGTGACCGCGTAGCTGGTCGGCGTGTCGCTCTCGTGCATGCCGGCCGTCCCGATCGGACGCACGGTGAACTTCTCGTCGATCGAGTCGACCGAGATGCCGCGGGCGTTCCGGTTGGCCTCGCTGCCCATCAGCAGGGTCAGCGTCCCTCCGCTCTGAGTCGCGAGCCTCGGTGGCTGCGACGGGTTGCAGGAGGCGCTGAAGTCGAGCAGCTTGATGTTGAGGATCTCCCAGTCGAACCGGTCGCTGAAGAAGAACAGGTCGAACTCGACGAAGAAGTTGAGGAAGAAGTCGAGCTCCCCGCTCACGTCGAACAGGCAGATCGGGTTGCTGAGCTTGTTGGCGATCTCCTCGATGTGGAGCACGCCATCATGGTTGTCGTCGTGCAGGTTGAGGTTGAGCGTCAGCCTGATGCCACCCTCGACCCCGGCCTTGACGATGACGAGATCGACCTGGGCGCCCGCGTGGACCTCACCGGTGAGGGTGAGCTCGGGGATGTCGTTGCCGCTGCTGTCGAGGTCGTCGAGGAACAGCCCGTCCAGCAGGTGCTCCCCTGAACCGCCGTCGAGCACCTTGCGGATGCCGGACGTGTCGTAGCCGAAGGCGAACGTGCCCGTGATGGTCGCCGAGCCGCCGATGAAGACGTCCACCGGCACCGGCCCGATGAAGAACGGACCGAAGGTGACGTCGAAGCCGGCCGTCGCCTGCAGCGTGCCCATCCGGTACTCGACGATCTTCACGTCCTGGCCCATGAGGATCTTGAAGATGTTCGACGCGCTGTCGAAGATCGGGAACTCGAGGCCGCGGACGCCGAACGTCGTCTTGATCCCGGGGTCGTCGTCGTGGTCGTCGGACACGTACGCCGAGCGGTGCGGGTCGAGCGCGTCGACGCCGGGGTAGGCGCTCGCCAGCCCGTCGAGCAGCGAGCCACCCGCCGAGGACGGGCCCTGGACGAGCTTGTCGCCGGCGGAGTCGGGTGTCTGGTCCTGCTGCGCTGCCGCGCCGCTGACCGTGAACATGCCCGCGTCGCGGTGGTTGCCGGTCTGCTGGCCGAGCGGGATGAGGATGGTGTCGTTCGTCGGGTCGGGCAGGTTGTTGATGAACTGCACGACCGACAGGAAGCTGTGCACCAGGCTGAGGTCGGCTCCGGTGACGGCCCCGAGCAGGCTGATCAGCGTGACCGGCGGCTGGCCCACCAGCGCGGCGAGCTGGCTCAGGACCGGCAACGGTGCCTGCAGGGTGTCGATGACAGGCCGGAACGGCGACGTGACGCGCTTGACGTCGTTGACGATGCCGCCGAGGAAGCTGCCGAGCGTCTTGCCCAGGTCGAGGTAGAGGTTGTCGAACGTGATCGCCGGCGGGTTGGTGGTCGGGCCGCTGTCGCTGTCGTAGCTGACGCCACCCGTGATGTTGAGGACACCGATCACGCTGGGCAGCGAGATGGTCTCCCCGGTCTTGATGCCGGTGCGCAGCCGCAGGTGGATGTCAGCAGTGGCACTCGCGCTGAAGTGCGCCTCGGCCAACCCTGCCGTGAGGTCGCTGATGCTCAGCTCGGCATGACCGGCGCCGGAACCCTTCTTGGTCAGCGTGAGGAGTGCGTGCACCCCGACGCTGGACGGCGTGGACTGGCGATCGCGCAGCTGCACCCCGAGGAAGCCGAGGGTGCCCTGCAGGCAGCGGGTCGCGGACACGTCCCCCAGAGCTGCAGGTGCGTTGTTGGTGGCTGCCGCCACGGGGTCCAGGTTGTCGTCGCAGGCGGCGTCGCCCAGGCCGATGGATGCGCCGATCTCACCGCCGACGCCACCGGAGCCGACGCCCATGAACGGGCCCTTGAGCCGGTCGACGCCGAAGTCGAGGGTGAGCGTCCACCCGGCGTGCGGCGCGATCGCACCGCTGGCGCGGACGGGCAGGCCCTTCAGACCGATGTCGAACGGGATGACGCCGTCGGTGGCGCAGCCCCCACCTGTGCAGCTGCTGCCGCTGATGGTGCCCTGGCCGAGCTTCGCCTGGAACTCCGCCTTGGAGATGCTCAGCTGCGAGTCGCTGTTGGTGCACTCGTGGTTGCCGCACTTGAGGCTGACGACGACGTCGCCGGCGTCGACACCCGCAGGGGCGTTGCTGTCCTGCAGGTAGCCCGTCCCGTTGAGGGCGTTGTAGGCAGCGTCGTGCAGCGCGGTCTTGAAGTCGCCGGGGTGGTCGGTCGGCACCTGGTTCACCAGGGTCTGCAGGGCGCTGACCGCGTCGTGGACCTTGTTGGCCACGTTCGCGCCGGCGTCGAGCACATCACCGACAACGGGCAGCTTCGTGCCACCCGCGGCGCCGCTGAGCGTGGTGCGCAGCTGGTCGACCAGCTTGTTCAGCGTGTCCAGCAGGTTGCTGAAGCTGAGCAGCTGCTGGCCGAGCTTGGTGATCAGGTCGTCCGGCACGACCGGGACGAAGTTGCCGCCGCTGTCGACGTAGAAGCCGACGTCACCGAGGTAGGTGCCCTCGAACCCGACCGAGAACTTGGCGCAGGCCGGACCCGTGAGCTCCACGGTCGTCGTGCCGTTGACGCCCTGATCGCAGTGCTGGTCGCCGCTGCTGACCGGCTGCACGCCGAAGGTCGAGTCGAAGAAGTCGCCAGGCTCGTAGCCGTCGAGGGCGGTGTTGCCGCTCGAACGGCCGACGTCGAGGGCGGCACCGACGTGCGCCTTCCCCACGCCGGGGTCCGGGTCGGAGTTGGTCGTGTCGGTGTCCACCCCGGTGCCGACAGTCGCCGTGAGCGAGGCGAAGGTCGCGCTGAAGCTGAGGTTGTCGTTGCCCGCGGAGGCAGCGAGGCTGAGCTTGCTGTCTCCCAGGATGAGCGGTGTCGGGTGCAGGGAGAGCGGCACGGCGATGCCGAGGTCCGCCATCGCCTTGTACGACACGTCGAGGCTGCCCTGGCTGTCGACGCCGAGCAGACCGCCGACGCTGCCGAGCTGGAGGTTGATCGGGATGCCCAGCGGGGCGACGGTCTGAGCGACCCCGCAGTCCGTGCGGTCGTTCGTGCAGATGCCCGCGTGGATCTTCACGGTCAGGGCACGCACCGTCGTGTCACCGCTGGTCGAGTGCTTCGTGAGGTTCGGCGTGATGCCGAACTCGAGGAAGCCCGCGGGCAGGCCGAGCTTGTCCGTGATCGCGTCCGCGAGGTCCTGCAGGTTGGTCGGCGCGCCGAGCGAGGGCAGCTCGGCGTGGTGGGTGAGCTCGGTGTCGGTGTAGGTGAGCCGCACCCGGTAGCCCTCGGGGTGGTCCTTCGAGAGCAGGAAGCCGTTCGCGCTCGCCGGCGGGTTCAGGGTGACCGCTGCAGTCGCCGGCGACGTGCCGGTGCCGACCTGGTTGGCCGCGCCCGCCACGGTGGTGGTCGACGGCGGGTTGAGCGTCTCCACCACCCACGAGGGGACCTGGCCGGTGGCGAGCGGCTTGGTGATGTCGGCCTGGCAGAGCAGCGGGGACTGGGTGGTGCCGTCCGCCTGGACCAGACCGTCGGGGCTGCCACTGACCGTGCCGCCGGTGATCGCGGTGCCGCACCGGATGACAGGTCCAGGTCCACCGGAGAGCTCGGAGAAGCTCTCGCGCAGCTGGCTCAGCTGGGAGAACAGCTCCTTCGGCGACTTGCCCACCACGGGAAGCGAGGTGTCGAAGGCGCCGCTGGCGCTGTCGATCTGGTTGAGGATGCTGGTGACCGCACCCAGGATGAGGCCCAGCATCGCCTGCGGGTTGCTGGGGTCGATGTTGTCGAAGTCGCCGAGGCTGTTGACGAAGTCGTCAGCGTGCACCTGGATCGCGTCCGTGGGCACGGGATCCTGGAACAGCGCCGCCGCGCTCGGCACGTCGACGGAGATGTCACCCTCGCCGAGGACGGTCTCGCCCGAGCCCGTCAAGATGCTCGCCTTGCCGTGCAGCCCGGCATGCAGCTTGGCGTTGATCGTCTTGGTGACGGTGTTCGACGTGAGCAGGTTGATCTTGCCCAGGCCACGCAGCGTGATCGCGTTCGCGACCGTCTGACTGCCGCCATCCACCGTCAGGGGGATGCCGGAGCCGGGGTGGAAGTCGGCGGCCAGCACCGGGCCTGTGTTGCCGTCCTCCTTGCTGAAGCTCAACGCGTGCGTGTGGTCACCGTCGCCGTCGACGGCGATCTTGAGGAAGCCGAGGCTGCCCTGCAGGTTGACGTCGACGTTGGCCGAGACGTCATCGATCGACAGGACGTGCCCCGTGGGCGCGCCCACGAAGAACCGGTCCTGGGGACCCCGGGGCAGGGTCGACTCGTAGGGGCCGTAGGCGGAACCGGTCGGGTCGATGTTGGCGACGTCGTCCACCAGCAGGACGCCGAAGGTGATGTCGAGCGTGATGCCGGACATGCCGAGCTTGACCGTGGCGGCTGTCGCACCTGCCGGCGTCAGCGCCGACAGCGCGCCGATGTGCGTGACTTCCTTGAGCTTGTCGCCGATGTCGATCGTGGCGTTCGCGGTCGACGGCATGGGGATGTTGAAGTGGCGCACCAGGTGGAAGGTCAGGGCGCGCGTCGACCCGTCGTACTGGATCGGGCCGGTGCCGGGTGTCGGGTCCGCCTCGAAGCCGGCCGCCGACACCAGTCGGCTCATCAGGTCTGACGCCGTCCGGGGTCCCTGCACGACCGTGTGGCTGACGTTGTCCGTGGTCTGGTAGGTCGCCTGGATGACGACCGGACCGGTGTCCCTGATGAACTGGGCACGGACCTTGTCGGAGGCGACCACCTCGGGGCCGGTGATGGTGTTGTTCGCAGGGGTGCCGGAGGTGTGCGTCACGGAGGTGCCGGCCCCTGTGTCGATGTGCGCGCCGGACACCGCGGTCCAGGTGACGGAGCCAGGCTTGACCGCTCCGAGCGAGGTGGCGATGCAGTAGATCACCAGGCCGTTGGGCACGCCGTCGCCGTTGCCGGTGGGCGGGTTGCTGTCGGTGGACCCGCACAGCACGGACTGGTCCGCGACGAAGTTCAGCACCGGGTCCGCCAGCTTGGCCAGGCTGGCGAGCCCGTCGTGCAGCAGGGGCAGGTTGAGGTTCGCCCCGGCGCTGAGGCTGGACAGCCCGCTCGCGAGCTGTCCGACGCCGCCGATCAGGGCGTCCGGCGTGACGTTGGTGAACGGGTTGAACGACGCGAGGCCGGTCGTGGAGGTCGCCGTCGCGGTGAAGCCGTCGGGCCCGAGGCCGAACGGGATGGTGACGTCCGGCGTACCCGGGATGAGGTCGGTGTCGAGCGTGACGCTGGCACTCAGCGCGGCGGTCGGGGTCGTCGAGGCAAGGTCGGTGCCGAGGGTGCTGCCCACCTCGTCGAGGGTGATGCCCCCGATGCCGTCCGGGTCCGCGAGGGCGATCGGCAACGACAGCGAGGCGTTGGTGATCGTGCCGCCGACGCTCACGGTGGCGAGGCCGATGCTGGTGCTCACCGACAGCGGGGCGCTCGTCGCTGTCGCGTCGAAGGTCAGGTCGGTCGGGGCCAGGGAGACCGCGTCCGCCGCGTTGGACTGGACCAGTGCGAGGTTGACCGTGAAGACCAGCGTCGTGTCGAGCTGCAGGTGCGCGGTGATGGCGCCGCTGTGCACGTTCAGCGGGCTCGCCCCGAACGACAGCGGGCCGGAGGCGTCCCGCGACACCCGGAGCGGCACGGTGACGGTGAGCGTGTCGCCGCTCAGGTTGGTGGCGACCGGACCGGAGGCGCCGCCGTTGCCGACTGCCACGTGGATGGGACCTGAGGTGTCGTCCAGGCCCTCGAGACCGTTGCGGAGGTCGTCGACGGAGCCGTAGCTGCCGATGCCTGACGCGATGTGGTTGAACTCGTTGGCGAGGTCCAGACCGGCCTGACCGGCGGGGCGCAGGCTCGTCATGGGCAGCGCCTTGTCCAGCGCGGGCAGGCTGGCGACCGAGCTCAGGTCCCCGAGATAGCTCTGGATCGCCGTCGAGGCGGCTTGTACGCGCGCGTCGTCGGCGTGTGCGCTGCTCGTGGAGGAGAACACCCCCGCCAGCAGAGCGAGCATCGCAGCGATCCGGAGCTTGCGCATGTGACCGTTCACGTCATCCCCCAGGAGCCGACAGCGTCAGTCGGCACGTGTTTCTTGAATCGGGCCGAAAGGCTTAGCTGAGGTGCGCGTCGACGCGCTGACGAACGGTCAGCCAGTCGGACACGAGCACGGCGTAGTGCTGAAGCGCGGCGCCGAGCTGCCGCGTCTGGTTCGTCTTCACTGCGCTGACGACGACCTGCAGGGTCGCCGCCTGCTGCTGCAGCAGCTGCACGAACCGCGCGTAGTCCGCTTTCGCGGCCCGCGGCGCATGCAGCGTGGCGAAGCGGCCCGCGGCCGCGCGCGTCACGTCGCCGAGGTGCTGGTAGACGGGCAGCACCTTGGCGACGCCGTTCCCGACCGCCCGCTGCCCTTCTTGCTGCAGCGCCGTCGTGTCCGCGCGGAAGCTGCTCAGCTCCTCGCGGTAGCGGTCACCGAACGTCCCACCTCTCGACGGCGCGCTGGGGGTCGCCGCCTGCAGGGTGTAGAGCGCGAGCATCGCGGCTGCGACGACGGCGCTGACGAGCATGAGGACCTTGCGACCTGGCCGCGCCACGCCGAATCCGCGCACAGCTGCAGTTGTCATCCGTGAATTCCCCCCAAACGCCCACGTACGTGGCGCGCCGGGAACACTCGAACCGGGAGGTTCCCCCTGTCAAGGGGCTGAACGGCTCGTTCTTCTGCCGTACACCGCAAAGTGTCCGACATCGGACAGTCGGAGCAACCTGCTCTCGCCCGATCGGAGGGGTGCTCAGGCGCCGAGGGCCGGCTTCAGCTGCAGCAGCCGACCGAGCAGGCCGTTCACGAACGACGGGCTGTCGTCGGTCGAGAGGCTCGCGGCCAGCGCGACGGCCTCGCTGACGGCCACCTCGTCCGGCACGTCGTCGCACCACAGCAGCTCGAAGGCGCCCACCCGCAGCACGGCCAGGTCGACCGCCGGGAACCGGTCGAGCGTCCAGTCCTGCGCGTAGGTCTCGAGCAGCTCGTCGATCCGGGCGCGCCGGGCCACCACCCCCTCGACGAGGGTCACGGCGTACTCAGGGACCGGCGGGTCGGACTGGGCGAGCCGCTCCTTCAGGGTGACGAGCGGGTCGGTCTTGCGCTGGTCGGCCTCGTAGAGGACGTCCACGGCCCGCTTGCGCGCCTTCGAACGCGCACCCATTACTTCTCGTTCACACGACCCAGGTAGCGCCCGTCGCGGGTGTCCACCTTGATCTTCTCGCCGGTGGTGAGGAAGAGCGGCACGGCGATCTCCGCACCCGTCTCGAGCGTCGCGGGCTTGGTGCCGCCGGTGCTGCGGTCGCCCTGCAGGCCGGGGTCGGTGTGGCTGACGACGTACTCGGCGCTGACGGGCAGCTCGACGTAGAGCGCCGCGCCCTCGTGCATCGCCACGATGACGTTCATGCTCTCGAGCAGGAAGTCCTTGCCGCCGCCGAGGGTCGTCTCCGGCACGTAGACCTGGTCGAAGGTCTCGCTGTCCATGAAGACGTAGTCGGTGCCCTCCTTGTAGAGGTAGGACATGTCGCGCTTGTCGACCTGCGCCACGTCGACCTTGGTGCCGGCGTTGAACGTCTTGTCGACGACCTTGCCGCTCACGACGTTCTTCAGGGTGGTGCGCACGAAGGCGCCGCCCTTGCCGGGCTTGACGTGCTGGAACTCCACGACCGACCAGAGGCCGTTGTCGAGGCTGAGCACCATGCCGTTCTTCAGGTCGTTCGTGGAAGCCATGCGCGCAAGCCTAGTGGGCGAGTCGCTGAGCCCATCCCTCGAGCACCGTAGCCAGCTCCGACACATCTCGGCGCGAGCCGTCGGCGATCGAGATGACGAAGTCGTACGCCTCGTCCTCGGCGTAGAGCAGCTCCCAGCCGTTCTTGAACAAGAAGAGCACCGCCCCCGCGAACCCCATGCGCTTGTTGCCGTCCACGAACGGGTGGTTGGTCACCAGCGACAGCAGCAGGGCGGCGGCCTTGTCGAACACCGTCGGGTAGGCGTCCTCGCCGAAGACCGACGCGGCCGGCCTTGCCAGAGCGCTCTCGACCAGCCCCCAATCACGCACCTCGAGCGGCCCGTCGAGCACCAGCCGTCCGAGCGCGATGACGTCGTCGAGGTCGAGCAGGCTCACTCGCCCAGCCGACGGAGCAGCGAGGCGTTCTTCGCCGCCCACTCGGTCATGTAGGCGTCGCGCTTCTCCTCCCACCCCGAGGTGTACCGCCGGATGGCTCGTCGGGCGAGCTCCTGCATGCTGATGCCCTCAGCCTCCGCGGCGCGGCGCAGCGCTTCGGTCTCTTCCTCGTCCAAGCGGAGCGTCATGGCCATGCCCAGATGATACCGCCGTGGTATCAGCCGGTCACGCGGTTTGCAGGGCCCGGATCGCGGCCCGGTAGCCCTCGACGCCGAGGCCGGTGATGGTCGCCTTGGCGACCGGGCTGATGACGGAGACGTGCCGGAACTCCTCACGGGCCGCCGTCTGGGTCAGGTGCACCTCGATGAGGACCGGGACCAGCGTCGCGGCGTCCCGCAGGGCGTACGAGTAGTGGGTCCAGGCCCCCGGGTTGAGCACCACCGGCGCACCGCTGTCCGCCGCCTCGTGCAGCCAGCCGATCATGGTCGCCTCGTCGTCGGTCTGCCGCACGTCGGCCTCGGGCTCGACCTCCCGGCAGATCTCGACCAGGTCGGCGTACGTCGTGCTGCCGTAGACCTCGGGCTCGCGGGTGCCGAGCCGGCCGAGGTTGGGGCCGTTGAGGACGAGGATCTTCACGCCGTCATGATCCCGCAGGCATCGGGCGGTTGACCGCTTCCCACGCCGCGAGCAGGTGTGCCGGATCCGGGTCGTCGAGGATCCGCGGCTTGGCCAGCGCGTCCAGGACGACGAACCGCAGCCGGTTGCCGCGGGACTTCTTGTCGATGCGCATCGCGGCGTGCAGGCGGTCCCAGTCACCGTCGTACGACGTGGGCAGGCCGAGCCCGCCGAGGATCGCGGCGTGCCGGCCGGCCGTCTCGTCGTCGAGGCTGCCGGCCCGGCGGGCGAGCTCCGCGACGAACACGAGGCCGACGCTGACCGCGGCGCCGTGCCGCCAGCGGTAGTCCTCGACCTTCTCGATGGCGTGACCGAGGGTGTGGCCGTAGTTCAGGGTCTCCCGGCCGCCCTGCTCGGTGAGGTCGTCGGCGACGACGCTCGCCTTGACCCGGATGGCGCGCTCGACCAGCTCGGGCAGGTGGGCGTCGGGGCCGTCCTGCTCGATGAGCTCGAGGATCCGTGGGTCGTGGGTGAACCCGACCTTGACCACCTCGGCGAGTCCGCTCACGAGGTCGTGCCGCGGCAGGGTCTCCAGGGCCGCGAGGTCGCACAGCACCCCGACCGGCTCGTGGAAGGCGCCGACGAGGTTCTTGCCCGCTGCGGTGTTGATGCCGGTCTTGCCGCCGACCGCGGCGTCGACCATGCCCAGCAGCGTCGTCGGGACGTGCACGACGTCGACGCCGCGCAGCCAGGTCGCCGCCACGAACCCGGCCAGGTCGGTCGTCGCTCCGCCGCCGACCGCCACGATCGCGTCGGTGCGGGTGAAGCCGGCCTGGCCGAGGACGTCCCAGAGGTACGCCGCGACCTTGAGGTCCTTCGCCTGCTCGCCGTCGGGGACCTCGACGGTGTGCGCCTCGAAGCCGCTGCCCTTCAGGTCCGCGGCGACCGCCTCCGCGGTGACCCGCAGCGCGGCGGGGTGGACGACAGCGACGCGCTGCGCCTTCGCGACGAGGGGCGCGAGCTCCCCCAGCAGGCCCTCCCCGACGACGACGTCGTAGGGCTTCTGAGAGGCGACGCGAATCCGGGTCGACGTCACAGCTGCGGCTCGAGGCAGGGGTGAGCCGACACTTGGCCCGGCGTGCAGCCCCGAACTCGGAAGCTTCGCCGCGCCAGGACGCACCCAGCATTCCAGGTTGTCACGCCGCGCCCAGCCCCGGGCTCGCCACTCGAGCCGAAGTCGGAACCCTCGACGCACCAGACCGGGCACAACCTTCCGACTTCTCTCGATCGGGATGTTGAGCGGGTCGGAGACATCTGCACAATCTATGAGGATGACGCCTGAAGGATCTCGGCCAGGACCTGGTCCGGGGTCTTGTCGTCAGTGAGGACCTCGACCCGAGCCACCTCGCGGTAGAGCGGCAGCCGCTTCTCCATCAGCTGGTGCAGCGAGGCCCGCGGGTTCAGCGCCAGCACCGGCCGGTCGCGGGCGAGCCCGACCCGCTTGGCGCCCGCCCCGAGCCCGACGTTGAGGAAGACCACGTGGTGGTCCTTGAGCAGGGCACGGGTGCCGTCGTCGAGCACCGCTCCCCCTCCGAGCGCGAGCACACCGTCGTGGGCGGCGAGCGCCGCCGCCACGGCGGCCCGTTCGAGCTCGCGGAAGCGCTCCTCGCCGTCGTCGTAGAAGATGTCGGCGATCGTCTTGCCCTCGGACTGCTCGATGTCGGCGTCGGTGTCCCTGAACGCGAGCGCCAGCCGCTCGGCGAGCAGCCTGCCCACCGTGCTCTTGCCTGCGCCGGGAGGTCCGACGAGGACGATCCTCGGTCCGGTCACCGGATCGTGAGGCTCTTGAGGTAGCTCTCGCAGTTGCGCCGGGTCTCCTCGACGGAGTCGCCGCCGAACTTCTCGAGGGCCGCGTCGGCCAGCACGAGGGCCACCATGGCCTCCGCGACCACCCCAGCGGCGGGCACCGCGCACACGTCGGAGCGCTGGTGGTGGGCCGCTGCCGCCTCGCCCGTCGCGGTGTCGATGGTCTTGAGCGCCCGCGGGATCGTGCTGATCGGCTTCATCGCGGCCCGCACCCGCAGGACCTGGCCCGACGTCATGCCGCCCTCGGTGCCTCCGAGGTTGCCGCTGGTCCGGGTGAGGCCGTCCTCGCCGTACACGATCTCGTCCATGACCTGGCTGCCGCGCTTGCGCGCGACCTCGAAGCCGTCGCCCACCTCGACGCCCTTGATGGCCTGGATGCCCATGAGGGCCGCCGCGAGCTTGGCGTCGATGCGCCGGTCCCAGTGCACGTGGCTGCCCAGGCCGGGCGGCAGGCCGTAGGCCAGCACCTCGACGATCCCGCCGAGCGTGTCGCCCTCGGAGTGGGCAGCGTCCACCTCGGCGATGAGGCGCTGCTCGGCCTCCTTGTCGAAGACCCGGACCGGGCTCGCGTCGATCTGCGGGAGGTCCTCCGGCTTCGGGAGCGCAGCGCCCTCCGTCGTCGCACCCCCGATGCTCACGACGTGGCTGAGCACCTCGATGCCGTAGGCCTGCCGGAGGAAGTGCTTGGCGACCCGCCCGAGCGCGACCCGGGCCGCGGTCTCGCGGGCGCTCGCGCGCTCCAGCACCGGCCGGGCGTCGTCGAAGCCGTACTTCTGCATC
>CAMLIA010000086.1 GCA_946479905.1 uncultured Frankiales bacterium | reverse complement strand
AACAAGAAGCGCAAGGCGCAGGCCCGCACCGTCCTCGACAAGGTCCGCGCCGCGGCCCAGACCCGGCAGGCCGCCAAGGCGTCGAAGGACGCCGCCCGCCGCAAGACGGCGCTCGAGAGCTCGACCCTGCCGGCGAAGCTCGCCGACTGCCGGTCCACCGACGTGTCCCGCACCGAGCTGTGGCTCGTCGAGGGCGACTCGGCCCTCGGCACCGGCAAGCTCGCGCGCAACAGCGAGTTCCAGGCGCTGCTGCCGCTGCGCGGCAAGATCCTCAACGTCCAGAAGGCCGGCGTCGGCGAGATGCTCGCCAACGCCGAGTGCGCCTCGATCATCCAGGTCGTCGGCGCCGGCACCGGCAGAACATTTGACTTAGAGCAAATGAGGTACCACAAGATCATCTTGATGGCGGACGCTGACGTCGACGGGGCGCACATCAGGTGCCTGCTCATCACGCTGTTCGCGCGCTACATGCGCCCGGTGATCGAGGCAGGCCGGCTGTTCGCCGCCGTGCCGCCGCTGCACCGCATCGAGGTGTCGGGCTCCAAGGAGCCGATCTACACCTACACCGAGAAGCAGCTGCACCAGACGGTCAAGAAGCTCGAGAGCGCCGGCAAGAAGGTGAAGCAGCCGATCCAGCGCTACAAGGGCCTCGGCGAGATGGACCCCGACCAGCTGGCCGAGACCACGATGCACCCCGCCGGGCGGACGCTGCGCCGGATCACCCTCGACGACATCGAGCTCGCCGAGCACTCGCTCGAGCTGCTCATGGGCAACGAGGTCGCGCCGCGCCGCGAGTTCATCATCAACAACGCGGCCCGGGTCGACCGCGCTGCGATCGACGCATAAGGAACGCAGTGCCTCCCAGGAAGCGCCAGTCCCGCAGCGACATCCCGCCCTTCGAGGGCGAGGGCACCATCATCGACACGAGCATCGTCGACGAGATCGAGTCGTCCTACCTGGAGTACTCGTACTCCGTCATCTACAGCCGCGCGCTGCCGGACGCGCGCGACGGGCTCAAGCCCGTGCACCGCCGGATCCTCTACTCGATGTACGACGCCGGCCTGCGCCCCGACCGCGGTCACGTGAAGTCGGCACGGGTCGTCGGAGACGTGATGGGTCGCTTCCACCCGCACGGTGACAGCGCCATCTACGACTCCCTCGTGCGCCTCGCCCAGCCGTTCGCGATGCGCGTCCCGTTGATCGACGGCCACGGGAACTTCGGCTCTCCTGACGACCCACCGGCCGCCCAGAGGTACTGCGTCACTGGGGACACGCGCGTTCGGATGCCATCTGGTGCAACGGTTCGCATGGACAAGCTGGTTGACCTTCCGCCGGACTCCGAAGCAGAGGCAGACTTCGAGGTTCTGGATGCACACGGCAAGACCGTCCACGTCAGCAAGGTGTTCAACTCCGGCAGCCACCAGATCCACCGCATCACCACGCGGCGAGGGTTCACCATTGCCGGCTCCGGCAACCATCCCCTGCTGTGCCTTGCCCCAGGTGAGGACGGCGCGCCCCCGCGATTCGTCTGGCGCACGTTGGACAGCATCCGCCCGGGCGAGGTTGCCTGCATTGCTCGAAATGCTCCGGAGACCGCCGTGCCCACAACGCGGGAGTACCACCTGGGTGTGCTGCTCGGCGCATGGGTGAGCGAGGGCTTCGCTTCGAGCTCAAGGGCAGGCTTCAACAACACCGACAAGCGCTACTTCGACGAGGTCCTCGACGCCTTCGATGCCGTCGTTGGCGGCCCTCGCTACGTAGGCACTCGCAATCTGCGCCGATCCGGCAAGCCGATCTACGAGCTAGACGTCCAGAACCTCGCGGCCGTTCGCCAATCCCCGTTGGCGTGCTGCCTCGGGCTCAAGGCTGCGGAGAAGGTCGTCCCCGAGGCTGTGTGGGAGGGCGGCCCAGGCGTCAAGAGGGCGTTCCTGATGGCCCTGTTCGAGGGAGACGGAAGCGTGTGCCGCGCCCTCGACAACAGTTTCACGGTCCAGTACACGACGTACAGCGAACAATTGGCCATCGATGTGCAGGAGATGCTGCTCGAGTTCGGTGTGGTTGCCACCCGCCGTTCCTACGCGCGGCCCAGCGGGAGCGTTGAGTGGCGCCTACTGGTCTCGGGAAAGCGCAACATCGAGTTCTTCGCCCACGACATCGGTTTCATGAGCGCCAAGCAGGCCGTTCTCAAGGAGGTTCTGAAGCGGCAGCCTCTCCGACCGCACCGGCTCAGCAAGGACTCCGTACCGTTCGTGGCTGACTACGTTCGCTCCGCTCTCCCAGAGGGACGCGGAAGCGGCCGCGACTGGCTCTTCCGCCACAACTTCGACCGAACCGAGCGATGGGCGACCGAGCGACTGAGGATCATCGACCGGTTCAAGGACGAATCGATGTTGGCAGCGATTCTGCCCATCATGGATTCGGGGTACCTGTTTGACGAGGTTCAGGAGGTCGCGCTCCAGCCAGATGCGCAGGTCTACTCCGTGAAGGTCGACACGGACGAGCACTCTTTCCTTGCCGGAGGCTTCGTCAACCACAACACCGAGTGCCGCCTGGACCAGGCAGCGATGGCGCTCGTGACGGGTCTCGAGGAAGAGACCGTCGACTTCGAGCCGAACTACGACGGGTCGGAGCAGCAGCCCTCGGTGCTGCCTGCTGCGTTTCCGAACCTGCTGGTCAACGGGACCGCCGGCATCGCCGTCGGCATGGCGACGAACATGATCCCGCACAACCTCGTCGAGGTCGTCGACGCGGCCCGGCACCTGCTGGACAACCCCGACGCGGACCTCGACGAGCTGATGCGGCACGTCCCGGGTCCCGACCTGCCGACCGGTGGGCAGCTGCTGGGCATGGACGAGGTGCGGCAGGCCTACGAGACGGGCCGTGGCGTCGTGCGGATGCGCGCGACGGCCGAGGTCGGCCCGCTCCCTCGCGGGAAGTCCGCCATCACCGTCACCGAGCTGCCCTACGGCGTCGGCACCGAACGTGTCATCGCGAAGGTGAAGGAGCTGGTCAACGGCAAGAAGCTGCAAGGCATCGCCGACGTGAAGGACCTCACGGACCGCTCGCTCGGCACCCAGCTGGTCTTCGAGATCAAGGCCGGCTTCAACCCGCAGGCCGTCCTCGCGGAGCTCTACCGGCTGACGCCGCTGGAGGAGTCCTTCGGCATCAACAACCTGGCGCTGGTCGACGGCCAGCCGAAGACACTGGGGCTCAAGGAGCTGCTCGAGGTCTTCCTCGACCACCGGCGCGACGTGGTGACGCGGCGCTCCCGCTACCGGCTGCGCAAGGCCGAGGAGCGCGCCCACCTCGTCGAGGGCCTGCTGCTCGCGCTGGCCAACATCGACGAGGTCGTCCGGATCATCCGGTCCTCCCCCGACGTCGCGACCGCGCGCACCAGCCTCATCGACCGGTTCGGGTTCTCCGACGTGCAGGCCGGCTACGTGCTCGACATGCAGCTGCGCCGGCTGGTGGCCCTCGAGGTGGAGAAGCTCGAGCAGGAGCTCGCTGAGCTGCGCGCCACCATCGCTGCGCTGCTGGAGATCCTCAACGACCCCGAGGTCCTCAAGCGCGTCATCGGCGACGAGCTGGCGGAGGTCGCGGAGGAGCACGGCACGCCCCGTCGTACCGTCCTCGTCGGGGGTGACCTGAAGGCGCTGGTGACCCGCAAGGCCTCCGACGTCGAGGTGGCCGACGCGCCGTGCGACGTGCTGCTGTCGACCACGGGACTGCTGGCCCGCACGCCCATCCACGAGGGCGAGCAGCAGGTCGGCGGCCGGCGGCACCGGCACGACGCGATCGTCGCGACCGCGCGCACGACGACGCGCGGCTCCGTGGGCGTCTTCACGAGCGCGGGCAAGCTCGTCAAGGTCGACGTGCTCAACATCCCCGAGGTCCCGGCCGTGACGACCGGCGCGATCTCGCTGCGCGGCGGGGCGCAGGCCAGCGAGTTCCTGCCGCTGGAGCGCCACGAGAAGGTCGTCGGCATCACGGCCATCCGCGAGGACGGACCGGGACTCGCGCTCGCCACGAAGCAGGGCGTCGTCAAGCGCGTCGCGCCCGAGGCCTGGCCGGTGCGCTCGGACACGGTCGACGTCATCAGCCTCAAGGCGGGCGACGAGGTGATCGCGGCGGTCGAGCTGCAGACCGGTGAGGAGGAGCTCGTCTTCTTCGCCAGCTCAGGCGATCTGCTGCGGTTCCCGGCCGACCTGGTGCGGCCGCAGGGTCGGTCCGCAGGCGGCATGGCCGGCATGAAGCTCGACACCGGCGCGTTCCTCGTCGGGTTCAACGCGGTGCCGCTGGGTGGTGGCGAGACGCTGTTCGAGGAGCCGCTCGTCGTCACCGCCGGCGGCCTGCCTCCGGAGGGCAGGAGCAAGGGCGTCGGCGTCGCGTCGTCGGTGAAGGTGACGCCGCTCTCGGAGTACCCCCGCAAGGGCCGCGCCACCGGCGGAGTCCGCTGCCAGCGGCTGCTGTCCGGCGAGGCGCTGCTCGTGCTCGGCTGGGCGGGGTCGAACCCGTGGGCCGCCGCGGCGAACGGCGACCCGATCGAGCTGCCGCCGGCCAACGGCAAGCGCGACGGCTCAGGATCGCCCCTGGACAAGCCGATCGCCGGCGTCGGACAGCCGCACAGCTGATGCTCCCGGTGCTCGACGCCCAGGAGCAGCGGGTCCTCGGCTGCCTGCTCGAGAAGCAGGTGACCGTCCCGGACAGCTATCCCCTGTCGCTCAACGCGCTGCGCACCGCGTGCAACCAGACCAGCAGCCGGGACCCGGTCGTCGACTGGGACGAGCCGACCGTCGAGGCGATCGCGCGGCGGCTGCGGGAGCGCGAGCTGGTCCGCGTCGTGTGGGCCGACAAGGGCCCGCGGACGCGCAAGTACCTCCAGCTGCTGAGCGAGGTCGTCGAGCTCCCCGTCGACCAGCGGGCGATCGTCACCGTGCTGCTGCTCCGCGGCGAGCAGGCCCCCGGCGAGCTCAGGACGCGGACCGAGCGGATGTACGCCTTCGCCGACCGCGCCGCCGTCGAGGCCGTGCTGCAGCGGATGGCAGGCAGGGGCCTGGTGGCCGAGCTGCCGCGTCGGCCCGGCGAGCGCGACCACCGCTGGACGCACCTGCTCGGCGACACCGCTCCGCCCGCCCCACCGCCACAGGTCGAGGTCGACCTCGACCATCGCGACGACGACGTCCGCGACGGGTACGGCGCCGCAGCGGCCGACTACGCCGACGCGCTGGTCGACGAGCTCGCCGTCCAGTCCTTCGAGCGCTGGCTGCTCACCGACGTCGCCGCAGCGGCTCAGGGGCCGGTCGTCGAGGTCGGCTGCGGGCCGGGGCACGTGACCGCGTTCCTCGCCTCGCTCGGCGCCGACGCCTCCGGGGTGGACCTGTCACCAGCGATGGTCGACGAGGCACGGCGGCGCTTCCCGGACGGCCGGTACGACGTCGGCGACCTCCGGCACCTGATGCGCCCCACGAACGCGGTCGGATGGGCAGCCGTGCTCGCGTGGTACAGCCTGATCCACCTGGCCCCCGACGAGCTGCCCGACGCCGTCGCCGCGCTGGCGCGCCCCCTCGCTCCCGGTGGCCGGCTCGTGCTGGCGCTGCACACCGGTGGCGGTGCGGTGCAGCGCGACGAGCTGTTCGGCCACCCGGTGCGGCTGACGTTCTTCCTGCACGAGCGCGCTGCTGTGCTGGACGCGGTGCACCGGGCCGGGCTCACCGAGATCGCCTGGTACCACAGGGGTCCCATGGCGGGCCGTGACGAGACGACCGAGCGCCTCTACGTCGTCGCGTGCTCGGCCGGCGGGCCTTCCTGAGGCCCGAGCACCGGCTCGTACTCCTGCACGTAGCGGTCGAACCGCGGCTGCCAGTCCTCGCCCGCCGAGCCCTCGACGAGGCGGTCGAGGCAGACCTCCCAGCCGGCGGCGTTGCGCGCCGCGATGGCCCGACCCAGCTGCTCGGTGAGGACGAACGTCGTCCCGCCCTCGGCCGGCGTCAGCTCGAAGCCGATGGTGTCCTCACCCCAGGTGAACCTCAGCCGGTGAGGCGGGTCGCACTCGAGGACGACGCCGGGCAGCGGGCCGAAGGCCCCGCCGTCGAAGTGGTGCTGGAACTCCGCGCCGACCCGCCACTCGTCCAGGTCGATGCGGGTCGGGAACCACGCCTTCATCTCGGCGGGATCGGTGACCGCCCGCCAGACCTCCTCGACGGGCCGCGGCAGGAACCGCTCGAACCGGAGCACCGGCTTGTCCCCCGTGGTGATCAGCTGCGCCTCACGCATCGTGCTCTCCTCCGCTCAGGTGGGCCTCGAGTCGGTCGAGGCTCCTCGTCCACAGCTGCCGGTACGGCTCCAGCCAGGCGTCCAGCTCGGCCAGCGGCTCCGGGCGCAACCGGTAGACCCGGCGCTGGCCGTCAGGGCGCACCTCGACCAGGCCGGCGTCCCGGAGCACCCGCAGGTGCTTCGAGACCAGCGGCTGACTGCCGCCCAGCTGCGCGACCAGCGCACCGACGGGCTGCTCACCGTCCCGGAGGCAGTCCAGGATCTGCCGGCGGTGCGGCTCGGCGAGGACGTCCAGGACAGCGGGCATGCGGCGAAGCATGCCCGATCAGTTATATGCCTGTCAAGGCATGTCTGGGGAGGTGGCGGCGGCGCGGCCGGACGTGCGACCCGACGAGCAGCAGCACGCCGGCGCTCAGCAGGGCCAGCCCCAGCCAGGCGCTGTCCGCGAGGCGCCACCCGGTGAGCGGCAGGGTCGGCGTCGCGGCGGGCGGCTGCGCCCCGGAGGCCACGACGGTGACAGGGGCGCCGGTCCGCGTCACGCCCCCGCCCGTGCCGGCCGGCGGCGACGGCGCCGGGGTCGGGCTGGTCGCTCCCCCGGAGCCAGCGGGCGAGACCGACGCTGCCGGCGTGGCGGTCGCGGAGGCGCTCGCAGTCGCGGTCGCACTCGGGGTGGCGCTCGGGGTCGGGGCGGAGACAGCACTGCAGGTCGGCAGCGTGATCCGGGTGTCGTCGAGCGTCACGGCCGCGGTGCCGGCGAACAGCCGACCCTGCAGGGTCGTGCCGGTGCTCGCCGTGATGGCGGTGTGCGCCAGCACGGTGCCCACCAGGTCCGAGCCGGTGCCCAGCGTCGCCGAGGACGCCACCAGCCAGAACACGCCGCACGGGTTGGTGCCGGGGGTGAGGAGCACCCGGCTGGCCGACGCGGTGGTCAAGGTGCTGGCCGACCGCAGCAGGAACACCGCCCCGCTGTCGCCGTGGGCGTCCAGGGTCAGCGTCCCGGTGAGGGACAGGGTGCTGCCGTCGTACACCCCCGGGGACAGCGTCTGCCCGGCGAGGTCTGCGGTGACCGCGGCGGTCATCGCGCGCCCGGCGACGTCGTTGTACGCCGTGGTGATGTCCTGCTGGGCCTGGGCTGCGGTGGCGTCCGCCGCGTGGATGCTCCCGTTCACGACCTGCCCCGGAGGGAAGCCGGTCACCGCGGTGCCCGGGCTCACGCCGAGGCTGCCGCTGAGGACGCTCGGTCCGGTGTTGGTCACGGTGGTGGCGCCCAGCACGGCGAAGGCAGCGGCGGTGCCGAGCCCGACAGGTGCGGTCGCGGCTGCCGCAGGTCCGCCGCCGCCGACGGCCAGCAGCAGGCCCAGGACGGTGAGAGCAGCGCCGCACGCGGCCCGCCGGGGAGAAGTGATCACGAGAGGTGCCCATCACGAGTGGAGGGCTCCTGCGCGCTGCAGCTGCCCAGTCGGGCGGCACGAGGCCGCTGCGGGTGCCGAGACGCGGCCACTCGTAGCAGGTCACCCCGACGCTGGTAGCGCTGAGTCACCAATGCACAACTATGCGTAGGCTAGCGCGCTCCACAGGTCCTGGCTACCCGCCCGCGGGTAACACGAGTGTTGCGGCGATGCTTCGGCCGTTCGGGCGACACGCAGAAGATCTTCCTGCCGCCGTCTGGACCAACCGGCGCTTTCGTCCTAGGTTCCGTGCGTGCCCCTCACCCCCCGCGGGCACCGGACGGTTCCGGAGGAACGCATGTCCCAACCCCTCACCCCCCGCCGCGGGCTGCTCGTGGCCGTGACGCTCGGTGTCACCGGGCTGCTGGCCACCGCCGGCACCCCGGGCAGCTCCGCCGCCTTCGGCACGAGCACGGACGACCTGCGCGCCCTGCTGCGCGGCGCCGCGCACGCCCCGACGGCCGAGCGGTTCAGCACCATCGGCGGCGGGGGCGGCGAGTCCGCCGAGCTCAAGCGGGGGGCGGAGCAGTACGCCCAGGCCCGCACCGCGCCCGGGATCGTCGCTCCCGGCGCCTACCAGGCCGCCTTCGACTCCCTCAAGGGCCTGACGCCGACGGGCGCCGCGTCGGAGGTCACGACGATGGCCTACGACAGCGACGACCTGCGCTACCGCGACCCCGCCGCCTCCAACAGCACCGGTGGGTCCGGCCTGGTGGCGGGCCGCGTCACCGGCCTCGCGGTCGACGCCGCGCACCACGCGGTCTACGCGGCCGGTGCCGACGGCGGCGTGTTCCGCGGCACCCTCTCGGGGTCCGACGTGACCGGGTGGACGCCGATCGCGGACTCCCTGCCCACGCTGTCGTCCGGCGACCTCGCCTACGACGCGTCCACCGACAGCCTCTGGTACGCCACGGGCGAGGCCAACACCGGTGGCACCTCCTACGTCGGCTCCGGCGTCTACCGGCTGACCAGCCCCTCGACGGGCACGTTCACCGAGAGCAGCCGGGTCGGCGAGCACGAGCTCGAGAGCACGGTCATCAACAAGCTCCGCTTCGACGACACCGGCAAGGTGTACGCCGCCACCAACCGCGGCGTGTACCGGCATGCCGCGGGCACCGCCGCCGGCGCCTGGACCTTCCTCTACGCCCCGAACCCCCGGTACCTGCCGGGCGGCGACCTCGCGGGTGAGGCGAACGCGGCCTACAAGAACATCGTGAACGACGTCGCCGTGCAGCCGGACGGCACCGGCCAGCACATCGTCGCCGACATCGCCTGGCGCGCCGGCGACACCTACAACGGCTTCTACCGCTCGGACGACGGCGGCACCACCTGGCGCAAGTCCAACCCCGGCGGTGCCATCAACCCGAAGGAGATCGGCAACGCCGAGTTCGCCTACGCCACCGGCGGCAAGAAGCTCTACACCGTGCTGGAGTCCACGACGCTCTACAACAAGGGCACGTCGAACGCGAACACCGTGCTGGCCGGCGTCTACGTCTCCAACACCGGCAGCATCGACGGGCCGTGGAACCTCATCGCCGACTCGACGAAGCTGGGCAACAGCGGCTCGGCCCTGAAGCAGGCCTACGGCTACAAGGGCTACGGCCCCGGCGTGCAGGCCTGGTACAACAACTTCATCCAGGTCGACCCGGCCGACGCCAACCACGTCTGGGTCGGGCTCGAGGAGGTCTTCGAGACCACCAACGGCGGCAGCAGCTGGACGACACCGGGTCCGTACTGGAACTTCTCGTTCTCCTGCTGGTCGTTCGACCCGGCGCGCAACTCCTGCTCCTCGACGACCCACAGCGACCAGCACGCGATCGCGCTGGGCGCGGGACGGGTCTTCGTCGGCAACGACGGCGGCGTCTACAGCCGCCCGGTCCGCGGGCAGCTCGACCGCTACGGCCACGCGTCGGACTGGAAGAGCCACAACGCCGGACTCGGGACGCTGCAGTTCTACTCGGTCGCCGTCGGCAGCATCGCCGGTCACACGGCCGTGAGCGGCGGCCTGCAGGACAACGGCCAGTACCTCTACCGCGGCGGTGACCCGCGGGCCGGGTCGCCCTTCGGCGGTGACGGCGGCGACACCCTCGTCGACCCGCGCCCGGACCAGGGCTGCAACATCCTCGCCGAGTACACCAACCTGGCGATGTCGGTGACGAACAACTGCGGCGAGTCCGACGGCACGACGCCGGCGATCCGCGACGTCGACCCCGGCGACCCGCTCGCGCGGTTCATCGCCCCGTTCACCGCCGACACCCTGAACCCGGACAGCTGGCTGGCCGGCGGCGAGTTCGTGTGGACGCAGAACAAGGGCTACGCCATCCAGAGCGGCGCCGACTGGACGAAGGCGTTCGACGTCGGCACCGGCCACTCGATCACCGCGACCGCGCTGCAGAACGGCGTCGGCTGGGTGACGTGGTGCGGTCCCTGCAACAACAAGGACTTCGCGCGGGGCGTCGCGACCAACTACGGCGGCACGTGGCACAAGGTCACGCTGCCGAGCAACTTCCCGAACCGCTTCCTCGCAGGGGTCACCATCGACCCGGCGGACCTGACCGGGAAGACGGCCTACGCCGTGGTCAACGGCTTCAGCCGCCGGTTCACCGAGGGCCCGGGCGCCGGCTTCGGCCACCTCTGGAAGACCGCCGACGGCGGGGCCACCTGGACCGACGTGTCCGGCACGCTGCCCGACGTGCCGGCCTCGTCGCTCGTCATCAAGGGCGGCGCCTGGTACCTCGGCACCGACCTGGGTGTCGTCACCAGCGCCGACCAGGGCGCGACGTGGAACCGGGTCGCCGGCTTCCCGTACGTCACGGTGATGCAGCTGCGGACGGCCCCCGACGGCACGGTCTACGCCGCCACCCACGGCCGCGGCATCTGGACCGTCACGCCGTAACCGGCACGGACGACGACGGCCCGGTACCCCGCGAGGGGCACCGGGCCGTCGTACGAAGACCTAGAGCGGGCGGACGTTCTCCGCCTGCGGGCCCTTCTGCCCCTGCGTGACGTCGAACTCGACGCGCTGGTTCTCCTCCAGGGTCTTGTAGCCCTGGGTCTGGATCGCGCTGAAGTGGCAGAAGACGTCGGCGCCGCCGTCGTCCTGGGAGATGAAGCCGTAGCCCTTCTCCGCGTTGAACCACTTCACTGTGCCCTGTGCCATGTGCGTGACGTGCCTTTCGTAAGAGCTGTGCAACGGCCGTAGACGCTACCCCAGCCGTAGGCTCTGGCCGATGACGAGGACCCAGGCGCCGCGCGAGGTGCGGACGCAGGCGCAGCGTCGGGCGAGCACTCAGGCGAAGATCCTGGACGCGACGGTGGACGCGCTGGTGCACGTGGGCTACGCCGGCGCGTCCACCACCGAGATCTGCAGGCGCGCCGGGGTGTCGCAGGGGGCGTTGTTCCGCTACTGGCCGACCAAGGGCGAGCTGCTGGCCGACGCCGCGAAGCACCTGCTGGGGCGGGTCACCGCGGCCTACGAGCAGGCCTTCGCCGGCCGCGGTGGGGTGGGCGCGCGGGAGGCCCTGGAGCAGCTCTGGGCGACCTACCGGCTGCCCGACCTGCAGGCGGCCGTCGAGCTGTACGTCGCGGCCCGCACCGACCCCGACCTCGCGGCGGCGCTGGCGCGCATCGAGCCGGCGCACCGGGCGAACCTGCACCGGATCGCTGTCGAGGTCCTCGACCCGGCGCTGGTGGCGTTGCCCGGGTTCGCCGAGTTCGTCGAGCTCGCCCTGGCGGCCGTCCAGGGCGCCGCGATGAGCGCCGCCGTCGTCGACACGTCGCACGACGTCGTGCTCGGGGCGCTCGAGCAGGTCGTGAACCTCCTCGACGCTCGGCCCCCCGAAACAACATAGTGACAGCTTGCTCTTTATCTGCCATCCTCTGAGTCATGGCAGATGCGATCCTCCTCTTCGCGATCCCCGGCTTCCTCGGCCTGATGCTGCTGGAGATGGCCGTCACCCGCGCCGGGAACAAGCAGGAAGCCCGGCTGCTCGGCTACCACCGGGCCGACTCCCGGACCTCGCTCGCGATGGGCGTGGGGTCCCTCGTCGTCAACGGCGCGTGGCGCTTCGCCGAGGTCGTCATCCTCGGCGTCGCCGCGGCGCTGGTGCCCTGGTCGCTCGGCCACGGCTGGGCGGCCTGGGCCGTCGGCATGATCGGCATCGACTTCTGCTACTACTGGGACCACCGCGCGGGGCACCGGATCCGGCTGCTCTGGGCCTCGCACTCGGTCCACCACAGCTCGGAGCGCTACAACCTGTCGACCGCGCTGCGGCAGACGTGGACCGGCGAGTACACCGTGCTGTTCTTCCTCCCCGTGGCCCTCGCGGGTGTCCCGGTCGAGATCGTGCTGGCCTGCTGGTCGGTCAACCTGCTCTACCAGTTCTGGATCCACACCGAGGCGATCGACAAGATGTGGGGCTGGTTCGAGTACGTCTTCAACACGCCCTCGCACCACCGGGTCCACCACGGCTCGCAGTCGCAGTACCTCGACCGCAACTACGCCGGCGTCCTCATCGTCTGGGACCGGATGTTCGGGACGTTCGAGCCCGAGGACGAGCGCGTCGTCTACGGGCTCACCAAGAACATCCAGACCTACAACCCGCTGCGGGTCGCCGTCCACGAGTACGTCGCGATCTGGCGGGACCTGCGGACGACGTCGAGCTGGCGCGACCGGGCCGGGTACCTGCTGCGCGGTCCCGGCTGGAGCCCCGACGCCGCCCCTGCCCACTTCCCTGAGACTGCGAGCATCTCCGGGCCCTCCGCCGCCCCTGCGTGAGCGTGCGGCAGCGTCGGGCGGCGGCGCTGAGCGCGCACAGGATCAGGGAAGTCCGAGGACGTAGGCCGCCTGGCCGAGGTGCTGGAGGTCGTCGGCGATCACGCTGACCAGTCGCACCCCGAGCGTGACAGGCGGGTCCCACCGCTCGTCCACGACCCGGTCGAGGTCCGGCTTGCCGGCGAGCGCCCGCAGCGTCTGCTGGTGCACGTCCTCGGCGTAGCCCCGCAGCAGCTCCGGCGTCGCCCGCACCCTGGTCACGTCCTCGGCGGACATGCCGTAGCCCGTCTCCTGCGCGGTGAACGGCAGCGCGAACCGGTCCGCCCAGCCGCCGAACCACACCTGCTCGAGGCCGAACGCGTCCGCGACGTGGTCGTCCTGCACCCGGAGCGCGTGCCACAGCAGCCAGGCAGGCGGGTTGCCGCCCGGCGGCGCCTGCTGCAGGTCGGGATCGCCGTCCAGCGTCGTACCGATCAGCTCGTGCACGCGGCCGAAGCCGTCGGCCAGCACGTCCCAAGCGTCCATGTCGCTACCCGTACCCTGCCTCGGAGATCACCAAGGGGGGATCATGCTCCGGATCGGCGTTCTCGGCGCGGCACGGATCGCGCCGGCGGCCCTCATCAGGCCCGCCCGTGCCGTGCCCGAGGTCGAGGTGACGGCGATCGCCGCGCGCGACCCCGCACGGGCGGCAGCGTTCGCGGCCAAGCACGGGATCCCGCGCCCGCTGTCGTCGTACCAGGCTCTCGTCGAGGACCCGGACGTGGACGCCGTCTACAACCCGCTGCCGAACGGGCTGCACGCGGAGTGGACGCTGCGGGCGCTGGCGGCCGGCAAGCACGTGCTGTGCGAGAAGCCGTTCACCGCCAACGCCACGGAGGCGCGCACGGTCGCCGATGCCGCGGCAGCGAGCGGTCTGGTGGTCATGGAGGCCTTCCACTACCGCTACCACCCGCTCGCGCAGCGGATGGTCGACGCGGTCGGGCAGCTCGGCGAGATCCAGTCGGTGAGCGCGGCGCTCTGCTTCCCGCTGCCGAGGTTCAGCGACATCCGCTACGACTACCGGCTGGCAGGCGGCGCCATGATGGACGCCGGCGTCTACCCGCTCACCTGCCTGCGGCTGCTCGGACCGGGTGAGCCGACCGTGGTGTCGGCCAGGGCGAAGACCCGCGGCCCGCAGGTCGACCGGGCCATGAGCGTCGAGCTCGCCTTCCCTGGCGGCGCCACCGGTCACGTCGAGGCCTCGATGTGGTCGCGACGGCTGCTGAGGATCAGCGCCGAGGTGGTCGGCGAGCGCGGCCGGATGAGGGTGTTCAACTTCGTCGCCCCGCACCTGCGCAACCGGTTGACCGTCACGGTCGACGGGAGGACCACCCGCTCGCGGGTCCCGGGCGATCCCACCTACACCTACCAGCTGCGCGCGTTCGCGGGTGCCGTGCTGCGCGGCGAGCCCTTCCCGACCACGCCGGAGGACGCCGTGGTGACGATGTCGCTCGTCGACGACGTCTACCGGGCGGCGGGCCTCCCGGTGCGCGGGGTCTGAGGACGGACCTGCCCGTCGACGGATCAGACGTTCTCGGGATACCGGGAGTACGTCGGGAAGTTGCCGAACAGCTGCTCGCCGTCCGGCCCCTCGGTGACCGCCTGCACGAGCAGGTCGCCGCCGACGAAGGCGCCCTTCCACGACGCGCCCTTCCCGCCGAAGACCTCCTCGCGGTCCCCTCGGCTGCGCGGCTTGTTGATGCCGACCTTGAAGGCCTGCAGCTGCTCCGCGACCCGGGCGCCGAAGTCGGCGTCGTCGGTGGCGACCGACCCGACCAGCGCGCCGTTGGAGGCGTTCATCGCGGCCAGCAGCTCGTTCTCCGTGTCGACGATGATGACGCTGTCGAGCGGGCCGAACGGCTCGGCGTGGTGCAGCGCCCAGTTGGTGGGCGGCCCCAGGACAGCGGCCGGCGCGACGTAGGCGGAGGTGTCCTGGCCGTCGAGGAAGCGGCCGTCCTCGAGCGAGCCTCGGTACAGCGGGACGGCACCGCCCGCGACCGCGTTCTCGTAGTGCTCGCGCAGCTCGGCGGCCTTGGTGGCGTGGATGACCGGCCCGAAGTCGAGGTCGGGCAGCGGGTCGAAGGACGTCTCGACGGCCAGCGGGTGGCCGAACCGCAGTGACTGCACGACGGGCAGGTACATCTCGAGGAAGTCGGGGAACAGCTCGCGCTGCACGACGTACCGCGGGTAGGCGGTGCAGCGCTGCTTGGCGTACTCGAAGCCCTTCTTCAGGTGCGCCGCCAGGGTGGACCAGTCGGAGAAGTCCCACACGCCCCAGGTGTTGAGGCCCTCCTGCTCGAGGAAGTGGCGCTTGCCGGTGTCGGCGAGGGTGGTGGCGGCCTTGCGGCCGTTCGCGCGGCCGCCGACGAAGGCGAGCGCACCGATCTCGGGAGCGCTGATGAGCGCGTCGCCGAGCTGGGCACCGACGCCGGACAGCAGCGTCACCGGCAAGCCCTGCCGCCGCATGATCGCGTGCGCCAGGGTCAGCGTGTGGAACCCGCCCTGGGACGGGGTCTTCGCGACGACCGCGTTGCCGGCGAGCGCCTGGACGAGCTCGGCGTGGACCTGCACCGACATCGGGTAGTTCCAGGACGCGATGTTGCTCACCGGCCCCGGCAGCGGCTGCCGGCCGGCGAGCTGGCGCTCGATCTCCTCGAGGTACCAGTCGACGCCGTCGAGGGCACGGTCGACGTCGGCGCAGGCGAGCCGCCACGGCTTGCCGATCTCCCAGACCAGCAGCAGCGCCAGGGTCTCGCGGTGCTCGCGCATCTCGTCGACGGCGGCCTTGACGCGGGCCTTGCGCTCGTCGAGGTCGACGGCGCCCCAGCCCTTGTGCTCGTTCGCCGCCTGGCTGACCGCCGCCACCGCGGTGTCGTGGTCGATCCGCGGCGGTCCCTGGATGGCCGAGCCGTCGACCGGCGTGATGTGCTCGCCGGGGTCCCCGACCGTCTGCCACTCGCCGCCGATGAGGTTGTTGATGCGGTCGGCGTCGAACGCCTCAGGGGCGATCGCCCGGGCTCGCGCGTAGGCGTCGTCCCAGGAGGTGCCGGGCTTCAGGATGAGCGTCAAGGTGGCTCCTCGAGCGGGTTGCGCGCGTGTTGCAGGGGTCGGACCGGATGGCGAAGGGTCCCTGAGGTCGTACCCAACAATCAAGCCCAGGACGGCGTGATGCACGACACTCGGGACGCCCGTCCCACATGCTGGGACGTCAGAACAGGATGCTGGCGAAGGTGGCGACCTGGGCGAAACCGACCTTCTCGTAGGCCCGGCGGGCGGCGAGGTTGAAGTCGTTGACGTACAGCGACACGATCGGGGCCACCCGGGCACGGGCTTGCTCGACGACCGCGGCCGTCCCCGTCGTGCCGAGGCCCCGACCGCGCAGCGCCGGGTCCACCCACACCCCCTGGACCTGGCACACCTCCGCCGTCGTGGCGCCGATCTCGGCCTTGAAGACGACCCGGTCACCCTCGAAGCGGGCCCAGGCGCGCTGCATGGCGATGAGCTCCTCGACCCGGGCCCGGTAGAGCGCCCCGCCGTCCCCGGCCAGCGGGGAGACACCGACCTCCTCGGTGAACATGGCGACGCAGGCGGGCAGCAGCAGGTCGAGCTCGTGCGGGCGCACCAACCGGACGCCCGGGTCGGGCTCCACCGAGGGGTCGTCGTCGATGGCCATCACCGGCTGCCGCGGGCGGACGTCGCGCGCCCAGCCCCAGTGCGGCTGCAGCAGCTGCCAGAGCTCGTCGACAGCCGCCGCCGGCCCCACGATGGAGGAGCACCGCCGGCCCTGCCGCCGGGCGCGCTCGGCGAAGGCACGCACCGCCTCCCCGTGCGCCTGGGCGGGCACCAGGTTGGCCCCCGAGTAGCACAGCGACTCCAGCCGGCCCCGCTCCCCGTAGCCCCACACCTCGGCACCCAGCCGCCACGGGTCGAGCCCGCCGGCGTCGAGCCGGGAGGCCACGAAGACGTCGGACACCGGGTCGCGCCGCAGCAGCGCCCGCGCCTCCTCCAGGTCGCGCGCGTCGAGGACCCTGGTGGCAGAGGTCCTCAGCACGTCCGCAGCCTACGAGGAAACGACTGCTTCGCCAGGAGGTCCGCTGTAGGACTCCGCGAGTCGCAGCGCCTCCTCGATGAGCGTCTCGACGATCTGGGACTCGGGCACCGTCTTGATGACCTCGCCCTTGACGAAGATCTG
>CAMLIA010000085.1 GCA_946479905.1 uncultured Frankiales bacterium | reverse complement strand
ACCGTGCCGCGGAAGCAGAGCGAGTCGGTGGTCACGGCGTCACCCTAGAACGTCTTTGTGACTCATCCCACCGCGACAGTTGTGCCCTAACTCATTAGGCTAAACCACATGGACAGCTTCTGGCAGGACGTGGACCGGCACGTGATGCGGTACGGCGCGCGGTTCACCCCTCGGGTCATCGCGCGAGCCGAGGGCTCCTACGTCTACGACGAGTCGGGGGACGCCATCCTCGACTTCACCTCCGGCCAGATGAGCGCCGTGCTCGGCCACGGTCACCCTGACGTCGTCGCGACGGTCTCGCGCGGTGTCCGCGAGCTCGACCACCTCTACAGCGGGATGCTCTCGCGTCCCGTGGTCGACGTCTCCCGCCGGCTGGCCGAGTCGCTGCCGACCCCGCTCGAGAAGGTCCTGCTGCTCAGCACGGGAGCGGAGTCCAACGAGGCGGCGCTGAAGCTCGCCAAGCTGTACACGGGCAAGTACGAGGTCGTGTCGTTCGACCGGTCGTGGCACGGCATGACAGCGGCTGCTGCGGCGGCCACCTTCTCCGCCGGCCGCAGGGGCTACGGGCCCGTCGTCCCCGGCAACCTCACGCTCCCGTCGCCGAACGCCTACCGCTCGCCGTTCCGCAACGAGGACGGAAGTCACGACTGGAAGGCGGAGCTGGACTACGGCTTCGACCTCGTCGACCAGCAGTCGGTCGGCAGCCTCGCGGCCTGCCTCGTCGAGCCGATCCTTTCCTCCGGCGGCATCATCGAGCTGCCGCTCGGCTACCTCGCGGCCCTCAAGGCCAAGTGCGAGGAGCGCGGCATGCTGCTCATCCTGGACGAGGCGCAGACCGGACTGGGGCGCACGGGGGACATGTACGCGTTCGAGCGCGACGGCGTCGTGCCCGACATCCTCACGCTGTCGAAGACGCTGGGCGCCGGGCTGCCGGTGTCCGCCGTCATCACGAGTGCGGAGATCGAGCAGGTCTGCCACGACCGCCGGTTCCTCTTCTTCACCACGCACGTCTCGGACCCGATGGCGGCCATGGTCGCGGGCACGGTCCTCGACGTCATCGAGCGCGACGGCCTGGTCCAGCGCGCCGCCGACCTCGGTGAGCTCCTGAGCGCCCGGCTCCACGAGCTGCAGGACCGGCATGCCGTCGTGGGTGACGTGCGTGGCCGTGGTCTGCTGCAGGGCATCGAGCTCGTCCTCGACCGCGCGACGAAGCGGCCGGCGGAGGGTCTCGGGCACGCCGTGACGGAGGCCTGCCTGCGCCGTGGCCTGCACCTCAACATCGTCCAGCTGCCCGGCATGGGCGGCATCTTCCGGATGGCTCCGCCGCTGACCATCGACGAGCACGACCTCGAGCTCGGCCTCAAGATCCTCGACGAGGCGATCCTGGAGTGCGCGCCCTGAGCCACTGCGTCGTCACGGTCTGCCGGGGCTGCTGCTGCGGGACCGCCGAGAAGCACCCCGACGTCGACCACGCGGCTCACGTCGAGGCGCTGCGACGTGTCAGCGGCCGGGTCCGGATCAGCCAGTGCCTGGCCGCGTGCGAGCTCTCCAACATGGTCGTGGTGAACCCGTCGCCCGCCGGGCGCGCTGCGGGCGGGCGGCCGGCCTGGCTGGGCGGCGTGCTCACCGACGACCAGGTCGCGCAGGTGGTCGCCTGGGTCGAGGCCGGCGGTCCGGGCCTGGCGCCGATGCCGGCTCCCCTCGCCGCCCACCACGAGGCAGTCCGGGAGCTGATGGAGCGCACGGCCTGCTCCTGACGGTCTGTCAAGCCGGCACCTGAACTAGCGACAACCTGTCGATGGTCGCCGGCAGCGCGCCGCGGCAGACTCCTCGGCATGACGAGCCCGACGCTGCCGACCGTTCCGCACTGGGTCGGGGGAGGCCCTCTCGAGCTGGGTGGTGCGCCGCTCGAGGTGGTCGACCCCGCCACCGGCCGGCCGGTCGCCGTGCTGCGTCCCGCCGACGCGACACTGGTCGAGCGCGCCGTCGCGGAGGCGTCCGCCGCTGCGGCTCAGTGGCGCGACAGCTCGCTGGCGCAGCGGACGCAGGTGCTCTTCGCCTTCCGCGAGCTGGTGAGCACGCATCGCGAGGAGCTGGCGGCCCTCATCACCGCCGAGCACGGCAAGGCGCTCGACGACGCGGCCGGTGAGGTGCAGCGGGGGCTCGAGGTCGTCGAGCACGCCTGCGGGTTGCCGAGCGCGCTCGCCGGCAGCAGCAGCGACAGCGTGTCCCGCGGGGTCGACGTGCGGTCGCTGCGCCGCCCGCTCGGGGTCGTCGCTGTCGTGTCGCCCTTCAACTTCCCGTTCATGGTGCCGATGTGGTTCGCGCCGATCGCTGTCGCCTGCGGCAACGCGGTGGTCCTCAAGCCGAGCGAGAAGGACCCGTCCGTGTCGGTCCGGGTCGCGCAGCTGTGGCAGCAGGGCGGGCTCCCCGACGGCGTCTTCACCGTCCTGCAGGGGACCGGCGACGCGGTCAACGCGCTGCTCGACCACCCTGACGTGGCCGCGGTCAGCTTCGTCGGGTCGACGCCGGTCGCGCAGCACGTCTACGCGCGCGCCACGGCGAACGGGAAGCGGGTCCAAGCCCTGGGTGGCGCGAAGAACCACATGGTCGTGCTACCCGACGCTGACCTCGACGCCGCCGCCGACGCTGCCGTCTCCGCCGCGTTCGGCTCCGCCGGTCAGCGCTGCATGGCGATCTCGGTGGTCGTCGCGGTCGAGCCGATCGCGGACGACCTCGTCGCGCGCGTCGCCGAGCGCACCCGGGCGCTGAAGGTCGGCGCCGGCACCCGCCGACCCGACCTCGGCCCCGTCATCTCGGCCGCCCAGCGACAGCGGGTCCTCGACCACGTCGACCGCGCAGAGCAGGCCGGCGCGAAGGTCGTGACGGACGGTCGCGTCGTCGAGCCCGACGGCGAGCCGGGCGGCCACTGGGTCGGGGCCACCGTCCTCGACAACGTGACCACCGACATGGAGGTCTACCGCGACGAGGTGTTCGGTCCGGTGCTGAGCGTCGTCCGGACCGGCACCTTCGACGAGGCCCTCGCCCTCGTGAACGCCAACCGGTACGGCAACGGCGCGGCCGTCTTCACCCGCAGCGGGACTGCCGCCCGGCGCTTCGAGCTCGAGGTGGAGGCCGGCATGGTCGGCGTCAACGTGCCGATCCCGGTGCCCGCGGCGCACTTCTCCTTCGGCGGCTGGAAGGACTCGCTGTTCGGCGACCTGCACGCCTACGGCGCCGACGGCGTCCGCTTCTTCACCCGCGGCAAGGTCGTGACCAGCCGGTGGCCCGAGCCGACCCCGGGCGTCGACCTCGCCTTCCCGAGGGGCTGACGTGTCGCGCGCGTACGAGCTCGACCGGGCGCACGTCTTCCACTCCTGGTCCGCGCAAGGCGCCCTGCAGCCGCTGGTGATCGACCGCGCCGAGGGCTCCTGCGTCTGGGACGACGAGGGTCGCCGCTACCTCGACCTGTCGTCCCAGCTCGTCTTCACGAACATCGGCCATCAGCACCCGGTCGTGGTCGCGGCCATCCAGCAGCAGGCGGCGACCCTGTGCACCGTGGCTCCTCAGCACGCGAACCTCGCACGCGGCGAGGCGGCGCAGCTCATCACGGCGGCGGCCCCGCCGGGCCTGGACAAGGTGTTCTTCACCAACGGCGGTGCGGACGCCAACGAGCACGCCGTGCGGATGGCCCGGCTGCACACCGGCCGGCCCAAGGTGCTGGCGGCCTACCGCTCCTACCACGGCGGCACGCAGACGGCGATCAACCTGACCGGTGACCCGCGCCGCTGGCCGAACGACACCGCGAGCCAGGGTGTCGTGCACTTCTTCAGCCCGTTCCTCTACCGGTCGCCGTTCCACGCGACGACCGAGGAGGAGGAGTGCGCCAGAGCCCTGCAGCACCTCGAGAACGTGATCTGCTTCGAGGGTCCGTCGACCATCGCGGCACTGATCGTGGAGACCGTCCCGGGCACGGCGGGGGTGCTGGTCCCCCCTGCCGGGTACCTCACCGGCTTGCGGGACCTCTGCGACCGGTACGGGATCGTGTGGATCGCCGACGAGGTCATGTGCGGTTTCGGACGGACGGGGGACTGGTTCGCCGTCGACCACGAGTCCGTCGTACCCGACCTCATCACGTTCGCGAAGGGCGTCAACTCGGGCTACGTCCCACTCGGTGGCGTCATCATCAGCGACGCCGTCGTGGAGACGTTCGCGGAGCGGGCGTACCCCGGTGGGCTCACCTACTCCGGCCACCCACTCGCCTGTGCCGCCGCCACGGCAACCATCGAGGTGATGCGCGCGGACGGCGTCGTCGAGAGCGCACGGCGCCTGGGTGTCGAGGTCTTCGCGCCTGGCTTCGCCGAGCTCGCCGACCGGCACCGCAGTGTCGGCGAGGTGCGGGGACGTGGCGTCATGTGGGCGCTCGAGCTGGTCGCGAGCCGCGAGACACGGGAGCCCTTGTCCCCCTACGCTGCCGGCAGCCCGGCGATGGCCGAGGTGGGCGCCGCATGCCGGGAGCGGGGGTTGCTCGTGCTGGTGAACGCCAACCGCATCCACGTCGTCCCGCCCTGCACGATGACCGACACCGAGGCGAAGGAAGCGCTGGCCCTGCTCGACGAGGTCCTCGCCGTCGCTGACGCGCACGCCGTCTGATGCTGGAGCTCTCGGGTCTGCACAAGCGGTTCGGTGCCCGCGTCGCGCTCGACGGCGTCTCCTTCTCGGTCCGTCCCGGCGAGGTCTTCGGCTTCGTCGGTGCCAACGGCGCGGGCAAGACCACGACGATGCGGATCGTCCTCGGCGTGCTCGCCGCCGACCAGGGCTCGGTCAGGTGGGACGGCCGGGAGGTGGACGCCGGCCTCCGCCGGCAGTTCGGCTACATGCCGGAGGAGCGCGGCCTCTACCCGAAGATGCGGGTACGGGACCAGCTGGTCTACCTGGCTCGGCTCCACGGGCTCACGCGCCCGGCGGCTGGGACGGCAGCGGACCAGCTGCTGGAGCGGCTGGGCATCTCCGACCGGGCGCACGACCGGGTCGAGGAGCTCTCGCTCGGGAACCAGCAGCGGGTGCAGCTCGCGGCCGCGCTCGTCCACGACCCGATGCTGCTCGTGCTGGACGAGCCGTTCTCGGGCCTGGACCCGGTGGGGGTGGACGTGCTGGCCGAGGTGCTGAAGGAGCGGGTTGCTGCCGGGACGCCCCTGGTGTTCTCGAGCCACCAGCTCGAGCTGGTCGAGCGGCTCTGCGACAGCGTCGGTGTCATCGCCGGTGGCCGGATGGTCGCCACCGGGACGGTGGTGGAGCTGAGCGGAACCGCGGGCCTGGCGGAGCGGTTCCGGGCGCTCGTGGCGACGACATGAGCAGCTGGGCGACCGTGCGGCTCGTCGTGGGACGCGAGTTCCGGACCCGCGTGGCCGACAAGGCCTTCCGCACCGGGACGATCATCATGCTGGTCGTGCTCGGCGCGATCCTCGCCCTCCCGACCCTCGTCGGCCTCACCCGGTTCACGGTGGCGGTCGTCGGCCCGCAGTCGCACGCCGTGGTCGCGACCGCCAAGGCGCAAGCCAAGCTGGCCAAGATCACGATCGCCATCAAGGACGTCCCCGACGACGCCACGGCGCGGGCGGAGGCCGGCAAGGGGGACGTGGCCGCTGCCCTCATGAGCGACGGCACGATCGTCACGCGGCAGTACCTGCCTGACCAGCTGGAGCCCTTCCTGCTCGGC
This sequence comes from uncultured Frankiales bacterium, assembly GCA_946479905.1. The sequence continues at coordinate 11,109 of CAMLIA010000085.1, read as the reverse complement.
GCCGTGTCCGACGCGGCACTGCAGCAGCGACTTGCCGAAGCCCACGTCCCTCCCTCGCTGCTCGCGCCCATCACTCCCAAGGTGGAGTCGCTGCGGGCCGACAGCGACACAGCCAAGCAGCGGAGATCAGTCGCCTTCGCGGGGATCACCGTGCTGCTCAGCCTGCTCATCAGCTACGGCACAGCGGTTGCCGCTGGCGTCGTGGAGGAGAAGAGCAGTCGGGTCGTCGAGGTGATCCTGGCAGCCATCCGGCCGCGGCAGCTGCTGATCGGGAAGGTGATCGGGATCGGGCTGGTCGGGTTGCTCCAGCTCGGCATCCTGGCCGTCGCCGTCGGGGTCGGGGCGACGTTCAGTGACGCGATCCACCTGGACGCGGGCACTCTGGCCACCTTCGGGCAGATCGGCGTCTGGTACCTGCTCGGCTACGAGTTCTACGCCGCACTCTTCGCCGGGGCCGCCGCAACCGTGTCGCGCAGTGAGGACCTCCAGCAGGTGCTGACCCCGCTCGGCACGCTCTCGTTCGCCTCCTTCTTCCTGGGCATCTACGCCTCGCAGCACCCGACCGCGACGTTGACGACGGTCCTGTCGTACGTCCCCCCGTTCTCCCCGCTCGTCATGACCCCGCGGTGGGCGGGCGGTGAGGTACCTGCCTGGCAGGTGCTGATCGCGATGGCGATCATGGTGGTCGCGACGGGTCTGATCTCCCTGCTCGGGGCCAGGCTGTACGAGGGAGCGATCCTGCGCATCGGCGCCAAGGTCCGGCTCCGTGACGCGTTGTCTCGCTGATCTTTTGTCATCCTCCCTTAGGACGTAACATGCTGCCGGTGACTCTCTCCTCCGCGCAGCTGCACGAGGCGGCCACCGTCGTCGACTGCCACAACGACCTCATCCTGCGGGTCGACCACTTCGACCACCGCCTGCAGCCGAACCACGTCGCCGAGTTCTGGCTGCCCGAGCTGCGTGCGGGCGGTGTCGACGTCCAGGTGCTGCCGATCTGCCTGGAGGAGCAGTTCCAGAGCGAGGGCGGCCTGCGTCGCACGCTGCTGCTCATCGAGCGGATCCACCAGCTCGGCGAGGAGCACCCAGACGAGGTCGCGGTCTGCCTGACCGGTGACGACGTCGATGCCGCCACTGCCGCGGGCAAGATCGCACTCGTCATCGCCCTCGAGGGCGCGCACGCCATCGGCCAGGACCCGGCGATCGTGCGGTCGCTCTACCGCGCCGGTGTCCGCGTGCTGTCCATGGCGCACCTCGGCAGGACCTTCCTCGCCGACGGCAGCGGCCTGGACGGCAGCTCCTGCAGCCGCCTCACGCCCCAGGGCGTCGAGGTCTTCACGGAGATGGAGGAGCTCGGTCTCGTCTTCGACATCAGCCACCTCGGCCTCGGCGGTGTCGACGACGTCCTCTCGCGGGCGCGTCGGCCGTTCCTGGCCACCCACTCGGCCTGCCTCGGCATCACCGACATCCACCGCAACCTCGGCGACGAGCAGATCAAGCGGATCGCGGAGCTCGGTGGCGTCATCGGTGTGGCCGCCGCGATCCCGTTCTTCATCGACATGCAGTCACCCACGGCCGACCGCGTGGTGGACCACATCGAGCACATCACCGACCTGGTCGGCATCGACCACGTCGGGCTCGGGCCGGACTTCGTCGACGACTACTACCAGCAGGTGTACGGCGGCTGGATGCTGCCGGCGGACTTCCCGAAGGACGTCCCGCACGCCGAGGTCATGCGACCTTCCGACCTCCCCAGGATCACCGAGGCCTTGGTGCGCAGGGGTTTCGCCGAGGCCGACATCCGCAAGGTGCTGGGGGAGAACGTCCTGCGCGTCCTGCGCGAGGTCATGGGCCGCCCGCTCGGAGCGTCCTGACATGGCCGTGGTGGTGAGCCGCGTCTACACGAAGACCGGCGACGACGGGACGACGGCGCTCGGTGACATGAGCCGGGTGCGCAAGACGGACGTGAGACTGACGGCGTACGCCGACGTCGACGAGGCCAACAGCGCGATCGGCGTCGCGATCGCCCTGGGCGACCTGCCCGACGACATCGTGACCCTGCTCCGCCGCGTGCAGAACGACCTCTTCGACGTCGGCGCCGACCTGTGCACCCCGGTGGTCCCGGATCCGGAGTACCCGCCGCTTCGGGTGCTCCCGTCGTACACCTCGGTGCTCGAGGAGGCGTGCGACACGTACAACGCGGATCTCCCGAAGCTGCGCAGCTTCATCCTCCCCGGAGGTACGCCGGGAGCGGCGCTCCTGCACGTCGCGCGCACCGTGACGCGACGTGCCGAGCGCGCGGTCTGGAGCCTGCTCGAGGTCGACCCCGAGGGCACCAGCAGGGAGTGCGCGCTCTACCTCAACCGGCTGTCGGACCTGCTCTTCATCCTGTCCCGCGTGGCCAACCCGGGTGGCGACGTGCTCTGGCAGCCCGGCGGCGAGCGGTAGCCGTCAGCCTGGGGTGGGGAACCAGCGCGTGATGACGGCGGTCTGGGCCAACGTCCACGCGGAGTTGCACACCCAGTACGCCAGCAGCCCGACCAGCACCGTGCTGCCGGCCACCAGGATGCCGACGGCAGAGAGCGCCGGCAGGAGCTTCTGCACCTGCGCCATGGCCTCGGGCACGTCGGCGGTGACCGGGCTCGACGCGGCGGCGAGGCGCTGGGTGGCGTAGGCGAGCCCAGCGGCGAGGGCGGCGAGCACCGCGACGGCCGCGAGGTGGGCCGGCCCGGCGCCGAGGTAGCCGCGGGAGGCGAGGGGGACGCCGAGCAGGGTCGCGGTGCTCATCGAGGCGACGAGCCCGGAGTGCATGGCGCCCACCGGCACGCCGGCAGCGACGCTGCTGAGCAGGTGGTAGAGCGCGAACCAGACCGGCAGCTGCAGCAGCATGGGCAGGCAGCCGAGCCGCGGCATGCCGTGCTCGGCGGAGATGGCGCGGCGCTCGGCGAGCATCTCGCGCAGGCTGTCGGGGTCGCGCCGGTCGCGGTACCTGGAAGCGAGGTCCTGCAGCTGCGGGCGCGCCCGGGCGGTGGCGTGCGCGAGCCGGACGCCGTGCACGACGAACGGCAGCAGCGCGACCCGGACGGCGACGACGACGGCGGCGATGCAGAGCAGCCACGTCGTGCCGGCGGCCGGATCGGCGCCGAGCGACGTGAGGGCGGAGTGGGCGGCGGCGACGACCGCCGCGAGGACGTGCGACAACGGGTCGAGCAAGGACATGGGTGCGCTCCTGGTTCGTGCGGGAGGGACGGTCTGACGGGGAGGTCAGACCAGCCCAGGCGCACGGGGTCGGAGCGGGGAGTGGACCGGGTCGGTCGCCCGTCCGGTCCACGGGCAGCGATCGTCGTCAGCGGCCCGCGCCTGGACCGGCAGGAGGCCGGTGAGCCCCTGCACCGCCCCGCGGTGCAGGGGGAGTGCCGTGACGAGCACGACGACGAGCGCCAGCGCGACCACGGCACGGGTCGGCTCCGGGAGGACGAGCGTCGGCAGCAGCAGCGCGAGCAGGGCGCTCGTCGCCAGGGCGAGCAGGGCTCGCGTGCGTGCCGTCACATCGCGGATCGTACGCCGCTGCGGCCACCCAGGTGCGCGGCGAAGTGCCGGTCGATCGCGTGGAACATGCGCACCAGGTTCTCGGGGTTGGCGAAGCCGTGGCCCTCGTCCTCGGCGAGGATGTACTCCACCGGCACCCCGCGCGAGCTCAGGGCCTGGACGATGTTGTCCGCCTCCGCCTGCACCACGCGTGCGTCGTTGGCGCCTTGCACGACGAGCAGCGGGGTGCGGATCTGGTCGACCCGGGTGATCGGCGAGCGGGCCATCATGTCGGCAAGGTCGGCGGGGTCGTCCGGGTCGCCGACGTAGGCGTACCAGCTGTTGCGCATGTACGGCTTCACGAAGGGCGGCAGCGTGCGCATGAAGTTCGCGAGGTCGGAGATGCCGACGTAGTCGACGGCGGCGGCGAAGTAGTCGGGCGTGAACGTGACCCCGACAAGCGCGGAGTAACCGCCGTACGAGCCGCCGTAGACGCCGATGCGGCTCGGGTCGGCGTAGCCCTGCTTCACGGCCCAGTCGGCGGCGTCGATGAGGTCGTCGTGCATCCTGCCGGCGAGCTCCTTGACACCCCCCAGGACGTGCTTCTTGCCGTAGCCCGAGGACCCGCGGAAGTTGACCTGCAGCACCGCGTAGCCGCGGTTGGCGAAGAACTGCACCTCGCGGTCGAAGCCCCAGGCGTCGTTCGCCCACGGACCGCCGTGCACCACGAGCACGAGGGGGAGGCCCTGGGGGTCGACGCCCACGGGCAGCGTCAGGAAGCCGTGCAGCGGCAGCCCGTCGCGCGCCGTCAGGTGCACTGCCGTCATGGGCGCCAGGTCGGCGGGGTCCAGCTGCGGGAACGGACGGAACAGCAGCCGGCTCTCCCGGGTGCCGTGGTCGTAGTAGTAGGTGAGACCCGGCTCGCGATCGTGCATGAACGACACGACCCAGTGCTGCCTGCTGAGGTCCGAGGTCGCTGACGCCAGCACGCCGTCGGAGAGCTTCTGCAGCTCGGCGTGCACCTCCGCGAAGTGCGGGTCGAGCTCGACCAGGGTCGGCTTGTCGCCGACGAAGCGCGCGGCGAGGACCGCGCCGGTGTGCTTGTCCTGGAGCAGCGTCGGCAGTCCACCCAGGCCCATCAGGCTGCGCCCGGGCACGGCAGCGACGACCGACTCCTCGCCCGTCTCGGCGTCCAGCCGCACCAGTCGCAGGTCGTCCCCGTCTCCGTACGCACCGACCAGCAGGCCCTTCCCGTCCTGGGTGACGACGGTCGGCTGCAGCCCCAGCGGGTACTCCGGTCCCCCTGCCCGGTGGAAGGGGCGCAGCTGACCGGCCTCGTCCACGGTGCAGAACTCCTGCGTGCCGTCGTCACCCTGCCGCGTGTAGAAGCACTCGCCACCAGGGCCGAAGCTGAAGGCGCCGCCAGGGTCGGGCGCCTCGCGGTGCAAGGAGGTCTCGCCGGTGGCGATGTCGACGAGGAAGGCGTCGAAGTGCAGCGGGCGCTTGTTCATCGACACGATGTAGGTGCCGGGTCGCGATCTCAGCCGGTCGAAGCCCATCACCCGTGAGCCGGGCGGGAGCGGCGTCAGGTCCAGCGCCGGCTCGTCCGGGTTCTGCAGGTCGACTCGGTAGAGGTGCCAGTCCTCGTTGCCGTCGGTGTCCTGCATGTAGATGAGCCAGCGCGGGTCGGCGGTGAAGCCGAAGGCCTTGACGCCACGGCGCCGGTCGTGCGTGACGCAGACGGCCGCGTCGTGCTCCTGGTCCACCCCCCGGACCCACACGTTGGTGCGGCCGTGCGCAGGCGCGAGGTAGGCGATCGTGGTGCCGTCGGGCGAGATCTGCGCCCCGGAGAAGACCGGGTCGGCGAACAGGGTCTCGACCTCGAGGAGGGCGGGCAGGGCCATGGCTGGTCCTCAGTCTCTCGGGGTTGCGGGGGTGGGGTCGTTGCCGATGGTGCGGGCGAGGAAGCGCTCGATGACCTCGAACATCTCGATGTTGTTCTCCGGGTTGACGAACCCGTGCCCCTCGTCCTGCTTGAGCAGGTACTCGACGTCGGCGCCGCGCTGGCGCAGGGCGTTCACGATGTTGTCCGACTCGGCCTGGACGACCCTGGCGTCCTTGGCGCCCTGGATCACCAGCAGCGGGCAGCGGATCGCGTCGAGCCTCGTGATCGGGGAGCGCGCGAGCATGTCGGCCCGGTCCTCCGGCTTCGACGGATCACCGACGTAGCGGAACCAGCTGCCCGCCAAGAAGTTCCGCCAGTACTCCGGGAGGGTCTCCATGAAGTTGACCAGGTCGGAGATGCCGCAGTAGTCGATGGCGCACGCGAACACCTCCGGTGTGAAGGTGGCTCCCACCAGCGCGCTGTAGCCGCCGTAGGACCCCCCGAAGATGGCGACGCGGGTCGGGTCGGCGATGCCGGCCTCGACCGCCCACTCCACCCCGTCGACCAGGTCGTCGTGCATCTTCCCGGCGAACTCGCGGACGGCGGCCCGGGTGAAGCTCTTGCCGTAGCCCGTGGACCCTCGCATGTTCACCTGCAGCACGGCGTAGCCGCGGTTGGCCAGCAGCTGCACGCGTGGGTTGTAGCCCCAGCGGTCGCGGAACCACGGACCCCCGTGCACCAGCAGCACCATGGGCAGTCCGGTCGGTTCTACTCCCACCGGCAGCGTCAGGTAGGAGTGCAGCGGCAGGCCGTCCCGCGACGGGATCGTGACCGGCGTCATCGGCGCCAGGTCGGCCGGGTCCAGCTGCGGGTGCGGCCGGAAGAGGAGCCGGCTCTCTCCCGTGGCGTGGTCGTAGAGGTAGGTGGCGTCCGGGTCGGTGTCGTGCAGGAAGGACACCACCCACCGCCGACCCGACGTGTCGCTCGAGATCGTGCCGAGGTCGCCGTCGGACAGCGCGGTCAGCGCCTGCAGCACGGGCTCGAACGAGGGGTCGAGGACCTTGATCTCCTGGCGCTCCCCGAGGAAGCGGACGGCGAGCAGCCCGCCGTCCCGTCGTCGCTTGATGAGCGCGGGCGGGATGAGCCCTGGCATGGCCCTGGCCGTGACGTCGACGCTCAGGGTCTGGTGGGAGGCGACCACGGTCTCCCTGCCGTCGACCGCGTCCACCCGCACCAGCTGGACCTGCTCGGTGTCGCGGCTGCTCCCGACCAGCAGCGCGTCGCCGCTGGCGGTCGCCTCCAGCGGCGACAGCGTCACCGGGCTCTCGCCGTCGACGAAGGTGGTGAGCTCCACCAGAACCGCAGCCGGGTCCCACCAGCTCAGCCGCTCGTTGCCGTCGTCGTCCTGCGACGTCGCGAACACCGCACCGGACGCGCTGAGGACCCAGCCGGAGACGTCACCCGGGTTCTCGGCGACCAGCTCGATCTCACCCGTGCAGATGTCGAGCCGGTGGACGTCGCGCAGGCCCCGGTCCCGGAGGTTCATGGTGATCAGCGCGGCCGGCGGTTCCCCCGCCAGCAGCTCGTACTCCACGGTGACGCCCGGGAACGGCGTGAGGTCGACGGCACGGGACGTCGGGTCCTCGAGGTCGACGCGCAGCACGTGCCAGTTCTCGTCGCCGTCGTCGTCCTGCACGTAGAGCATCCAGCGCGGGTCGGCCGTCCACCGGTAGCTGCGCACCCCGCGCCTGTGGTCGTGCGTCACGCAGACGGCGTCGCCGCCCTCGACCGGCTCGACCCAGACGTTCAAGCGGCCGTTCTCCGGCGCCAGGTAGGCGATCCTCGTGCCGTCGGGCGACAGGGTGGCTCCGGCTCTCACCGGGTCGGAGAAGAACGCAGACACGGGATAGCGCTTCGGTGGGGTCAGGCCCGCGGCAGCTTCGCCGGCGCGATCGTCGAGGAGCTGCTCCGCCACGGGTGGTCCTGCCTTTGTCTCTCGCCGAGGGCACTTTGTTGCCTAGGGTTATAGGCCATGAGACCTGGCGGGCACAAGGGAGTCGGCTGCTGCTGGACGGCTGGTGCGCACCCCGCCGGGGCGGCAGACGCGGGGTCGGGGTGAGCCGAGTGCCCCCCAGAAGAGGACAATTTCCCCTGCGGGTCTTGCGCTGCCTGTTCACTCACCCATAATCTACCTAGCAACTTGGGCCAATAAGTGCGCGGAAGACGGGGCAGACGAAGTGACACGTTCGATGACGCCGGTCGAGGACGGCTCCGTCGCCGCCATCCGCTTCCGGCTGGCCCCCGCCGACGCGCGCTACGCCGGCGGACTGGTGGCGGGCTCCAAGATCCTCGAGGTGTTCGCCGACCTGGAGACCGAGCTGTCGCTGCTCGAGGGCGGCGACGAGGGCTTGTGCGCCGGGTACGACAAGGTCGAGTTCCTCGCGCCGCTGCACGTGGGCGACTACGTCGAGGCGACCGGCCGGGTCGTCGCGCGCGGACGCAGCAGCCGGCTCGTCGAGTGCGAGATCCGGCGGGTCATCAGCGTCGACGAGCGCGGCGTGCGCGTGCCGAACGACGCGCCCGTGCTCCTCGCCCGCGCCACGGTGACCATCGTCGTGGGCAAGACGGCCGGCGCGCCGGCATGACGCCGCCCGCGCAGACCCTGGTCGGCTGGCTCTCCGCGGTGGCCGCCGCGCACGCCTCCCGCCCCGCGCTGTTCGGCGACGACGGCGAGACGAGCTACGCCGAGATGTGGTCTCGGGCCGGCGGGATGGCCCGGTACCTGCTCGCGGACGCCGAGCTGCCCGTCGGCAGCCGGGTCGCCGTCATCGGGGCCAACGAGTCGGCGTACATCGAGTGCTTCCTCGGCATCCTCCGCGCCGGCTGCGTCGCGGTGCCGCTGAACCACATGCTCGACGTGACGTCCCTGCTCGCGCAGGTCGAGCTCGTCGAGGCCAGCCTGGTCGTCCTCGGCGACGTCAGCGTCGACGTCGCCGAAGGACTCAACGACAGCGCGCGCACGCTGCCGCTCAAGCAGCTCCGCACCGACTCGACCCCGGTCGTCAGCCGGGACGGGCTGCCGCGGGTCCGCCCGGACTCACCGGCGGCCATCATCCCGACGAGCGGCAGCACCGGCGCGCCCCGCGGGGTCATGCACACCCAGGCGACCCTGCTGCACTGCGCGCAGCAGCTGTCCTTCGCGCTGCCCATCCGGCCCGACGACCGGTCGGTGGCGTTCCTGCCGTTCTTCGCGTCGATCCCGGAGCAGATCCTCCCGATCCTCTGCAACGGCGGCTCGCTCGAGGTCGTCCCGCGCTTCGACGTCCAGCTGGTCGCCGAGGCATGCCGGCGCTCGACCTGCTTCGACGCCATCCCGACGATCATGGCCCGACTGCTCGACGAGGCACCGCTCGACGCCCTGGCGAACCTGCGCTGGGTGTCGTTCGCGTCCGAGCCGATGCCGCCCGCCACGTTGCGGCGCTGGCACGAGGCGCTCCCGGGGGTGGAGGCACACCAGTTCTACGGCATGACCGAGCTCGTCCCGGCGACCTTCGCGTCGCACCGGATGCTGCTCGAGGACCCGACGACTGTCGGCATGGCCTTCCCGACCTCGCTGGTGTCGCAGGACGCGGCAACCGGTCAGCTGCTCGTCCGCAGCCCGGCGCAGATGCGCGGCTACTACAAGGACCGGACCGCCTCCAGCGCCGCCCTGACCGAGAACCGGTCGATCAAGACGGGCGACCTCGGCCGGATCGACGAGCGCGGCTGGGTGTACCTGACCGGCAGGCTGAAGGACCTCATCATCACCGGCGGGCTCAACGTCGCACCCGCCGAGATCGAAGCGATCGCCTGCCACCACCCGTTGGTCGGTGCTGCTGCGGTCGTGGGCATCCCGCACGCGCGCTGGGGCGAGACCCCGGTCGTCGTCGGTGTCGCCCGGGACGGCGGCACAGGCCTCACCCCCGACGTCCTGCTGTCGCACTGCCGGCAGAGCCTCAAGGGCTTCAAGCGGCCCTCGGCGGCGGCCGTCGTGGAGACGCTGCCCAGCACCGGCATCGGCAAGATCGCCAAGAACCAGCTGCGGGACCAGATCGTGCGGGGGGAGATCTCGCTTGTTCACGCCAGCTGAGCTCGACGCGCTCCGCGCCGCCTGCGCCGACGGCAAGTGGTTGCCACTGGCGCGCGCCATCACCCGCGTCGAGGAGACGCCGCCGTGGTCGACGGCCCTGCCGGCCGTCGAGCGCCCGACGCACGTCGTCGGCATCACCGGCCCGCCCGGTGCCGGCAAGAGCACGCTGACCGCGGCCCTGATCACGGCGTACGCCGATGCCGGTCTGCGCGTCTGCGTGCTGGCGATCGACCCGTCCAGCCCCATCAGCGGCGGCGCCGTCCTCGGTGACCGGCTGCGCATGGAGAAGAGCCTGCTCGGACGCACGAACGTCTACGTGCGCAGCCTCGCGAGCCGCGGCGCCCACGGCGCGATCGCCCCGGCGACCCGCAACGTGGCGCGGCTCTGCGAGCTCAGTGAGGCCTTCGACGTCATCATCATCGAGACGGTCGGTGCCGGGCAGAGCGAGGTGGCGATCGCCGAGCTGGCCGACTCGGTGCTGCTCGTCACGGTGCCCGGGCTCGGGGACGCGGTGCAGGCCATCAAGGCCGGGTTCCTCGAGGTCGCGGACATGGTCGTGGTCAACAAGTCCGACCGTCCCGACGCCCCGGAGACGGTCCGCCACCTGCGGATGAACCTCGGCAGCGACACCCAGATCCTGCAGACCGTCGCGACGGATCTGACCGGCGTACCGGCGCTCAAGGCGGCGCTGGACGCGCGCTGGGACCGGATCACAGCCGACGCGGACCTCCCGGCGCTGCGCGCCGGCAAGTTCGCCGAGGAGGCGAGCATGCTCGCCGAGGCGTGGACGAAGGCGTGTGCCGTCGACGTCCCGGTCGAGGCCGCAGAGGGCTTCGAGAAGGCAGTCAAGCGGATCCTGGAAGAGGCAGCGGGGCGATGGACGATCTGAACCCGAACTTCACCGAGGGTGAGGTCGAGACCTGGCGCAACGAGCGCCTCGCCAAGGACTACGAGCGCATCCCGCCGCGCGCCAAGGAGTTCACGACCCTGTCGGGCATCCCGATCAAGGACGTGTACACCAGCGCGGACCTCACGGGCATCGACGAGCGCACCGACATCGCGCTGCCCGGCGAGTTCCCCTACACCCGCGGGGTGCACGCCAGCATGCACCGTGGTCGCCCGTGGACGATCCGTCAGGTCGCGGGCTTCGGACAGGCCGAGGACACGAACGGTCGCTACAAGTACCTGCTCGCCCACGGCGAGACCGGGTTGTCGACCGACTTCGACCTCCCGACGCTGCTCGGGTACGACTCCGACCACCCGATCTACGGCCGGGAGGTCGGCAAGATCGGCGTCGCGGTGGACACCGTCGTCGACGCCCACGCGCTGTTCGACGGCATCCCCCTCGAAGAGGTCTCGACCTCGCTGACGATCAACGCGCCGGCCGGGGTACTGATGGCGATGTACCGCGTGGTCGGTGACGAGCGCGGCATCGCCGGCAACCTGCTCACGGGGACGACGCAGAACGACATCCTGAAGGAGTACACGGCTCAGAACGAGTTCATCTTCCCGCCCGAGCCGTCGGTCGAGCTCGTCGTCGACACGATGGAGTACTGCGCCGAGGTCATGC
>CAMLIA010000084.1 GCA_946479905.1 uncultured Frankiales bacterium | reverse complement strand
CGTCGTTGCCGGTGGCCTCGCCGAGCGCCACCAGCCCGGCGGCGGCGCCACCGACGGCGTTGAAGACGCTGACCAGCTGGGGCATCGAGGTGACCGCGACCCGGCGGGCCGCGAGGGCCCCCGCCACCCCGCCGAGCGCGAGCCCGAGGACGAGGACGATCGCCGCCGTCGAGCCGGTGCTGTCGTCGTGCACGAGGGTGACGACGGTGACGAGGATCGCGAGGGTCATCCCAGCTGCCGAGACGGTGTTGCCGAGCCGGGCCGTGCGGGGTGAGTTCATGAGGTGCAGCCCCGCGACGAAGCAGACCGCCGCCGCGAGGTACAGCAGGTGGCTGGTGGCGTCGAGACCGCTCATCGCCGGAACATCGCCAGCATGCGCTGGGTCACGACGTAGCCACCGGTCACGTTCATGGCGGCGCAGAACGCGGCGGCGAAGAGCAGGACCGCTCCTCCGAACCCGCCGGTCGAGGCGGCGAGCAGCATGACGCCGACGACGATGACGCCGTGGATGGCGTTCGCGCCGGACATCAGCGGCGTGTGCAGGGTCGCCGGGACCTTGGTGATCACCTCGAGGCCCACCAGCAGGCTGAGGACGAAGACCGTGATGTCGGCCATGAGCAGCGGGGTCACGAGACCCTCCTTGAGGTGTCGACGAGGTCGGGGCGCACGAGCGCGCCCCCGGTGCACACGAGCAGGCCCTGCACGATCTCGTCCGACGGGTCGACGGACACCGCCCCGTCGGAGACGACCAGCCCCAGCAGGGCGGTGAGGTTGCGGGCGAGCGCCGTCGACGCCGCCCGGGGCACGGTGCGCTCGAGCGCCGGTGCGCCCACGACGGTGACGCCACCCTCGGTCACGACGGTCTCGTCGGGGACCGACCCGGCGACGTTCCCGCCCTTCGGGCTCGCTGCCAGGTCGACCAGCACCGAGCCCGCGGACATGCCGGCGACGGCCTCCGCGGTGACGAGCAGCGGCGGGACACGACCCGGGACGCGAGCGGTGCAGATGACGATGTCAGAGCGCACGACCGCGCGCGCGAGCGCCTCCTGCACCGCACGCTCCTCCTCCTCGGTCAGCTGCCGGGCGTACCCGCCCGTCCCTGACCCGTCGACCTCGGAGAGGTCGAGGACGGAAGCACCTGTCGCGGCGATGTCGGCCCGGGCGGCTGCGCGCACGTCCCAACCCGTGACGATCGCGCCGAGCCGGCGTGCCGTCGCCAGCGCCTGCAGCCCGGCGACGCCACCCCCGAGCACGAGGACCGCTGCCGGCCGGACGGTGCCGGCTGCCGTCATGAGCATCGGGAGGTATCCCGGGTAGCGCTCGGCCGCCACCAGCACCGCCTTGTACCCGGCGACGTTGGCCTGCGAGGTCAGCGCGTCCATCGTCTGGGCGCGGCTCAGGGTGCGCGGCAGGCCGTCGAGGCTGAGCACGGTCGCGCCGGCCGCCGCGGCCTCGGAGAACCACGCGGCGTCCCGCAACGGGTCGAAGAGGCCGGCGACGACGTGGGACGACGGGTGCGGGAGCGCGGGTGGGTTGACGGCCAGGACGATGTCGGCCCCTCCCCAGACCTGCTCCCGCTCGACGACCTGGGCACCGGCCTCCCGGTAGGCGTCGTCGGTGCAGGCCGCGCCGAGGCCGGCGCCGCGCTCCACGAGGACCTCGAGGCCGAGAGCGCGCAGCCGGGGCACGGTGTCCGGCACCACGGCGACCCGCCGTTCCCCCGCTGCGGTCTCCTGCAGCGCACCTACCGTCGTCACGGCCTCAGCCCCTGTCACAGCTCGTCAGCCGGGCGTGGACCGCGTGGACGTGGTCACGCTCGCGCTCGGCGGTCACGACCATAGGCCCGACGACCGCCTTCCCGTGGGTCACGACGCCGATGATCGCCCGGTTCGTCGTCAGACCTGGACAGGCGCGCCGGGCCGAACAGCTCGGTGCACGGGTCGAAGCGGCGGGACGGGCGGGGGGCGGTCGCGCGTGTCATGCCTGCACTGCACCGCGGCAGGCAGGCTTCCGGCAGGGCCGTCCGGCCCGAGTGCCGGGTCCGGCCGGTCGGGCCGTTGGTCCCCCGCCACGGGACCTCTGGCCCGCGCCCCGGCGGCCGTCGCCCCGCAGAATCCGCAGTGAGGAGGCGAGCGCCATGACAAGGTCACGGATCGTCGTCGGGGTGGACGGGTCGGACGCGTCCCGGTTGGTCGTCGAGCAGGCCGCGCGGCTCGCGCGCGCGCTGGACGCCGAGCTGACGGCGGTGCACGCCTACGAGCCGGAGATGCCCACGCCGCGGGCCTACGGGCTCGAGGCCGTGCCGCCGGCTCGCTCCCGGCTGCTCGCCGAGGAGCGGCTCGCAGCTGCCCTCGCCGCCGTGTCGCCGGAGGACCGGGAGCTGGTCACGTCGTACCACGTCGTGCTGGGACCGGCGGACCGGATGCTGGTCGACGCCGCCGAGGGGGCCGAGCTGCTCGTCGTCGGCAGTCGCGGTCGGCACGGGCTGCTCCGCGGAGCGCTGATGGGCTCGGTGGCCGACCACTGCGTGCGGCACGCGCCGTGCCCCGTGCTGGTCGTGCGGCCGCACCCGCACAGCGGCTCCGAGCCGGAGGACGTCAGTTCGGCGGGAGCGGCACCCGCCAGATGAGCTCGGTGCCGTTCACGGGTGCGCTCCCCGCGTAGAGCGAGCCCCCCAGCAGCAGGGCGCGCTCCTGCATGTTCTGCAGGCCGCTCCGGCGGCCGCCCTCGGGCAGGCCGACGCCGTCGTCGACCACCCGCAGGACGAGCTCGTCGTAGGCCTCCACCTCGACGTCGACGCGGCTGGCCTGGGCGTGCCGGGCCACGTTGGACAGCGCCTCCCGGAGCACGCTGAGCAGATGGTCCGCGACCTGCGGCGGGACGCGGGTGTCGAGCAGCCCGGACAGCCGGACCGCCGGCGCGTAGCCGAGCTGCTGCTCAGCCCCGTCGAGCGTCTCGAGCAGCCGGACGCGCAGGCTGGTCGTCTCGGCGATCTCGTCGTGCCCGAGGGCGTAGATCGCCCCTCGGATCTCCCGGATCGTCTCGTCGAGGTCGTCGACCGCCTGCCGGACCCGGCTCTGCGCCGTCGCGTCACCGACTTGGCGCACCACGCTCTCGAGCTGCATGCCGGTGGCGAACAACCGCTGGATCACCAGGTCGTGCAGGTCCCGGGCGATCCGGTCGCGATCGGCGTACACCGAGAGCCGCTCGACGTCGCGGCGGCGCTGGGCGAGCTCCAGGGCGACCGTCGCCTGCTTGGCGAACGTGGTGAGCTCCTGCACCTCCTCGTCCGTGAACGGCAGCGCCGGTGCCTTCCGGGCGGCGACGCAGACGCCCTTGCCCAGGGGGATCCCGACCGCTCCACCGAGCGGGACCCCCGGCCAGACGTGGCTGAGCATGTCCTTGTCGAACACCCGGGGCGCGTTGTGGCTGAGCACCTGACCGATCGGTCCCTCGGGGGTGAGCGACCCGGTGGGCGCGTCCGTCCCGGGACCCCAGGAGACCTCGACCAGCAGCCGGTCGCCGTGCGGCAGCGCGATGAGGCCGAGGTCGGCGCTGACCAGGTCGCTGCCCCGCTCGGCCGCCAGCTCGAGGACGGTCTCCGGCTCCGCACCCGACAGCAGGCTGGTCGTGATCTCGGCCGCCGCCGCCGCCGAGCGCTCGCGGCGCGACGAGCGCTCGAACAGCGACGCGTTCTCCACGGCGATGCCGGCGACCGCCGCGAGCCCGAGCACCAGCTGCTCGTCGTCGGCGTCGAAGTCGCCGTTGCGCTTGTCGGTGAGGTAGAGGTTGCCGAAGACCTTCTCGCGCACCCGGATGGGCACCCCGAGGAAGCTCGTCATCGGCGGGTGGTCGGCGGGGAAGCCGTACGACGCGGGATGGTCGCGCAGGTCCTGCAGCCGCAGCGGGACCGGGTGCCTGATGAGCTCGCCCAGGATGCCGAGCCCGTGCGGCAGCGGCCCGATCCGCTCCGCCAGCTCGCTGTCGAGGCCAACCGTGACGAACTGGGACAGCGAGCCGTCGGCGCCGATGACACCGACCGCGCCGTAGCGCGCGTCGACGAGGTCGGTCGCGACCTCGGCGATCCGACGCAGCACCGACTGCAGGTCGAGCTCGCTGGTGACGGCCGCGACCGCGAAGAGCAGGCCGTCGGTCCGCTCCTGCTGCAGGGCGAACTTGTCGACGGGGGTGGCCACGTCCCTACGTTAAGGCGCTCATGATCCGCACGTCAGCAGATCCGTTCGCGTCGCGCGGAGTTTCCCGGCGATTCCCCCGAGCGGCCCATCGGTCCCGGGTGCTCGGGACCTTCGGACCTGCCCCCGTCCGTCCGGGCTCGGCGACCCTGGCAGGGACGGAGGCGACGCCATGACCGAGCTGATGGACCCGCGGAACCTGTTCGATCCTGAGCCCGTGCGCGCCGAGGAGGTGATGCGACGGGAGGTCCTCACCGTCGATGCACGCACTCCGGTGACGGACGTGTGGGGCGTGATGCGCGCCCACGGCGCGGAGCACGCCGTCGTGCTCGAGCGCGGCGCGTGCCTCGGTGTCGTGGCGCTGTCGCAGCTGTGGGTCGCGTGGAGCCTCGAGCTCGCCCCGCTCGCTCCCCGCACCGTGCTCGCGCTGGTCACGCCGACGCCGTGCGTCACCTCCGACACCGAGCTGCCCGAGCTGTGCCGGGTGCTGCTGGAGTCCCGCAACGGCGCCGCCCTGGTGCGGGACGAGACCGGCGAGCTGCTCGGCCTGGTCACCACCGGGGACATCCTGGCCCTGCTGGCACGAGCTGGCGAGCCGCCGTGCTGACTGAGCTCACCTTCCGCAGTGCGGTCGCCGCGGCGATCCGCGCGCCCTCGGTGCACAACACCCAGCCCTGGCTGTTCCACCGCGACGGCGATCGGATCGAGCTCCGCGCAGACAACGCCCGCTGGCTGCGCGCCGAGGACCCGCTGCGCCGCGAGCTCCACCTGAGCTGCGGCGGCGCCCTGCGGCACCTCGTGCTCGGGCTGCGCGCCAACGAGCTCGAGGCGAGCGTCGAGCTGCTTCCCGATCCCCACGACCGCGACCTGCTCGCCGTCGTGACCGTGCAGGGTCGCCGGTCGATGACCTTGCCGGAGTCCGAGCTGATCCTGGCCCTGTGGGACCGGCACACCGACCGGTCTCCCTTCCGCGACGAAGCCGTCCCCGACGAGGTGCTGCGGCACCTGCGGGCGGTGGCCGAGGCCGACGCCTGCCACCTGGACGTGCTCGACAGCGAGCGGACGCTGCTGCTGGCGACCCTCGGCGACCGCGCCGAGCAGGTGCTCGAGAACGACCCCGCGCTGGCCGCCGAGCAGCGGCACTGGACAGCGGAGGTGCCGCACCCTCGGCAAGGAGTCCCGGCGACACCACCCGGTCGGCGCGCGTCCGACGTACCCCTGCGCCGGTTCGGCAGCGCCCCCGCCGGTGTCGAGCTGGGCACCCTGCCGCCCGTGCCCGAGCGGCCCACCCTGTGCGTGCTCAGCACCGACAGCGACGACCCCGCCAGCTGGCTCGTCTGCGGCTGGGCGCTCAGCGACCTGCTGCTCAGCATCGAGAGCGCCGAGCTCGCCGCGTCCCCCCTCACCCAGGTGCTGGAGGTGGCCGGCCTGCGCGCCCAGCTCACCGGCGGTCTCGGCCTGCAGGGCCACCCTCAGGTGATCCTGCGCGTCGGTGTGCCGCACCGGCACGGGATCCCGGGGACGCACCGCCGGCCCGTCGCCGACGTCGTGCGCTGACATGTCCTGGCTCGGCCTGCTGGCCGCCGCAGTCCTCGTCCTCCCGGCCGCACCGGGCACCGCTGACGTCCCGGTCTGCGCGCGGCCGTGGCCGGCCGCGACCGACGGCCGGCTGCAGCTGCTGACTCCGACAGCGCAGCCCGGGGGTGACGCGCTGCTGCAGCTGTCCGGCTTCCGGCAGTGGCCGCAGGCCCTGGTGGGTGGGGGCTCCGGGGAGACCTTCCTGTCCTGTGCCGCCTGGCAGCTTTCCGGAGACGCCGAGGTCATGCCGGACGAGCACGCCGCGCTGCTGCTGGTGCGCGTGCCGACCGGCACGGCTCCCGGGCGGTACGACGTCAGCGTGCTGTTCCGGCAGGGCTCGTCGTCCGCAGCGGACGACGGCCGGCGCTCCCGGCTGACGGCCTCGCTCCTCGTCACCAGGGCGCCGGCGCCGCCGATGACGGCCGAGCCGCTGTGCGCCCTGCCCGCCGCGCCGGCTGGGGCCGGCGCGCTCCGCGGGTCGGACACGGCCCGCCCGGGGACCCGGCTGTCGCTCCGCCTCACCGGCGTCGCGCCGAGCCGCGTCACGGCGATGAACGAGTACGACCGGCTCTGGTGGGTCGCCTGCACCGCTGACCGGGCGCAGGTGCTCGCGCGCACCCCCCAGCCTCCGCTCCAGCTGTCGGTCCGCGCCCCGGCCGGCACCGGGAGCACCACCGTCGCGCTGCTCGGGGTCCTCGACGGGCGGCTGGTGAGGTGGTCGCACCGGCTGGCGGTGACGGCCCCTGCCGTGTCGCCGACGCCGGTGCCGACCTCCCCCTCCCCCTCACCGTCACCTTCACCGTCGCCCTCCACGCCTGCCTCGACGAGGCCGGACGCCTCCCGTGACGGCACCTCCTGGCCGCTGCTGTTCGGCGGTGCGGCGGTCCTCGCCGCGGCCGTCGCAGCACTGGCGCTGGGCCGGCGTCTCCGCACCCGCTGAGCGCTCGCACGGCGTGCCCGTGCGGCCCGCCAGATCAGGACCAACGACCCCTGCCACTGGCCCCTCGTCACGGCACCGTGGAGGCCGAGAGGAGGCCACCATGGCTGAGGTCGTCGTCGGGGTCGATGGGTCGGAGGCATCGGAGCGCGCACTGCGCGTCGCCCTCCGCGAGGCATCCGTACTGAAGGACACGGTCCGGGTCGTGCACAGCTGGCGGGTGCTGCCCTACGTCGGCGGCGTACCGGGGCTCGGCTACGACATCACGCCCGTGGAGCTGGAGGACCGCAGCGGCTGGGCCGGCGAGTTCCTCACCGACATCGTCGACCGGGCGCAGCGCGACACCGGCCTGACGGACGTCCCTGTCGTCAAGGACGCCCGAGCCGGGGATGCAGGGACCGACCTCGTCCACGCCTCCGCCCTGGCCGACCTGCTGGTCCTCGGCACCCGACGGCACGGCCCGTTCGCCTCGGCCGTGGTCGGCTCCGCCACCAACTACGTGCTGCACCACGCCCAGTGCCCCGTCATGGTCGTGCCCGCCGCGAGCGGGCCGGTGAAGCCGTGGACCCGGGTCGTCGTCGGCGTCGACGGATCGGACTGCGGCGCGTCGGCGCTGACGTGGGCAGCCCGCCGGGCCCGCAGCAACGGCTGCCCCCTCCTGGTCGTGCACGCGTGGCAGCTCGTGACCAACCCTGACTGGTTCGGCACCCCGCCGGTCTCGGCCGAGCAGTACGGCAAGCAGGTCGAGGCGTGGCTGCACGAGCACGTCGACGAGGTGCTCGGGGAGCACGCCGACCTGGTCGTGGAGGTGCGCGCCATCCAGGACTACCCCGCCGCCGGACTGCTCGCGACGACGGGGCCCGAGGACCTCCTCGTCATCGGCTCCCGAGGGCGCGGCAGCTTCACGCACCTCATGCTCGGTTCCGTCGCGATGCAGTGCGCCCACCACGCACGCAGCGCCGTGACCGTCCTACGGGCGGGGACGGGACCCACGCCGTGAGGCCCGACACAGCGGTCGACCCGCTGTCGCTGGACGTGCTGCTCACGGACGGCACCATCGCCTCCATCCGCCTGGTCCAGCCCTCCGACGAGCCGGCGCTCCGGGACCTCAACAACCGGGTGTCCCTGCGCACCAGGCGGATGCGCTTCTTCAGCACGAGCGAACGGCCGGGTGACTGGTACGTCGATCGCGTCCTGGAGGAAGCGGCGCTCGGCTGCGCGCTCCTGGCCGTGGTGTCCGGCCAGGTGGTCGCACTCGCCAGCTTCGCGCGACTCGAGCGCGACCCCCAGCTCGCCGACCTGGGCATGCTCGTCGACGACGAGCACCAGAACCAGGGGCTCGGCGCGCTGCTGCTCGAGCACCTGGCAGGGCTGGCGAAGCAAGCGGGCATCACCGCCCTCTCGGCGGACGTCCTGGCCGACAACACCGCCATGATGCGGTTGCTGAGCGACAGCGGGTTCGCGCTCACCAGCACCGGGATCGGCGGGGTCCACGAGCTCCGCATCGACCTCACCGCCCGAGCCGAGCTGCTCGACGCCCTCACGCGCCGGGAGATCACCGCCGAGCGGGCCTCCCTGCGCCCGCTCCTCGAGCCCGAGGCCATCGCCGTCGTCGGGAGCATGCGCCCGCACAGCATCGCCTCCGAGATCTGGACGGCGCTGCAGCACAGCGGCTACCACGGCGTCCTGCGGCGCGTCGGGCCCGGTCACGCGCTCGGCGGCGGCCCGCACATCGACCTGGTCGTCGTCGCCGTCCCCGCCGCTCACGTCGTCGAGGTCGCGGAGCAGGCCGCCGAGGCCGGCGCCCGCGCGCTCTGCGTCGTCAGCGCCGGGTTCGCGGAGAGCGGCAGCGAGGGACGGCAGCGGCAGGAGCAGCTGCTCGCCCTGTGCCGGCGGCACGGGATGCGGCTCGTCGGACCCAACTGCCTCGGCGTGGTGAGCACGGCGCCGCAGCACCGCTTCAACGCGACCTTCTGCGACGCCCAGCCACGCAGCGGCCGGATCGCCCTGGTGTCGCAGTCCGGCGCCGTGGGCATCGCCGCCCTCCGGCACGCCGAGCGACGCGGCGCCGGGCTCTCCGCCTTCGTCTCCACCGGCAACAAGGCCGACGTGAGCGGCAACGACCTGCTCGCGTGGTTCAGCGAGGACCCGCGGACGACCGCGATCGCGCTCTACCTCGAGTCCTTCGGCAACGCCCGCAAGTTCGCGCGTCTCGCGTCGGCCGTCGGCCAGCGCAAGCCGGTCGTGGTCGTGAAGGCCGGCCGCACCGCTGCCGGCGCTCTCGCCGGGCGGTCGCACACGGCAGCCGCGACCACGCCGGACGTCGCGATCGACGCGCTGCTGCGCGGGTCCGGCGTCATCCGCGCTGAGGACATGAGCGAGATGTTCGACGTCCTCACGGTGCTCGACGCCCCGGTGCTCCCCTCGGGCTCGCGGATCGCCGTCGTCGGCAACTCCGGCGGCCCCGGGGTGCTCGCGGCGGACGCCTGCGCGGCTGCGGGCCTCAGCCTCGCGGAGCTCTCGCCCGACACCGAGCAGGCCCTGCAGCGCGTCGCTGCCGAGGGTGCCTCGCTCAGCAACCCCGTCGACCTGCTGGCCACCGTGTCGCCCGAGGCGTTCGCCTCCGCGGTGCAGGCGGTCGCCGCCGATCCCGCGGTCGACATCGTGCTGACCGTCTACACCCCGCTGCTCCGCGGCGCCGAGGAGAGGTTCGCCGCAGCCGTCTCCCGGGTCCGGCACTCCCACCCGCACGTCTGCCTGCTGGCCAGCTTCCCCGGCGTCGCTTGGACACCGGCCGCACTTCCCAGCAGCGTCCCCTGCTTCGAGCTGCCCGAGGACGCCGTGCACGCGGTCGGCAAGGTGGTCGCGCACATGCGCTGGCGCGACACCGCCCGGCGTCGGCACCTCGCCATGCACCCCGACACGGCGCACGTCCGCGCCGTCCTCACCCCGCTCGTCGAGGACGAGCCGCGCTGGCTGAGCCCCCGCGAGGGGACGCAGCTGCTCGAGCGGCTCGGCATCCCCTGCGCCCGGGTCGTCGAGACGCACGACGCGGAGGAGGCGACCTCCGCCGCCGCCGATCTCGGCTACCCCGTCGCCCTGAAGGCGTTCGGCCCGACCTTGGTGCACAAGCGCCAGCGCGGCGGCGTCGTCCTGGGTCTGCGGGACGCGGAGGAGGTCCGGCAGGCCTACGCGGACCTGGTGAGCCGGCTCGGCACGGACATGGAGGGCGCCGTCGTCCAGGCGATGGCCGCTGCACCGCAGGCGGTCGAGCTGCTCGTCGGCCTGGCGCACGACGAGAGCGTCGGTCCACTCGTCGCCGTCGGACTCGGCGGCAGCCTGACCGACGTCGTCGACGACCGGGCCGTGCGGCTGCCCTCGGCGAGTCCCGCGGACGCCCTGGACCAGCTGGCGGCGCTGCGCTGCTCCGCCCTGTTCGGCCCGACCGAGGAACGGGGCGCACTGGACCTCGACGAGGTGGCGCGCGTCCTGTGCGCCGTCAGCGCGCTGGCCGAGACCGTGCCCGAGGTCCGCGAGCTGGACCTCAACCCGCTGCTCGTGACGCCGTCCGGCGTCCTCGCACTCGATGCGAAGGTCCGGGTCGCCCGCGGGCGGTCGGACCAGGGGATCGCTCAGCGCGACCTGTCCACCGTCCCCCGACCGAGGAGCACATCATGAAGGCACTCACCTACCACGGGCCTGGCCGGCACTCCTGGGAGGACGTGCCCGACGCTGTGGTGTCGGACGACCGGGACGCCGTCGTCCGCATCGACGCGGTCACCATCTGCGGCACCGACCTGCACATCCTCAAGGGTGACGTCCCGACCTGCGAGCCCGGCACCGTGCTCGGTCACGAAGCGGTCGGGACGGTCGTCGCCGTCGGCGGCGGGGTGCGCAGCCGCGCGGTCGGCGACCGCGTCCTCATCTCCTGCATCTCCTCCTGCGGCACCTGCGAGTCCTGCCGCGAGGGCGCCTACGGCCAGTGCACCGGTGGCGGCGGCTGGATCCTCGGCCACCGCATCAACGGCGTCCAGGCCGAGTTGGCGAGGGTGCCCTTCGCGGACACCTCGCTGCACCTGCTGCCCGAGAACGTGACCAACGAGGACGCGCTCATGCTCGCCGACATCCTCCCCACGTCCTTCGAGGTCGGGGTGCTGAACGGCAAGGTGCAGCCGGGCGACACGGTGCTCATCGTCGGCGCCGGTCCCATCGGCCTGGCCGCCATCATGACGGCGTCGCTGTTCAGCCCGTCCGCGATCGTCATGGTCGACACCTCGCCCGCGCGTCGCGACGCCGCGAAGCGGCTGGGCGCCAGCATCTGCGTGGCGTCCGCCGACGAGGCCCGGACAGCGCTCGACGAGCTCACGAGCGGCCGCGGGGCCGACGTCGCCATCGAGGCCGTCGGCATCCCCGAGACGTTCGAGATGTGCACGACCCTCGTCCGTGCGGGCGGCCACGTCGCCAACGTCGGGGTCCACGGCAAGCCGGCGGTGCTGCACCTCGAGGACCTCTGGATCCGCAACGTGACGATCACGACGGGTCTCGTGGACACGAGGACGACCCCGCGGCTGCTGCGGATGCTCGCGGGCGGGCAGCTGCACCCGCAGGGACTGGTCACCCACCGCTACGGGCTCGACGAGATGATGGACGCCTACGACGTGTTCGCCACCGCCGACGAGCACGAAGCGCTCAAGGTCGCCCTCTTCAGGAGCTAGAGATGCTGGGTCTCGACGTGCGTTCTCTCGACCGGGTGCTGCAGGGCCCGGGTGTCGTGGTCAAGGTGACCCGGCAGCTGACCTCTGGTGCGCTCGGCAACGCGCGACGCTCCGTCGAGCAGATCAGCCGCTCCGTCGACGACCGTCGACGGCTCCAGGACGCCCTGGCCGCCCCCCAGCGGCCGGGCGACCTCGGTCGGCTGGACCGCGACGAGTGCCTTGCCTTGCTCTCGTCGCGGTCGGTCGGCCGACTCGCCTACGTGGCCCGGGCCGGCGTCCCGGACATCGTCCCGGTCAACTACGTCGTGGCCGGCGACCAGATCCTCATCCGCACCGGCAGCGGGCCGAAGCTGCAGGCCGCCGAGCGCGCCGAGACGGTGGCGTTCGAGATCGACGACGTGGACGAGGACACCCACAGCGGCTGGAGCGTCGTCGTCACGGGGCAGCTCACCGTCGTACCTGCCCACCAGGTGCTGGCCGCCGACTCCCCCGTCCCCTGGGCGACCGGGCCGCGCCGGCACGTGATGCGCCTGCAGCTGGGCCGGGTCACGGGACGCCGGCTGAGGGGATCGTCGCCCGACGACGGCGGGTGACCCGGTGACCGAGCTCCCGCCCGTCGCCGACCTGCAGCTCCCGGGCCAGCGACTCCCGCCGCGCGACCTGGACCTCGGCCCCGTCCAGGCACCGTTGCTCTGGGACGCGCCCGACGCCATGCTGCTCGTCGACGCGACCGGCGCCATCCGGTACGCCAACCACCAGACCGAGGTGCTGTTCGGCTCGGCGGCCCCGGCGCTGCTGGGCAGTCGGGTCGACGACCTCGTCCCGGCGGAGGTGCGCGAACGGCACCGGAGCCACCGTCGCCGCTACGTCGCCCAGCCCACCGTGCGACCGATGGGGGCGGGACTCGAGCTGCTCGCGTGCCGGTCGGACGGGACCACGTTCCCGGCGGAGGTCAGCCTGTCCCCCGTGGAGGTCGACGGTCGCCGGCTCACGCTGGTCGCCGTCCGCGACGTCACCGCGCGGCGAGCCGTCGAGCAGGCGCTGCGGGAGAGCGAGGAGAGGTTTCGCCTCACGTTCGAGTCGAGCCCGGTCGCGATGGCGCTCCTCACCCTCGAGGGCCGCTGCACGTCGGTGAACCCCGCCATGTGCGCGCTCACCGGCCGCACCGCACAGCAGCTGCTGCGGACCACCTGGGCGGAGCTGCTTCCCGACGCGCCGCCGCCGCTCGACGCCGCCGCGGACTCGATCACGCGCTTCGAGCAGCAGCTGACCCGGGCCGACGGCAGCACCGCCTGGCTGGAGATCACTCTCGGCGTCGTCCCCGGCAGCAGCGGGCCCGGCCACCTCGTCGGGCACTTCTACGACATCACCGAGCGACGGCAGCACCAGCAGGAGCTCCAGGTCATGGCACTGTCCGACCCGCTGACCGGGCTGCCGAACCGCACGCTGCTGCTGGACCGCACCGGTCAGGCGATGGCACAGCTCGCCCGGCACCCCGGGCACTGCGCGCTGTACCTGCTCGACCTCGACGGGTTCAAGGCCGTGAACGACACGCTCGGCCACCTGGCGGGCGACGAGCTGCTGCGCCAGGTGGCGGCCCGGCTGACCTCCCTTGCCCGGGCCACCGACACCGTCGCGCGGCTGGGCGGGGACGAGTTCGCCGTCCTGTGCCAGGACCTGCCGGCCAGCGCGGAGGCGTTCAGCCGCCGGCTGCTCGCCGCGTTCGACGACGACTTCGTGCTGCCGCTGCCCGAGGGCGGCAGCCAGCGCCTGCACGTCGGCACCAGCATCGGGATCGCGTTCTGCTCCGGCGCGCGCGGCAGCGCCACGGATCTCTACCGCAACGCGGATGTGGCGCTGTACGCCGCCAAGGCCGCAGGCCGCGGTCGGGCCGTCACCTTCGACGAGTCGCTACGGGTGCTGCAGGCGAAGACCCGCAGCGGTCAGCTGGACGCGCCCACCGGCCCCGCGACGTAGTCCGCCACGGAGGCGGGCAGCCCCAGCACCACGTGGTGCACGCCGTGCGACATCCGCAGCCCTCGCGGGTCCCACGAGAGCACCCAGCTCCCCAGGTCGATGTCACGAGCGATGCTGGTGAGCATCGCGTCCCGCCTGCGCTGCTCGTCCCAGTCCGGGAGGTCGCTGTCCAGCGCCACCCGGTACCGCATCTCCTCCTGCCCCAGGGCGCCGAGCTCGGTCAGCCGGTCCTCGAGCTGCAGGACGACCGGCGCGAGCAGCAGGTCGTCGACGTCGCGCGGTAGCTCACGCATGGCACACCTTCCTCTGTCTGGTGGGTCCAGCATGGCCCTGCGCCGCGGACCTGACCGGAGGCCCACGTCACGCCTGGCCGGGACCTTCGGCCCGGGAGGGGGCAGCCGGTGGTCGCCCGGAAGCCGGGCCCTGCTGCCCTGTCTGGGAGCGCGCAGGTTGGGGAAGGCTCCCTTCACCGACGGAGGAGGCAGCGGTGAACGGGACCGGCCGGCAGCGCATCCAGCAGACCCGCAAGACCGGGTCGCGGCAGGTCCCCGACCTGGACCTGCGCACCCCGGCCGGTCGGGTCCTGCCGTACTAGGAGGGCAGCTGCGCGGTCGGCTCCTGGCCGCCGACGTCGAGCCGGAACGGCGGGTACTCGTCCCGCATCAGGCCGGCATACGCGAGCACGCGGAAGCACCAGCGGTTCAGGCCGAGGATGAGGTCGAACAGCTCCTTCGGGTACCTGCCGGTGACCGCGAGCACCACACCCGCGACGAGGGCGAGCACGCTGATGAGGCCGGCGCGGCCGACGCCGAAGCCGCCGGCGAGGAGCGCGACGACGAGGTACTGCGGCAGCGCCAGCAGCCACCACTTCACGAGCACCAGCCCGCGGGACAGGTGCTCCGGGTAGTCGATCTCGAGGTCGGCCGGGTACGACGGGTCGGCCTGCAGGCTGAACGGCGGGTACCTGTCGGTCCCCAGCGCCGAGAAGCCGTAGAACTCGACGCGCCACGTCCAGCGGAACACCCCGACGTTGAAGTCGAAGATCGCCCGCGGGTAGCGGCCCGTGAACAGCACCGACACGCCCGCGACGACCGTGAGGACGGCGACCGCGACCCACAGGAACACGAGCACGACGGCGTGCGGCAGCAGGAGCAGCCACTTGAGCAGCCACTTCCAGCGGCTGAGGCCGTCGTCGAGCCGCCCGGTCAACCGGACCGGGTAGGCCGTCTCGGTGGTCATCGGGTGGTCATCGCGGTGGTCATCGGACGGCCTTGCGCAGCTCCGAGCGCAGGGCGGCGAGGGCGGTGGCGACCTCATGGGTCGCGCCGGCCAACCGGCTGGAGACGGTCCTCACCAGCTGGTCCGCGACCCGGGCTCGCTCGCCGCCGGCATCCCGCAGCTCCATCTCGGCCAGGGCGGCCTGCACCCGCAGCTCGTCGAGCGGCGTCCGCCAGCTCTTCGGCTCCGGCGGCAGGGGACCGGGCTCGGAGGGCGCCGTGTCGACCTCCCACTGCAGCAGGGCGTCGTAGGAGGCCCGGCAGAGCGCGACGAGGGCGTCCTCGATCTCCGTCGGGTCGGTGCTGCGGGCGAGGACATCGGTGGCGTCGACGAGGGCTTCGCCGACTCCCTCCAGCGACACAGCCGGCAGGTCGGTGAGTCGGGTGGTGGTCATCTGGTGCCTCCTTGTGAGGGGTCGAGCCCAGCGTCGTCCCACCCGTCGTGACTGGTCAGAGCCATAGGTCCTCCCGGCCGGTGACCAGCGGTCCTGCCCGTTCCAGCCGGTGACCGACAGGCTGAGGGCGTGAACCGCCAGGGTGGTGTGGTCGTCGGGGTCGACGGCTCCTACGGCTCCGCCCGGGCGCTGCGTCGGGCGCTGCGCGAGGCCGCCCGCGCCGAGGCGGACCTGACCGTCGTGCACGCGTGGCAGCCGCTGACCTGGGTCGAGGGCCTGCCCGGGACCGTGCCACGGGTGGTGGACGCCGGCGACGTCAGGCTGCGGGCGGAGCGGATGCTCACCGAGGAGCTGGCGGCCGCCAGGGCGGAGCTGACCGACGCGACCTCGGTCCGCGTCGTCACGCAGCTCCGCGAGGGGGATGCCGGGCGGGTGCTGACCGCCCTGTCGGACGACGCCGTGCTCCTGGTCCTGGGCCGCAGCGGGCGTGGGCATCTCGCCGGCGCCTTCCTCGGCTCCGCCGTGCGCTACGCGCTGCACCACAGCCGCTGCCCGGTCATGGTGGTCCCGGACCCCGGGAACCCGGTGCTGCCCTGGACCCGCGTCGTGGTCGGGTTCGACGGGTCCCCCCAGAGCACGGCGACCGTCCGCTGGGCGCTGGCGACGGCACGGAGGGAAGGCTGCCCGCTCCACGTGCTGCACGCGTGGGGCGCCGCCGGCGTCCCCTCGCAGGACCCCGTCGAGTCCTGGGAGGCGCTGACCCGCCAGGCCGACGCCTGGCTGCGCACGAACGCGGCCCGGGCGCTCGGCGAGACCGGCGAGGTCTGCGTGACCATGGCGTCGGTGCACGGCTCACCCACGTCGACCCTGCTCGGTGAGGTCGCCGCGACCGACCTCGTCGTCGTCGGCGCCCGGGGACGTGGCGGCTTCCGGCACCTGCTGCTGGGGTCGGTGGCGGCTCAGCTGGCCGAGCACGCGCCCTGCGCGTTGGTCGTCGTGCGCTGACGGGAGCGCGGCGGCTCGAACTGACAACCACCCGGGTGCCGCGCTGACAACCGGCAGCGCCGACCGGTGGGCAGGTGCACGACTCCGCAACGACCGGCGTCCACGAGGCCGGGGTCGACGTTGGCGTTGTGCGCGTCGAGCCTCACGTGCCCAGCGTCGCGCCGTGAGCACCGGACGGGGAGGGTCGAACGTCCCGTCCCACGGGCCGGAGTGCTCTGGCGCCGGTCCCTGCCGGCCGCTTGCCTGGGACCATGAGACCGCAGCCCGCTCGACGGCCGCCGCCGGCCGCCGAGCCGGGTGGCCCTCCTCCCCCCATGAAGCGGACGGCCGTCGTCGTCTCGGCGGTCGCCGTGGCGATGTTCCTCGCCTACCTGCTGCTGCCGGTGCAGCCCACCGCGAGCGACTGGACCTACACCAAGCTGCTCGCGCAGGTGCGCGCCGACCACGTCTCCTCGATCTCGATCGACACCGACGGGCGGGTGACGGGCAAGGACTCCGAGCGCAAGGCCTTCACGAGCCAGGTCCCGACGGCGCTGCCCCTGACAGAGCTCTCCGACGCGCTCACCGAGCACCACGTGGCAGTGACCGCCGAGCCTCCACCGCGCGGCAGCGTCCTCACGGCGCTGCTGGGCTGGCTGCCTTTCCTGCTCATCATCGGCTTCCTCTACTGGAGCTACCGACGGTCCGCCGGCGGCCTCAGCCCCTTCTCGCGCTCGAAGACCCATCCCAGCAAGGTGGAGCGGCCGGCGGCGCGCTTCACCGACGTCGCGGGGTACGACGTGGTCAAGCA
>CAMLIA010000083.1 GCA_946479905.1 uncultured Frankiales bacterium | reverse complement strand
GCCGGCCTGCCACTCAGAGCTTGTGGTGGCTGTCGAAGACCAGGGTGCGACCGCCCAGGGCCACCTTGGTGCCGGGTGTCAGGACGACCCGTCCACCGCTGGGCAGCCGGGTCCAGTCGGTCTGGCCGGGCGCCGCCGTGTAGGTGCCGTTCGCGGAGCCGGCGTCCACGAGCTCCACGGTCCAGTCGACCAGCTCCACCTTGGCGTGCACGCGCGACATGGTCACCTCCGGGTCGTCCAACGGCAGCGCCGCCGCCGCCCCGGACACGACCTCGGGCGCGTGCTCGGGCTCCCTGCCCAGGACGTAGGAGCCGGACAGCGCGTAGACGGAGCCGTCGTCCATCACGAGCACCCCGAGCGGCGGACGGATGCCCTCCACCAGGTTGTGGGTCTGCTGCACCATCGAGATGCCGCAGATCGCGCAGTAGATCGACGTGGGGTCGTTGAAGTGCTTGCGCGAGCACATGATGCCCTGCACCACTGCTGCGTCCGCAGCTGCGGGCGGTTCCTCGGGCACCTGCGGCACGGGCTCGGGATCGGCCGCCAGGGAGATGGTCTCGAACTGCGGAGCGGCAGGCAGCTCCACAGGCGGCGCGGGCGCGACGACCGTCGGCGGCTCGGGCGCCGGCGCCCTCGACGACACGGCCGGGGCCGAGGGCGCCAGCTCCGCGCCACCGGCGGTCACGACGCCCTGCGCCAGGTCGCTCAACGGGTCGGGGACGCCTGCACCGTCCAGCGTCACGAGCAGCGAGGACCAGTCGCCGCGGACCACCCGGTCCACCCAGGTGCTGACGTCGCGACCCGACTGGACGCTCGTGCCCGACTCGGTCGTCAGCACCATCCGGACGTCACCGACGAGCAGCACCGCGAGGCCGTCGGCCAAGGCCGACACCAGAGCGAGCGTGGGGGTCTCCTCGCTCTCGGCCACCAGGCCGGCCAGCCGCCGCGGCAGCACCCGGCCGGGTTCCTCGGGGTGCTCGCTCTCGACCTTCCGGAGCAGCTCCAGGGCGGGAGCAGCGAGGGCTGATCCGGCCGGCACCAGCAGCAGCGACCCGCCGTAGCGGGCCAGCAGTCCGGCACCGCTGAGCAGCCTGACCTGGAAGCTCACAGCAACCTCCCGCCACGGAACCGCCAGTGGACCGTGAAGATCCGCATCGGGCCGTTGACCCAGAGCCAGGTGACCAGCCAGGTCGTGCCGAAGCCCAGCAGGAACGCCTCGACGCTGATGTGCTCGGTGCTGGCCAGGACACCGGACCGCGCCACGGCGAAGGCCACCAGCCCCTCCGGCACCCCCGTGAGCAGCCCGAACAGGGTGGGCCAGTCCTTCTCCCACCGGAACTGCATGAGGGCGTGGTAGACGAGCTCCCACAGCACCCCCAGGACCGCGACGATCAGCAGGACGCCGTACATCGCTCGGAGCTTGTCGCCCGTGGTGGCACTGCCGGGCAGCAACGGACCGATGACCAGCGCCCACAGCCCCCCGATGACGGCGAGCACGAAGACCCGCGTCTGGATGCGGCCGTTCAGGGTGGGGAGCACAGGTCAGATCCTCTGCCCGCGGGCCCACTTGAACCACTGGGTCGTGGACCGGATCGGGCCGATCCGCTTGCCGAAGCCCTGCCGGGCGAGGTCGTCAGCGATCTCCTGCGCGGCGATCTGCAGGCCGAGGAAGGTGTCGACGCCGGGGAAGTAGCCGCCGAGCGTCGCGGTGCCCGAGGCGTAGAGCCGGCCCTCGCCGCTCGACGTGCCGCGGACCTCGAAGGTGCGCTCGACGTCGAGCCGGCCGATGGGGTTGCGCCCGGCACCGCTGTGCGCCAGCAGGTCCGCGAGCAGCCGGTGCTCGCCGATGTCGGCCTCGAGCCCGGTGCCGTCGATGATGTACGACGCGGCGATCTCGACGATGCCGTCCTTGGTGGCCACCCGGGTCGTCGTCCCGCCGCCCTCCCGGGGCACCACCGACTCGACCTCGCCGGTGACGGTGCGGTACCAGCCCTCCGCACGCCCGCGCTTCAGCTGTTCCTGCCAGCTCTTCCGCACGGGTGTGTTCGTCCCGCCGATGGTCTTGTACAGCGCGGCCCGCTCGGCGCCCTCCAGCTTGCGCATGCGCTCCTTGAGCTGCCCGCCCCACACCGACTTCGGGTAGTTGAAGCCCTGGTAGGCCCAACCGTCACCGCCGCGCCGGCGCATGAAGATCGACGGGCCGTGCGAGCCGGCGACGAAGGTCCGGAACACGTGCACGATCCTGACCTCGGTGCCGTGGGCGTCGCGGTCGTCGATGAGCCGTTGCAGGATGCGGCTCGCGACGATGCCGCCGCCGCGGAGGACGACGGTCCCCGGGCGCTTGCGGAGGTCCTCGTACACCGCCTCGTGCGGCTCGTAGGCGTTCACCACGGTCGTGTAGTCGCCGGTGCTGGTGCGGTACGCCTGCAGGTCGTCGAGGAACTTCAGCCCCGGGTAGCCGACGGCGACGTGCACCCACTGGCTGCGGTACGCCACCCGCTTCGTCGCCGACGTGCCCTCCGGCGGGGTCAGGATCGTGAAGTACCCGCCGCCGCGCCGCTTCCGGACCATCCGCACCAGGCCCTTGACCAGGCAGTCGAAGTAGCCGATCCGCTCGGCCTCCTTCTCCATGCTGGTGAACGCCTGGCCCGCCTTGGGCGTGTAGTAGTCGCTGAAGATCGGCTCGGTGAGGACGTTCCACAGCGGGAACGCCTTGTTCTTGAGGCCCTTCGCCGACAGCGCCTCCCGGACGGCGTAGCTCGGGAAGCCCCAGATGTTGTCCGGCGTGCTCGCGCTGTCGGAGCGCAGCCGCTCACCGCGCGGGATCTGCGAGTTCCGCGTGAGGTACTCGTAGGTCGACCACGGGTAGTCGTTGTTGCCGAGCACCTTGATGCTCTGCGTGGGCACGCCCGCGATCCGCAGGTAGTCGACAGTGACGAACGACCCGATCCCCCCACCGATGCTGACGAAGGGCACCTCCACGACCGGGATGCCGGCAGCGGCGAGCATCGCATCGGTCCACTCGTCCGCGGCGAGGAGGTCGTCGGTGAGGTCCCCGACGCCCGAGGCCGCAGAGCCGCCCAGGCGGATGGTCTCGCGGCCGCTCATCTCACCCCCAGGCAGTCGGTCGTTGCGCATCGTTGCCGCTGACGACGTGCACGTCCAGTGGCATGCTCCCCCGGTGAGCGGCCTGCCGGACGGCTATGAGCTGGTACGTCCCCTTGGCGCGGGTGGCTACGGCGAGGTGGTGCTCGCGCGGCACGTCGCCCTGGGCCGGTTGGTGGCGATCAAGCGGATCCACGCCCATCTGCTGGCGGCCCCCGCCGACCTCGAGCGGTTCCGTCGTGAGGCCCGCGTGCTCGCAGGTCTTGACCACCCCGCGATCGTCCGCGTCTACGACTTCCGGCGGGAGTCCGGCGACGCCCACCTCGTCATGGAGTACGTCGACGGCGCCCCGCTGGATGCCCTGGCCGAGCACGGTCCGCTGCCGGCCGCCCGGGCCCTCCGCGTGCTCGACGACGTGGCCGCCGCGCTGGCCGAGGCGGCCAGGCACGGCATCGCGCACCGGGACGTCAAGCCGGGCAACGTGTTCGTCCTCCCCGCGGGAGGCGCCAAGCTCGGCGACTTCGGCCTGGCCCGGATCGCCGCCGATCCGAGCGTCTTCCGCACGTCCGACGGGAGCAGCGTGGGGACCCCGGCGTACCTGCCCCCCGAGGTCGGACAGGGGACGGGGGAGCCGGACGCGCGCTCGGACGCCTACAGCTTCGCCGTCATGGCCTACGAGCTGCTCACCGGTCACCTGCCCTTCGAGGGGATGGGCGCGATCGCGATGATCGCCGCCCACATGTCGCAGCAGCCGCCCGCTCCCGTCGACGTCGTCGCGGGCTTCCCTCCCGCCGCCTCGGAGGCGCTGCTCGACGGGCTGGCGAAGCAGCCGGGGTCCCGCCCGCTCCCCCACGAGCTGGTGCGGCGGCTGCGGGCCGTTCCCGAGCAGGCGTGGCCCGCCGTACGGCCGGCCCCGCAGCGCAGGAGCGCACCGACGGTCGTCGTCGCCTCCGGGCCACCGCCCCTCGCCGCGGCGGACACCTCGCGCGCGCGGCGCGCCGTCCCGTGGCGGTGGGTCGCTGCGGCGGGGCTGGTGGCCGCCGTCCTCGCTGCGGTGGCGGTCCTCCTGCTCCACCGGTCGCCGGCCGGTGCTCTGGAGGTCTCGGCGGTCGCTGTCACGGCCACGCCGACCTCGGGCCGCTGCCCGGAGGGGACGTACCGGCTCGTCGCCAGCCTCACGACGAACGGCCGGCCGGGCACGGTGCGGCTGCGGTGGGTGCAGCCGGACGGCACCGTCCTGTCGCCGAGCGAGCTCCGCGTGCCGTCGGGGCCGAGGTCCGCGACGGCCGCGCTGACCCTGCGCATCACAGGTCAGCGACCCGTCCGTGGGCCGGCTCTCGTCGAGGTGCTCGCGCCCGGGACCCCGCAGCGCGCGGCGTCGCCCGTGCTGAGCTACCGCTGCTGATCCGGCGAATCGGTCCCACGCGGGGCCACGGGTGGCTAGCCTGCGCCCGAGCGGTGGGGGACGCCAATGACGAGCACAGGACCGACGGCCTTCGGGCCCTACGAGGTGATCGAGCAGGTCGCGGTCGGCTCGACCGGCACGGTCTACCGCGCGAGGCACACCGAGATCGACCGGATCGTCGCGGTCAAGGAGCTCTCGTCCGCGATGCTCGCCGTGCCCGGGCTGCGGGAGCGCTTCCGCGGTGAGGCCCGCATGCTCGCCGCCCTCGACGACCCGCACGTCGTCGCCGTGTACGACTACGTGGAGGAGGACCACCGCGCCTGGATCGCCGAGCAGTGGGTCGACGGCGCGTCGCTGGAGCGCATCCTCACCGCGCACGGGGCGCTCAGCGGCGAGCAGTCGGTCGGCGTCCTGCGCGGGGCGCTGATGGGGTTGGCGCACGCGCACACCCGCGGCCTCGTGCACCGGGACGTCGCACCCAGCAACGTGCTCGCCGACCTGGCCGGTACGTCGATGCTCGTCGACTTCGGCCTCGCCGCGCCGGTCGGCACCACAGGCGCCTGCGGCACGCCGGCGTTCATCAGCCCCGAGGCCGTGGCCGGGCAGGCGGTGGGCCCCGCCTCGGACGTGTACTCCGCGGGTGCCCTGCTCTACCTGCTGCTGGCGGGCCGGCCGCCCTTCCCGGGGTCGAACCCGGCAGAGGTGCTGCGCCTGCACACGAGCGAACCGGCACCGGCTCTCACCGGCCACGGCCCGGACTTCGCCTCGCTGGTGGCCCGCTGCCTGGACAAGGACCCTGGCAACCGGCCCCCCGACGCGGCCGCGCTGCTCGCGGAGCTGGAGGAGGCCGCGGAGCGGCACTGGGGCGCGGCATGGCTCGGTCTGGCGGGCATCGCCGGGGTCGTCGCCGGCGTGGTGGGCACGCCACGAGCCGGGACCGCACCCGCCACCCCGTCGGTCGAGACCGCTGCCGCGCTCGACACCGGTCAGGTCACCCGTGCGCTCCCGTCTGCCGCACCGGTCGCGCACCGGACCCCAGAGCCGGCGCCGCCCGCTCCGCACGCTCCCCCGCCCGCGCCGCACAAGAAGCGGCGCCGCATCCGACGCGCCTCGACGCCGGTGGTCGCCGCCGCCGCCGTGGTCGTGTTCGCAGGCGCCGCGACCGCGGTGACGATCGTGCGTTCCGGCGACTCCAAGCCGGTCGCGCAGGAGACGCCGTCACCTGTGCCGTCGCCGACGCCGTCCGCCACGCCCAGCCCCACGCCCTCCCCGACGCCGACCCTGCCGCCGCTCAGCGCCGGCACGGCACCCAACGGCACCTTCACCTTCGCGGCGACCGTGCTCCGCAGCACCAACCCCCTCACCCCCGTCGGCCACGTCTTCCGCGGAACATGGACCGCGGTCACCACCTGTGCCGCCGCGTGCAGCGGCACGGCCGTGTCCAGCGCGGGCGTGAACTACACGACCGCGTGGGACGGCACGACGTGGGTCGTGCGGGCGACCCGACCGACGCCGTGCCTGGACCGGCAGACAGGACAGCCGATCGCGGGCGGCGAGAACTACTACTCCGAGACGATCGTCAACAAGCTCAAGGTGACCAAGACGGCCGCCGACGGGGCACCGATCGCGCTGTCCGGCACCACGCAGGAGTCGCAGACCTACGTCGGGCCGGCGGGCGGCCGCTGCGAGGCCGGCACCACCACGCAGTTCCGCCGCATCGTGATGACCCGCAACTAGGGCTCAGCCCTCACCGCGGCGGTCATCCGGCTCAGCAGCTCGTCGAGGGACTCACCGCGGTCGCCCGGGCGGCCGCGCACCACCAGGTCCGCCCCCGCACCTCCACGCGCGGCGACCAGCAGCCCCTGCGAGGGCCCCGTCGTGACGTCGAGGCCGGCCTGGACGAGCCGGGACACCAGGTCCCGGCAGCGACGCTCCGAGCGGGCGTCGTCGCCCGGGGTCAGCACCAGGGGCACGCCGCGGTGCCTCGCGATCCGGATGGCCTGCTCGACGGCAGCGGGTCCGTCCGGCCCGCCCGAGACCGCGACGGAGACCTGCTCGAACGCCGGCAACGGGCGCTGCTGCTGCACGACGGCGCAGTCGGCCTTCGCCTGCAGCGCCGCGCCGCTGGGATCGTCGGCCCGGACGAGCACGACGTCGGCCTCGACGGCGTCGAGCTGCGCCAGCAGGTCCGCGGCCGGGTCCATCGAGGTCTGGGAGCGCACCTGGGCGGTCGCTCCCAGCGAGCGGGCGCGGCGCACGAGCGCCTGCAGGGCGTCGAAGCCCTCGGCCACCTGCAGCAGACCGATCAGGCCGGCGCCGACCTCGTTGCGCGGCGGCGCGTGCGGGAACGACGTGAGGAGCAGGTCGGCCGGGTCCTCGTCGCCGAGCAGTGCGACGCCGGTGTCCACGAGGTCCTCGCTCCCCGCGCCCTCCACGAGTGCCACGACCCGGTAGGCGGGGACCAGGCCCAGCGCGGCTCGCTCGGCCTCTGCCACGTCGCGGGCGAGCAGCCGGTCCGGGTAGACCAACCGCAGCAGCGGCTCGGTGATGATCGTGGTGAAGACGGCCATCAGCACCAGGATCGTGAACAGCGGCAGGTCCAGGACGCCCACCGCCAGGCCGACGTTGAGGATGACCAGCTCGGTGAGACCTCGGGTGTTCATGAGCACGCCGACGGCTGCCGCCCGCCGGGCCCGGAAGCCGAGGACCCGCGCCGCCGCGCTGGCGCCGACGAACTTGCCGACGCAGGCGACGACCAGAACAGCCAGCAGCTCCACCGTGCCCCGGCCGGTCAGCCCGCTGACGTCGACGTTGAACCCGGTGCTGATGAAGAACACCGGGAGCAGCAGCAGGACGCTGACCTGCTCGAGCTTGTCGAGGATCTGCGCGAACAGGGCCTGGCTGGACTCCCGAGGCATCACGACACCGAACACGAAGGCACCGAAGATCGCGTGGATCCCGATCCGGTCGGTGAGGTAGGCCGAGACCAGGAAGCCGACCACCACGACCGCCAGCACGTTGGGCGTGAGCCGCCCTGCCCGTTCGAAGGCCGGGACCAGACGCCGGAGCGCCGGTCGGACGATCAGGAACATGGCCCCGACGAAGACGAGCGTCTCCAGCAGGATCCTCGGCAGGTCGAGCGATCCCGACGAGCTCACGACCGCCAGGACCACCGCGAGCATGGTCCACGCGAGGATGTCGTCGACCGCAGCGCAGGCCAGGGTCAGGGCTCCCAGCTGGGTCCGGTGCATGCCGCGCTCGGTGAGGATGCGGGCCAGCACGGGGAAAGCGGTCACGGACATGGACGCACCGATGAACAGCGCGAAGGGCAGCAGCTCGACCTCGTGACCGGCGATCCGGTGGTGGTGGTCGTGCAGCCACAGGGCCAGCAGCACACCGAGCCCGAACGGCAGCGCCACCGAGGTCACCGAGATCGCGGCTGCAGCGCGCTCGCGTCCGCGGATCAGCGTGACGTCGAGCTCGAGACCGACGATGAACATGAAGATGATGAGCCCCAGCTGTGCCACGACCCGCAGGAACGGCCGTACGTCGAGCGGGAACAGCTGCGTCGACAGGTCGCCGGGCAGCTGACCCAGCAGCGACGGCCCCAGCGCGATCCCGGCCAGGATCTCGCCGATCACCGGCGGCTGACGGAACCGGACGAACAGCATCGCGGTCAGGCGGGCGACCACCACGATGATCGCGATGTCGAGGAAGACGAGCGCCGCGATCTCGTCGGGCGGCCGGGCACCCTCTGCCAGCACCGTCGTCAGCACCTCGCGCCCCCCGATCCGGGTGATCGTGGCAAGGTACCGCCGCAGTAGGTTGCCGGAACGCAACTCGGCGGCACCACCTCGAAGGCTGGGTCGATGGACGGCATCGCTGACTACCGCTTCCTGCGCTCCTTGGGCGAAGGCGCGCACGGTCGCTTCTACCTCGCCGTGCCGCCCGCCCGGCTGGGGCTGACCGTCGAGCACGTCGCCGTGAAGGTGCTGTCCGGCCACTCGGACGAGGAGACCGTCCGTCGCACGACCCGCGAGCTGCGGGCCTTCGCCGCGGCCGCGTCGCCCTACCTCGTCGACCTGTACGACGCGGGTCGCCAGGAGCACGCGTTCTTCTACGCGATGGCGTACTTCCCCGACGGGTCCCTCGCCGCGCCCGCGAGGACCCTGAGCCGGGCGGAGGTGCTCCGAGCCGTGGAGCACGCGTCGCTGGCCGCGGACGCGCTGCACGAGGCCGGCCTCGTCCACCGCAGCATCAAGCCGGCCAACGTGCTGCTCCACCCCGACGGCGCCCAGCTCTCCGACCTCGGCCTGGCGCAGGACCTGAACCCGGGCCAGACCATGACCGGCCTCGGTTCCGTCCGCGAGGTCGAGTACCTCGAGCCGGCCATCCTGCTGGGCGAGCGCGGGTCACGCGCCAGTGACCTCTGGTCCCTCGCCGTGACGCTGCACCGGGCCCTCACCGGCAAGGGGGTGTACGGGGAGCTGCCCGACAGCGACCCGCTGCTGGCCGTCAGGACCGTGCTGAGCAACCGGCCCCGGCTCGACCCGGACCTGCCCGCCGACGTCGCCGCGCTGATCGCCCGCTGCCTGTCCACGGACGCCACCGAGCGACCTGCGACCGCAGCCGGGCTGGCCCGCGAACTGGCCCGGCTCCGCGCCGCCTGAACCCGGAAGCACGACCGGGTCAGAGCACCCTCGCCCTTCCGACTTCACGTCGGGCAACCGGCTCCCAACCGGTACGTCCCGGTGAAGTCGGAGAGCTGACAGGGTCAGAGCGCGGTCGCGGTTCCGACTTCCGGTCGCGCCTGCGGACAGCGCCTGCCCGGCCGTCAGCGCAGCGGGATCTCTTCGAGGCTGGTCTGCCGGTCCGTGGCGAACTGGGTGCGGTAGAGCTCGGCGAACAGGCCGTCGGCGGCCAGCAGCTCGTCGAAGGTGCCGCGCTCGGAGACCCGGCCGTCGGCGATGACGAGGATCTGGTCGGCGTCGCGGACCGTCGACAACCGGTGCGCGATGACGAGCGACGTGCGGCCCTCCAGCGCGGTCGCCAGCGCCCGCTGCACGGCCTGCTCCGACTCGGAGTCGAGGTGGGCGGTCGCCTCGTCGAGGACCACCAGTCCGGGAGCCTTGAGCAGCAGCCGGGCGATCGCCATCCGCTGCTTCTCACCGCCGGAGAGCCGGTAGCCCCGGTCGCCGACGACCGTGTCCAGCCCGTCCGGGAGGGACCGCACCAGCGGACCGACCTGGGCCGCCTCGAGCGCTGCCCACAGGTCGTCCTCGGCCGCGGTCGGCATCGCGTAGAGCAGGTTGGCCCGGATCGAGTCGTGGAACATGTGCGCGTCCTGGGTCACCACGCCGACCGCGTCGCGCAGCGACTGGAGCGTCACGT
Source organism: uncultured Frankiales bacterium (assembly GCA_946479905.1). The sequence continues at coordinate 7,030 of CAMLIA010000083.1, read as the reverse complement.
CCCGCACGTCCTGGCCACCGATCCGGATGGCGCCGCCCTGCACGTCGTACATCCGGGTGACCAGCTGGCTGATGGTGGTCTTGCCGGCACCGGACGGACCGACGAGCGCAGTGAGCGACCCCGCCGGCACCCGGAACGAGACCCCGTGCAGCACGGTCTGCGGTTCGGTGTTGTCGAGGATCGCGACCGCCTCGAGGGACGCGAGCGACACCTCGGCGGCCCGCGGGTAGCGGAACACGACCTCGTCGAACTCGATGTCCTGCGCCCCCCGCGAGAGCTCCGCCGCGCCGGGCTTCTCGGCGACCATCGGCTCGAGGTCGAGCACCTCGAAGACCCGCTCGAACGACACCAGGGCGGTCATGACGTCGACGCGCACGTTGGACAGCGCCGTCAACGGCCCGTACAGCCGGGTCAGGTAGGCGGACAGCGCGATCAGGGTGCCGACGGAGAACTTCCCCTGCGCCGCGAGGGTGCCGCCCACGCCGTACACGAGAGCGGTCGCGAGCGACGCGACCAGGGTGAGCGACACGAAGAAGACCCGGCCGTACATGGCCGTGGTGACGCCGATGTCGCGGACCCGACCGGCGCGCGCCCGGAACTCCTCGTCCTCCACCTCGGGACGCCCGAAGAGCTTGACCAGCAGGGCTCCCGAGACGTTGAAGCGCTCGGTCATGACGGTGTTCATCTGCGCGTTCAGGCCGTACGCCTCGCGGGTCAGCGCCTGCAAGCGGGTGCCGAGCAGCCGCGCCGGCACGATGAAGACCGGCAGCAGCACCAGCGACAGCAGGGTGATCTGCCAGGACAGGATGAACATCGCGGCCAGCGTGGTGACGACCCCGATGACGTTGCTGACGACGTTGGACAGCGTGCCGGTGAACGCCTGCTGCGCGCCGAGCACGTCGTTGTTGAGGCGCGAGATCAGCGCCCCGGTCTGGGTGCGCGTGAAGAACGCGATCGGCTGCCGCTGCACGTGCGCGTAGACCTTCGCGCGCATGTCGTAGATGAGGCCCTCGCCGATCCGGGCGGAGTACCACCGCTGCGCCAGGCCCAGGACCGCGTCGAAGAGCGCGAGCCCGACGAGGAGCAGCGCCATCGCGAGGACGACGTTGGTCGATCCCGTGAGGGGCGGGTTGTTGCCGATCCCGTTGTCGATGACCTGCTTGAAGATGAGCGGGTTCGCGACGGCGACCAGCGCGTCGACGATGATGAGGACGAGGAAGACGGTCAGGTCGCGCTTGTACGGCGAGGCGAACCGCCCGATCCGGCGGACCGTGCCGGGGGCGAGCTTCTGCTCCAGCACGGAGGAGTCCCGCTGGAACGACCGCATCATCTGCATGGGACCGCCCGGCCCCATCGGTCCCGTCATGTCTGCTGCGCCTCCTGAGCTAGAAGGCGCTGATGCCGGTCAGTGCTCGCCCGATGATGAGCTTCTGGATCTGTGACGTGCCCTCGTACAACGTGGTAACGCGGGCGTCCCTCAGGTACTTCCCTGCGGGGTACTCGTCGATGTAGCCGTAGCCGCCGTGCGCCTGGACGCAGTTGTTAGCAGCTCGCACCGACGCTTCGGAGGCGTAGTACTTCGCCTTCGACGCGGCGAGCGCGTAGTCCTCGCCGCGGGTCTTGAGATCGGCCACCCGCCAGGTGAGCAGCCGCGCGCAGTCGACCTCGACGGCGGTGTCCGCGATGAGCTCCTGGACCAGCTGGTGACCCGCGATGGCCTTGCCGAACTGCTTGCGCTCGGTCGTGTACTTGACCATGGCGTCGAGCGCGGCCTGGGCCAGGCCGGTGCACGAGGCGCTCAGCGACATCCGGCCGTCGTTGAGGGCGGTCAGCGCGACCCGGATGCCCTTGCCCTCCTCACCGCCGAGCAGCGCCTCGGCGGGGACCCGCACGTCGCGCAGGACCAGCTCGGCGGTGTCGCAGGACCGCAGACCCAGCTTGCCGTGGATCTTGCGTGCCTCGAACCCCGGCGTGTCGTTCGGGACCAGGAACGCGGACACGCCCTTCGCCCCTGGGCCGCCGGTCCGCGCCATGAAGAGCGTGACGCCGGCGATGGTCCCGTTGGTGATGAAGATCTTGTTGCCGTTCAGCAGGTAGGACCCGTCCGGCTGCTTCACGGCGGTGGCCTGCAGGTCGGCCGGGTTGGAGCCGAAGTCGGGCTCGGTCAGCCCGAAGCAGCCCAGCACCTCACCGGTCGCCATCCGTGGCAGCCACGCCGCCTTCTGCTCGTCGGTGCCCCACCGCTCGATGGAGCCGGCGACCAGGCCGAGGTGGACCGACACGATCGAGCGCACGTTGGCGTCGCCGCGGCCGAGCTCCTCGATGAACAGCACGTAGGAGAGCGGGTCGCCGCCGCCTCCGCCGTGCTGCTCCGGGATCGACAGCCCGATGAAGCCGGTCTGCCGCAAGCCGTCGAGCGCCTCCTGCGGGAAGCGCTCCTCACGGTCGTTCTGCAGGGCGCGGGGCGCGACGACGTCGTCGACCCACTCCCTCACCGCCTTCTGGACGGCGTCCTGCTCCGGGCTGAGGGTCAGGTCCATCCGCCCAGACTAGGTCGGGTCAGGCGCGCTTCTTGCGCGTGGCGCCACCGCGGCCTCGCAGGGCGGCTCCCGACTCGCTCAGGATCCGGTGCACGAACCCGTAGGACCGGCCGTGCTCCTCGGCGAGCGCGCGGATGCTCGCGCCCCCCTCGTACTTCTTCCTGAGCTGCCCGGACAGCGACTCCCGGTCTCCCCCGGTGACCCGACTGCCCTTCTTGAGCTCCGTCACGGCGCGTTCCCTCCTGGTCCCCGGCGGTCGTCACCGCCCTCGCTGAGCCCCTACCGCAGAACAGGACATCTCAATCACACAGCCGCGGTGAAGATCACGGCGTCGTACGCCGGGGCGAACCCGAGCCCGGTGAAGAACCGCTCGGTCAGCCCGCCGGCCTCCACGCTGGCCCAGACGACCGTTGCGCCGCGCTGCAGCAGCAGCGTCGCGATCGCACTGACGAGCGCCCTGCCGTAGCGGCGCCGGCGGGCGTGCCGGGCGACGCTGACCTCCACCACCTGCCCTGCGCCGGCGTGCAGGAAGCCCGTCGCCACGCCGACCAGCTCCTCGCCCTCCCAGGCAGCCACCGCGAGGTGCCGTGGGTCGTCGAGCCGGTGGCCCTGGACGACCTGCAGCCGCTTCCCGACGGTCAGCGACCAGTCGTGCGCGGCGGCGATGAGGGGACCGACGAAGCCCTCGGCGTCCTCAGGTAGCGGCCGGGTGAGGATGCCGGGCTCCCCCTCGACGAGCTGCGCCGGATCGGTCAGCAGCAGCGTGGTGGTCTCCTCCGCGGCCTCGTAGCCGCACTCCTCGGCGAGCAGGTCCAGCTCCGGCACGCTCGAGGGCGTGGCCAGGAGCACGACCTGGTGCCGGCCTGCCTGCGCCCACAGCGTCGGCAGCGCGAGCAGCGTCCGCTCCACGAGGCCGAGGTCGCCGTCGAGCCCGCTCGCGAAGCTGCCGACCGCGAGCGGGTTGTCCGGGTTGAGGACCACCGCTCCGCTGCCGAAGGCGAAGACGGAGCCGTACCGCACCTGGCACAGCAGCCGCTGCGCCTCCTCCAGGCGGTGGGCGAGGTCGCTCAGCTACTTGCCGAACAGCTTCAGCTTGCCCTTGCTGAGCATCCCGGCCGCGGGACCGGTCACGAGGTTGGCGGGCGGCTCGTCCGGCGCCTTCGGGTAGGGGTCCACGGGCGCGACGGACTTGGCCCGCTCGAGGACCTCGCCGAGCTCCTGGAGCGCCTTGCGCCCCATGGCCTCGCGGACCTTGGGGAACATGTCCGCCTCTTCCTCCTCGACGTGGTGCCGCACGCTCTCGATGAGGACGGTCACCTTCGCGTCGAAGCGCTCGTTGTCGGCGTCGAGGTCCTTGAGCTCGGACAGCGTCCACTTGACGACGTGGTGCTCCTCGAGGCCCTCGAGGACGTCGGCCGCGACGTCCGGGACCTGGGTGCGGATCGTCGGGTAGAAGTGCTGCTCCTCGATGGCGGCGTGGACGCTCAGGGCCTCGATGATCTGGTCGACCACCTTGCGCTTGGTCACGTGGGCGGAGTCGCCGAGCTTCTCGAACTGCTTGAAGAGGCGCTCCACCTCCTTGTGGTCGTTCTTCAGCAGGACGATGGCATCGGTCATACCCGGTTGATCACCGCGTGGGGGACGGTCAAACCTTGACCCACACGGCCGTGCCGGGCGGTACCTCGGCGGTCACCGGTCCCGAGGCGAGCAGCAGCTCCCCGGTCGGGAGGGGTACGCCGTGGGTGCCGGTGTTGAGCAGCACCACGACCTCGCCGCCGCGGGCGTCGGCCCGGGCGAAGCTCAGCGCTCCCGCTGGGGCCTGGAGCCACCGGACCTCCCGGCTGAGGTGCTCGGTGAGCTCGCGGCGCAGCGCCAGCGCGGTCTTGTAGAACGTGAGGTGCGACAGCGGGTCGGCGTCCTCGGCGGCCACCGAGCGGGTCAGCGCCTGCGGGCCGAAGGGCAGCCACGGCGTACCCGTCGTGAAGCCGTGACCGGGCGGCTCGGACGTCCACGGCATCGGGGTGCGACAGCCGTCCCGGCCGGGGACCCGTCCGCCGGAGCGGACCCAGATCGGGTCCTGCCGGCACTCCGGCGGGACGTCGTCCTGCTCCAGCCCGAGCTCCTCGCCCTCGTAGAGGTACGGCGAGCCAGGCAGTCCGAGCAGCGTGAGAGTGGCGGCCCGTGCCCGGGCCCGGCCGGTCTCCCCGCCGCCGTAGCGGGTGGCGTGGCGCACGACGTCGTGGTTGGACAGCACCCACGTCGGCGAGGCACCCGACACCTCGAACGCCTCGAGCGAGGCGGTGATGACGGTCTGCCACACCTTCGCGTCGAAGGGCGCGGCGAGCAGCGGGAAGTTGAAGCTCTGGTGCAGCCGGTCGGCCCCGACGAACCGGGCCACCCTCGCGACGCTGGACAGGAACACCTCCCCGACCATGACGCGGTCCTGGTAGCTGTCGGTGATGCTGCGCCAGGTGCGGTAGACGTCGACCACCTCCGGCTGGTCCCAGGCGTGCGGCATCGCCGAGGCGTGGAACAGCACGCCCTCGTCCGGCAGGCCCGGCGGGTTGTCCGGCAGGTCGGCGTGCTTGTACAGGCCGTGGGCGACGTCGATCCGGAAGCCGTCGACCCCGCGGTCGAGCCAGAACCGCAGGATCCGCTCCCACTCCTCGTGCACGGCCGGGTGGCGCCAGTCGAAGTCGGGCTGCCGGTCGTCGAACAGGTGCAGGTACCAGGCGCCGTCCGGGGTGCGCGTCCACGCCGGGCCGCCGAAGACCGACTGCCAGTCGTTGGGCGGGCCGTCACCGCGGCCCGGGCGGAACAGGTAGCGGTCCCGCATCGGCGACGCCGGGTCGCGCAGCGCCTCGACGAACCACGGGTGCAGGTCGCTGCTGTGGTTGGGCACGAGGTCGACGATGACCCGCAGGCCCATCCCGTGCGCCTTGGCCAGCAGGGCGTCCGCGTCGCCGAGCGACCCGAAGACCGGGTCCACGTCGCACTGGTCGACGACGTCGTACCCGTGATCGGCCATCGGTGACCGGTAGAACGGGGTCAGCCAGACCGCGTCCGCGCCCAGCCCGGCGATGTGGTCCAGCCGGTCGGCGATGCCGACCAGGTCACCGACCCCGTCACCGTTGCTGTCGGCGAAGGAGCGGACGTAGACCTGGTAGACGACGGCGGACCGCCACCAGAGCTCCACGCCTCAGGCCACGATGCGCTGGCCGCTCGCCGTGTCGAACCAGTGCAGGTTGTCGTTCGCCGGCGCGAGCCAGACGTCGGTGCCGCGCGCCGGGGGTGACGACGGGTCGACGCGGGCCACGAGCACCTGGGTGCCGTTGCTCCCCCGGACGCTGGCGTGCAGGTAGGCGTCGGAGCCGAGCTCCTCGAGCAGCTCGACGGTCGCCGGGATGCCCGCGCCGTCGGCGGCGAGGCTGAGGTCCTCGGGACGGACGCCGAGGGTCACGTCGCCGGTCGCCTCCCGCGGGACCGGCATCGAGAAGCTGCCGAGCTGGGCTGTGCCGTCCGCGTCCCGGTGCAGCTCGAAGAGGTTCATCGCGGGCGAGCCGATGAAGCCGGCGACGAAGACGTTGCCGGGCCGGTCGTACATCTCGCGTGGGCTGTCGACCTGCTGGAGCACGCCGTCCTTGAGCACGGCGACGCGGTCGCCCATCGTCATGGCCTCGACCTGGTCGTGCGTCACGTAGAGCGTGGTGACGCCGAGCCGGCGCTGGAGGCTGGCGATCTGGGTGCGGGTGGCCACCCGCAGCTTGGCGTCGAGGTTCGACAGCGGCTCGTCCATGCAGAAGACCTGCGGGTTGCGCACGATCGCGCGACCCATCGCGACGCGCTGCCGCTGGCCGCCCGAGAGCGCCTTGGGCTTGCGGTCGAGGTAGTCGGTGAGGTCGAGGATCTTGGCCGCTTCCGCGACCCGCGTGCGGATCTCGTCCTTGTGGACCCCCGCGATCTTCAGCGCGAACCCCATGTTCGCGGCCACCGTCATGTGCGGGTACAGCGCGTAGGTCTGGAAGACCATGGCGATGTCGCGGCTGCTCGGGTCGATGTTGGTGACGTCACGGTCCCCGATCCGGATGCTGCCCTGGTTCACCGGCTCGAGGCCGGCGAGCATCCGCAGGCAGGTCGACTTGCCGCACCCGGACGGGCCGACGAGGACCAGGAACTCCCCGTCCCCGACCTGCAGGTCGAGGGAGTCCACGGCAGGACGGGTGCCGCCGTCGTACACCCGTGTCGCCTTGTCGTACGTGACCGTCGCCATCTGCCGTCCCTGTGCCGTGGAGGTGTGCTGCTGGTGCGGGCTGTGTTGCCGAAGTGTGCCGTGCGGATTGTCGTGCGGCGCATGGTGCGCCATGCTGCGCCCCGGTGCAAGCGTTTGCAGGAAAGGCGGCGATGAACGCCCGTATCGAGGACGTGGCGCGCCAGGCCGGCGTGTCGACCGCGACGGTGTCGCGGGCGCTGCGCGGGCTGCCCAACGTCTC
>CAMLIA010000082.1 GCA_946479905.1 uncultured Frankiales bacterium | reverse complement strand
GCCGGCCTCGGTCGCGATGCGCAGGACGGAGGCCTCGTCCGCGTCGAGGTAGGTCCCGGCGACCGGAGCTTCCTCCGGTCCGGACCAGGAGACGGACGCGGCGGGCGGAGCCCCCTTGCCGAGGGCCAGCCTCGCGGCGCTGGTCGCGAGCGGGTGCGCACCCACGGCCGGGCTGTTGGTCAGGGCGATGACCGTCAGCCCCTCGGTCGGGACCTGGATCATCTGCGCGCCGAAGCCGTGCACACCGCCGGCGTGCTGGACGATCGGCAGCCCGTCGAGGTCGGCCAGCTGCAGGCCGTAGGCGTACCTGCCCCCACGCGTGACCTGGACCCGCTCCGCCAGCCCGTCGAGCGCACCGTCGCTGAAGACGCGACCCCAACGGGCCAGGCTGTCGACGGTGGTGACGACGCCACCCGGTCCCAGCGAGCTCCAGGTGTACTCCGCGAGCTTCCAACTGCCGTCCGGTGCTGCGCGGTAGCCGCTGGCCCGGCCAGGGATCACGTCGCTGGGGTCCGGGCGGAACCGGGTGCCGGACATGCCGAGCGGGCTGAAGATCCGCTCGTCGGTGAACTCCGCGAGGCTCTGCCCGGTGCAGCGCTCGACGAGCTGAGCGAGCAGGAAGTAGCCGGAGTTCGAGTACATGAAGCGGCTGCCCGGCGGGAAGCTCAGGGTGCGCTGCCGCGCGAGGAGCGCCAGCGTTCCCGCGTCGGTCGAGATCGCCTCCTCCGGCAGCTGACCGATCGCGGCGAGGCTGTACTTGTCCCGGATGCCGCTGGTGTGGTGGACGAGGTGGTGGATGCGGATGTCGCCGAGCTGCTCGATCTCGGGAAGGTGCTTGGCCGCGAGGTCGTCCGCGGTGAGGACGCCGTCGGCCTCCAGCAGCGCGATCGAAGCGGCGACGAACTGCTTGCTGGTCGACGCGATGTAGAAGACGGTGTCGCGGGTGTTTCGCACCTGGTGCTCGAGGTTCGCGTACCCGAACGGGACGCACTCCTCGACGACGCCGTGGCGCGCCACCGCGAGGACGCCACCGGGAGCACCCGGCCGGTCCAGCGGGGCGACCAGGTCCTTCAGCTGCTGCAGGAGAGCGGTCATGCCGTGAAGCTCCGGATCGCGGTGGCGACGCTCTCGGGGTGACTGAAGATGAGGCCGTGGGTGGCGTCCACCTCGACCACCTGCACCAGCGGGTTCTCCTGCGCCAGCGCGGCGAGGTCGCGGCGAAGCCCGCGGCGGTGGGCGTTCTGCAGCCGCGCCACCTCGCTGCCCATCAGCCAGCGCATCAGGCCCGGGCTCGGGGCGGTCGCGTTGATCGCCAGTGACCGGCACGGCGCGTCGCGGTGCCAGGCGACGACGTCGGCCTCGTGCAGCAGCCGCATCACCTGGCGGGTCGTGCCCTCGCGCGAGATCCGGGTCGGCGCGGTGATCGCTCGGCCGATCAGGGAGAGCTCGCCGTCGGCGATGCGACCGAGTCGAGCGCTCACGAGGCGCGGGTCCTCGTCGAGGATCCGCTCGGTGACGCCCGGACCCCAGCCGTCGATGTTGACGGCCCCGGCGACGGGATGGCCGCTCAGGGCGTACTGCAGGGCGATCATCCCTCCGAGCGAATGCCCTGCGACATAAGGCTTGTCGAGCTCGTAGTGCTCGATGACGGCGTGCAGGTCCGCGACCGCAGCCGGGAAGTCCCACGGACCCGTCGATGACTTTCCATGCCCGCGCAGGTCCATCGTGATGATGTGGTGGTCCGGGAGCAGCGCGGCCACCTTGCGCATCGCCTTGCGGCTGCCGCCGAGGCCGTGCATCAGCACGAGGTCAGGCCCGTCGCCGCCGAGATCGGTCGTCGCGAGCCGGACGCCGCCGTTGCTGACGATCACGAGCGGTCGGTCCTGCTCGTGTACTTCAGGCACCCGCACGCGGAGTCGAACGCCATGTCCCGGACGCTGTCGAGCCCGTAGTGGTGGCTCGCGTTCAGGACCGCCTTGAAGGTGAGCGCGGTGGGGAAGCCGGCGCCGAGCGCCTCGAACCCGGTCCGCAGACCGGGCACGGTGGCGACGCGCCCGGCAGTCAGGGCGGCCCGCAGCGCGTAGGCGGCGTCGCACACCATGTACATCGTCGTGAGGTCCGAGCGGCTTGCGGTGCTCAGGCCGGCGGCCGCCATCACCTTCCTGCAGTGCTTGGCGCCCGGGGTGTCGCCGGGGTCGTGCTGGCTGTCGACGTCGTTCGCCGGCGCCCACCCCACGGTCAGCGCGCCCTTCAGCTGGTCCGCGGGCACGTTGGCCACGCCGAGCTGCCCGAGCCCAGGGATGTAGGCGTAGCGCGGGTAGTACTTCTGCGACTCCGCGTCCTCGAGGAAGAACGCGGACGCGCCGAAGACGTGGCTGATCCCGTCGGCGCGGAACTTCAGGACGGCGGACTGCGTCGCCGCGAGCCCGGCCTGCACGTTGGCCGCGTAGGTGACGGTGTCGGTGAACCTCAGGCCGTACTTCGCGAGCTCCTTGGCGTACGCCGCGTAGTAGGCGTTCTGGTCGGGCGAGTCCGCGTGGATCAGGCCGAGCCGCACCGGGGCGACGCCCGGGCCGCCGGTGGCGATGTTCCACTTGTGGGTGAAGTCCCGCTGCATGAGGCTCTGGACGAACAGGTGCGCGAGCCGTTCCGCGGTGATGCCGGTCGGGGCGAACAGGAAGTCGCCGCGGTAGGCGGCCGCCGGCATGTACGACCCGATCCCCCCTACGACGACCAGCGGAGCCCCCATGGCGGCGCTGCACTGCCGGACGTACGGGTCGACGAGGTCGAAGAGGATGGCGAACACCTTGTGGTCGTCCCGGAAGTCCGCGCAGATCTCACCGTCGACCTGCGACGGGTTGGAGATGTAGGAGGCTGCGCTGTAGGAGTGCTCGTAGACCACGAGCTTGCGGCCCAGCACGCCACCTGACTTGTTCACGTCGTTGACGACCGCGGCGATCATCGCCTGAGGAGAGATCGTGCCCGCACCCTGGATGCCGAGAGAGGCGGCGACCGCCGACGTGTCCGAGGGCACGGGAACCCCGATGGTGATGGTCGTCGTGGTCACGCCCCGCGCCGAGGTCAGCGCGCCCACCGGTCCGGCCACGCTGCCGGCACCGGAGCCGCCGTTGGCCAGTGCACCGGTCGACGCGCTGCCGGCGCCACCACCCGCGACCGCCGTCCCGGAGCCCGGCGCCTGCGCCTGGTACGACGGGGCAGTGCCGCCCCCGGGCACGGAGCTGAGGCCGGTGCCGGCCTCCGCGCTCGACTGCGGACCCGTCGCCGTCTGCGTCAGGGGGACCGTGGTGCCGCACGCAGATGCGCCCAGTGCGAGGGCGAGGCAGGCGGTGACTGTCAGGCGGCGCATGGCACCCCTTCGGCGCGGCGGGTTCGACCTATCGGTACGGACCGTACCGTATAGTTCGGGCATGCGGAAGGGGGTCTTGTGACGACGACCAGGTCCCTGGGCCGGCCGCGCGACGCCTCGATCGACGAGGCCATCCTGCTCGCGACCTGGGAGGAGCTGAGCCGGGTCGGCTACCCCGCACTCACCATGACGTCCGTGGCCGAGAAGGCCGGCATCCAGAAGCCGGCGCTCTACCGGCGCTGGCCGTCCAAGCCGCTGCTCGTGATCGACGCGCTCGCCCGGCACCTCCCACCTCTCACGGCGGCTGACCACGGCTCCCTGCAGGCTGACCTCGAGCACGTGCTCGGTCAGGTGGCAGAGGCGTGGCGGAGCCCGGCGGCGCGCGCGATGGTGCCGCTGCTCTCCGACGTCGGGTCCGACGAGGCTGCCGCCGACGCGTTGGCCGAGCACTTGCTGCGGCCGCGTTCCGGAGTGCTGCGCGCCGTGCTGGCCCGGTCGGTGTCGAGAGGCGAGCTGAGCGCGGACGCACCGATCGACGTCATCGGCAACCTGCTCGAAGGTCCCTTGCTGCACCGGGCGATCTTCGGCTCCGGTGTGCTCGACGACCGGCTGCTCGACAGCGTCCTCACCAGCTGCCTGACGCTCCTCAAGGCACATTCCTGAGGGGACTAGCCAAAGGGGGTTGTCAAGACTAGGGTCCTCAGAAATCAATTCTGAGGAGCCCTGCGTGATCGACCTGCGGACCGACAGCCCCGAGACCATCGCCTGGCAGGCGGAGCGGACCGAGGAGACGCTCGCCGCCCTGCATGCCATCCAGGGGTACGACGAGCTGGGCGCCTCGGTCCTGCGCTACGCCGACGCGGGCAAGCGCTGGACGCCGATCCGCGCCGGCGAGCGGTGGTTCCAGCAGGTCAGCGTGGGTGCCGATGCGGAGCTCCCGGCCATCACCGTGCGCGACACGGTCGACGGGACGCCCCGGACGCTGGTCGACCTCAACCAGCACGCCGTCCCCGGTGGGCCGCGGATCGGGGCGGGCTGGTGGTCGCCTTCCCCGGACGGCCGGGTGCTGGCGTACTCGATCTCGGAGGAGGGGACCGAGGTCAACCAGGTCTTCCTGCTCGACGTGGCGAGCGGCGAGCGGCTGCCGGACGAGGTGCCGTGGAACGTGTCCTTCGCGCCGTCCTGGCTGCCGGACAGCTCCGGGTTCTGGTGCGCCACCCGCGAGATCACCGAGACCGCTGTGCTGACCCCGATCCGTCGCTTCGTGCTCGGCGAGCCGGCGTCGGACTGGACGGCGCCGCTGCCCGAGTGGCTGGTGTTCCCGCGCCCCGAGGTGTCGAAGGACGGTCACTACGTCGCCGTCGCGACGGGCAACACCGAGATGCGCGTGGACTGCCTCATCACGAAGGACCTGCAGGTGCTGCCGTTCCTGGAGGGCGTGCCGGGCTCCTTCCGTGGAGTGATCACCGACGGGTCGTTCCTGGCGCTCACCGACAACGGGGCCCCGCGCAGCCGGATCGTGCGCATCCCGCTGGAGACGTCCACTGACCTGAGCACGTGGACCGAGGTCCTGCCGGAGAGCGCCGACACCCTGGTCGACTTCGAGCTGATGGGTGACCGCCTGGTCGTGGCCAGCCTCCGCGAGTGCAGCATCGCCCTCGACGTCCTGGACACGAGGACCGGTGACCGGACCGCGGTACCACTGCCTCACCACGGCGCGGCGGGCTCGCAGGTGGAGAGCGTCGCCTACCCGATGCTGCCGGTCTTCGCGCGCGGCACCGACGAGATCTCCTTCATCTACTCCAACCCGGCCACCTCGCCCGCGATCTACCGGTACCTCCTCGAGGAGCAGCGGCTCGAGTGCCTCGAGCCGCCGGCGCTCACGCTGGACGACGTCACCGTCTCCACGATCACCGCCGTCTCCGCCGACGGCACCGAGGTCTCCGCCCACGTCGTCCACCGCTCCGACCTGGACCTGACGCAGCCGCACCCCACCTTCCTCTGGGGCTACGGCGGCTTCCACCTGGCGCAGCTGCCGTCGTACGTCGGTGGTCACGGCGCCTGGATCGAGGCCGGCGGCATCTACGTGCTGGCCCACCTGCGCGGGGGCAGTGAGCTCGGCGCCGACTGGTGGAGGGCCGGCCGCCGAGAGCGCAAGCAGAACACCTTCAACGACTTCTACGCCGTCGCCGAGAAGCTCGTCGAGCTGGGCTGGACGAGCAGTGCGCAGCTCGCCATCTACGGCGGCAGCAACGGTGGGCTCCTCACGGCGGTCGCCGTGACGCAGCGGCCCGAGCTGTGGGCCGCCGTCGTGTCCGACGTGCCCTGCACCGATCTCCTCAACCTGCATGCCAGCCCACTGCTCTACGCCATCGGCCGCGAGGAGTACGGCGACCCGCAGATCCCCGAGGAGCGCGCCTGGCTGGAGGCGATCGACCCGATCGTGAACGCCAAGCCTGCTGACTACCCCGCGACGCTCGCCATCGCCGGTGCGAACGACCCCCGTTGCCCGGCAAGCCAGGCGAGGCTGCTGGCCGACGCGGTCGGCCGCGCGCAGACCGGCGACGCACCGGTCCTGCTCCGCGTCCACGCCGACCAGGGCCACGGCGCGCAGGGAGCGCAGGAGTCGGCGAGCCGGCTCACTGAGATCCTCGCCTTCTGCGCCAGTCACACCGGCCTGTCACTCACCGGTTCGAGCACGGCGTGACGGCGCCCCGGCGCGGGCGACCGCCGCTCGTCACGCCGGAGGCGATCCTCGACGCCGTCGGCAGCAAGCAGGGCCTGGACTGGACCATGGCCGGCATCGCCGCCGAGCTCGGCGTCTCCGAGCCGGCGATCTACTACCACTTCCCGTCCAAGCAGGCGCTGCTGTTCGCCCTCGGTGCGAGGGTGGTGAGCGAGCTCGAGCTGCCGTCGTCCGACCTCGAGTGGGAGCCGTGGCTCGAGGAGTTCGCCCACCGGATGCTCGGCCTGTGCCGGAGCCGTCCGTTCCTGCAGGACCTCGACATGGCCATGGTCATCGGCGCCCAGCCGGCGGGCGTCCGGCTTCTCGAGCACATCCTCGGCCACCTCGTCGGATGCGGGTTCACCTTGGACGACGCCGCTGTCGCCTGCGCATCGGTCGTGGCCGTCGTCCAGCCGCACGTCGCCGGTCCCTCCGCGGTCGGGCCGGCGGACCTGGCCACCGTGCGCGACGTCGCGGTCGTCGCGAACGCGCCGCTGGTGGCGTCCTACTACGCCGACCCTGAGGCGCTGGACCTGGATGCGGCGTTCCGGCTGATGCTTGCCGTCGCGCTCTCCGGCATCCGGCACGAGCTGGCGCCGCAGCCCAGTTCGCGGCGCCGGCGGGTCCGGGCATGAGCCGTCGGGCCCTGCTCGCCGGCGGTTGCCTCGCCCTGGTCGCCACGGCTGCCTGCGGCACGACCGTCAGCGGCCGGGCTCTCGACAGCGGCACAGGGACCGGTCTGCAACCGGGTCCCGGCCTGGCCGCGTCGTCGGGGGCTGCCGGCACGACCGATGTCGTCGGGCAGGCGCCCGTCGGCCAGCAGCCGGGCACAGGTCTCGCCGGGGCGCCGGCCGGCAGTTCGACGATGCCGTCCGTCCCGGGCGCGAGCGCATCCCTCCCGCCCGTCACGACCGCGGTCGTGCCTTCCAAGAAGCCGCTGGTGATCGGCGTCATCACCAGCGGCAACGCGGGCGCCCTGCTCGGAGCGCTGGGCGTCAACGCCAACTACGGCGATCAGCGCAAGCAGTCCCAAGCGATCGCGGACTACCTCAACGCCCACGGCGGCATTCAGGGGCACCCGATCAAGCTGACGTTCTACGACTACGACACCACCGGTGGCGGACCCGGCAACGCGCAGGCAGCCTGCGCCGCCTTCACGCAGGACCAGCACGCCTTCGCCTCGATCGGCGTCGCCGGCATGGACGACAACTACCACGCCTGCGCGGCCAAGGCCGGCATGCTCGTCCTCACCGACGGAGACATCAAGAGCGCCGCGTTCTTCAAGCGGTTCCCCACGACCGTCCTCATCAGCGACGCCGAGCAGGTCCGCCGGTACGCCGCCATGGTCTACGCCCTGCACAACGAGGGCTTCTTCACCCCCGGGGCGAAGATCGGGCTGCTCTACAACGACGAGCCCAACGACCAGCAGGGCATCCGGGAGGGCATGAAGCCGGCCCTGGCCAAGCTGGGGCTGAAGGTCTCGGACGAGATCACCATGAACCCCAACGACACCAGCGGCTACGCGAGTGCGCAGAGCAGCGCAGCCCTGAAGTTCCAGGCCGACGGCATCACGCACATCCTGTTCGGCGCAGCGACCGCGTGGACCTTCGACCAGACCGCCGCGCAACAGCACTACTACCCGATGCAGGGCGTGGACTCCCGGCAGTCGCCAGGGCTGTTGATGCAGACCGTCGACTCGCCACAGTCACTGGTCAACACGTGGGGCTTCGGCTACCAGCCGGTGCAGGACGTCGACGCCCGGCACGACCCGGGTCCGGTCAGCGACCGGCAGAGCCTGTGCACCTCGATCCTCAAGGCCGCCGGGCAGTCCGCCAGCGCGACGAGACTGTCCCTGGGTGCTGCGCTCTACCTGTGCGACGAGCTGTTCTTCGCCCGCGACGCGCTGGCCGGCCAGCCGGACACGAGCAAGGCGTCCTTCCTCCGGGGCGTCGCCGCGCTGGGCAGCAGCTACCACTCCACGCTGACGTTCCGGACCCAGTTCTCGGCAAGCCAGCACGACGGCGCCCAGGCGTACCGGCCGCTGCGTTACAAGACCGACTGCAGCTGCTTCACCTACACCGGCCCCGCCCGACCCTTCCCTCGAGCGCCCTCCTGAACTTTGTGACCAGCCCACCCCTGTGTGCCTGAGATCTCGCGCACCTCAGCCCTTGCGGTGAGCGTGGCCCGCCGATCACTCCGCAGGGGCACCCGGCTACCTGTTCATCCACGGCGGAGGCTTCGCCGGCGGCGGCGTGGAGTTCTGCGACCACGTCTGCCGTGAACTGGCGGATCGCAGCGGCTTCGTCGTCGTCGGCCTGTCCTACCGGCTCGCCCCCGAAGAGCCCTTCCCTGCCGGCATCGAGGACTGCCAGGACGTGCTGACCTGGATGGCCAAGGAAAGCACGTGCACCTGGACGACATGCCGCATGGGCACCTGCTCATGACGCGGCTGACCAAGCGCGCCTTCGAGACGATCGACCTCATGGTCGCCGAAGCGAAGAAGAACCTCTGACGGTCACACGCTCACCGTCAGAGCGCCAGGTGTAGCCGCAAGGCCTCGTCGAGTTGATGCATGAGCTGGGCGGGCACCGATCCCAGCCGGCGCTGCACCCGGGCGACATCGACGGATCGCACTTGTTCCGCTTGTGCTTTGGAGTCGAGGGGCAGCCCGGTGGATTCCGCTGGGAGCAGCACCTGGAAGGGATAGACGCGGTCCACGTTTGAGGTCACCGGAACGATCGTCAGCACTCCTCGGCCGAGCCGAGCCGCCGTGCCGTTGGCACCGTCGTTGCTGACGATGACTGCCGGACGGCTCTTGTTGGCTTCCGTCCCGCGGGTCGGATCAAGGTCGATCACGCAGATGTCGCCGCGGCGCATCAGGGGCTCAAGCCGTCACTGAGTGCGACGTCCCAGATCGTGTCGTCGCCGGAGTCGTTCCACTCGCTCCAGGCTTGCTGGTAGTCGTCGCTGAGCCCCACCGCGCGTAGCAACCTCACAGCCTTGTGCACGACGGCGGACCTGGAACCGATGCCCTGCTCAAGGGCGTACGCATCGAGGAACTCGATGTCGTCGTCAGGCAGGCTCACGCTGACCTTCATACTCCGATGCTACCGCAGTAGTAACGATCGTCGTAAGCAGGTAGCAGGCCTTGGTGCGCGACGAACCGTTCTCCCAGCAAGCCAGAACCGGGCCCGCCTGCCTCCGGTACCGCGGCAGCCGGCAGCTGACGTAACACTTCCCGACATGACACAGCTCCACGACCTCACCGCCCTCGAGCAGCTCGCCGCGCTGCGCCGGCGCGACTTCAGCTCCCTCGAGCTCACGCGGCACTACCTCGACCGCATCGACAAGTACGGCCAGGAGGTCGGTGCCTTCACCAGCGTCTTCGCCGAGCAGGCCCTGGAGGCAGCGGCCCGAGCCGACACAGGATCCGAGGAGCCGGGCGTCCTCGCCGGCCTGCCGCTCGCGCTGAAGGACCTCCACCCGACGGCGGGCCTCCGCACGACGATGGGCAGCGCCGCGCTGCGCGACTGGGTGCCGGGCCAGGACGCGCCCGCTGTGGGCGCGCTGCGCGGTGCGGGTGCCGTCGTGCTGGCCAAGACCAACGCTCCCGAGCTCGGACCTGTCTGCTACACCGAGACCCTCGTCGGGGGGAACGCGGTCACGCCGTACGACCTGACGCGCTCAGCCAGTGGCTCCAGCGGCGGCTCAGCCGCGGCGGTCGCGGCCGGACTCGTCCCGCTGGCGCACGCCAGCGACGGTCTCGGCTCCATCCGCACGCCCGCCGCCAACTGCGGCCTCGTCGGCTTCAAGGCCAGCCGCGGGCGGATCATCGGCTGTGGCGGCGACTGGCTGCAGCTCGCCGTCGAAGGATCGGTCACCCGCACGGTCGGCGAGACGGCCCTCGTGCTCGACGTGCTCCAGAGCGGGAGCGACCCGGCGCTCTGGCGCTGGCCCGGCCAGGTGTCCGGCTCGCACCAGCGTGCGGCGCAGGAGCAGCCACGTCCCCTGACCGTCGGGTACCTGCTGGACCCGGGCTCAGGACAGGACGTGGACGCGGAGTGCCTGGCCGCCTGCCACGGCACGGCCGCGGCACTCGCCGAGCTCGGGCACCACGTCGAGGAGGTGCCTGCCGGTGTCGCGCCACGGACGTCCGAGCTGCTGGAACCCGTTCTCGTGCTGCTGGCCACCCGCATCTCGCTCGCCGTCGACGCAGTCGTGAGCCCGACGGCGCGCGGCCAGCTGATGCCGTACACCCGTTGGCTGTGCGCGCAGGCCGGCGAGCACTCAGCACGAGACCTGGCCGTCGCGCAGTCCCGGCTCGCCGCACTGGCGGGCTCCTGGCTGCGGCTGCAGGAGCGGTACGACGTCATCCTCACGCCCGCGACGTCGGCCCCGCCCCTACCGACCGGGGCGCTCCGGAAGGACGACGCTCGGGACTCCGCCGAGGCCATGCTGCGCTGGACCGCGTTCACGCCGTGGGCCAACCTCACGGGCACGCCGGCCGTCGCGCTGCCCGTGCACGTCACGCCCGCGGGGCTACCCGTCGGTGTGCAGCTGCACAGCGGGGCCGGGCACGACGAGCAGCTGATCAGCCTGGCTGCGTCCCTCGAGGAGGTCTTCCGGTGGCAGGAGCGGCACCCGCCGCAGTGGTGACCTCGACGGCTGTGGCTAGAAGGACGCGCCCTTGCGCCAGGCCATCTCCTGGAGCTCGAAGGTGTTGCCGTCCGGGTCGGCGAACTCCGCCCCGCGCACGCCGCCTCCGAAGTCGTGCACCTCGCTGACCTCGACACCCCGCGCGACCAGCTCGGCGCGCGCCTGGTCGATGTCCTCCACCACCAGGTGGACCGCCCGCACGCTGCCCGGCTCACCGGCATAGGCATCCAAGCCCGTCCCGAAGCCCACCGAGCAGGTCGAGCCCGCCGGGGTCAGCTGGACGACCCGGACGCCCTCGCTGGGCTGGACGTCGAAGTCCTTCGTGAACCCGAGCTTGTCGGCGTAGAAGGCGATGGCCCGGTCGACGTCCGAGACCGGAAGCGGGATCAGCTCGATCTTCATCTGCATCGCGGTCCTGCTCCCTCGGTCGGCGCCGCCCGGTGCCGGCCCGGCTCGTCGATAGTCCGTCGCCTGCATCCTCGCAGCGTCCCTGCGGACCGGCCGGGCGTCACGTCGTGTCGGACAGCACCTCGCCGCTGCGCAGCCGCACCCGGCGGGCCATCCGGCTCGCGACATCGTCGTCATGCGTCACGACCACGACCGTCACGCCCTTGCTGGCGTTGAGGTCCACGAGCAGGTCGACGATCTCCTGAGCCGTCGTCGAGTCGAGGTTGCCGGTCGGCTCGTCCGCCAGCACGACGCGCGGGTCGTTGGCGAGCGCCCGCGCGATCGCGACGCGCTGCTGCTCGCCGCCGGACATCCGGCCGGGCAGGTGGTCCGCGCGGGACTCCAGCCCGACGCTCGCCAGCAGGCCCATCGCCGCGGCCCGCCGTTCGGCCTTCGGCCTCGTCATCGCGATCTCGACGTTCTCCACTGCGGTCAGCGTCGGGATCAGGTTGAACTGCTGGAACACGAAACCCACCGCGTCCCGGCGCACCCCGGTCAGCACCTTGTCGCCGGCACCCGCGAGCGGCTGGCCGTCGAAGTCGACGCGGCCCGAGGTCGGGGTGTCCATCGCGCCGAGCAGCTGCAGCAGGGTGCTCTTGCCGGAGCCGCTCGGCCCCTCGACCGACAGCAGCTCGCCGGGCGAGATGGTCAGGGTCACGTTCCGCAGCGCGTGCACGGTGGTGCCGCCGCGCTGGTAGGTGCGGTCGACGTTCTCGAGCTCGTAGAGCGACATGGCGTCCTATCCCAGGTCTCGGAGGGCGACGGCGGGGGACAGTCGCGCGGCGCGCCAGCCGCCGACGGCACCGGCGAGCAGCCCGCCGGCGAGCGCGCAGGCCATGCCGAGCGCGATGGTCGTCAGGCTGATCGGTGCTGTGAGGTGCACGGCCTGGGTGACCGCACCGGACGACTGGTGGAAGAGCTCGCTCAACGACGACGAACCAGCTGCGACACCGCTCGAGGTCGCCGACAGCTCCGGTGAGAGCTGCTCGACCGCGAGCGACGCGAGGTAGCCGATCCCGATGCCGAGCACCCCTCCCAGCACAGCGATCCCGACCGTCTCGGTGAGCAGCTGCCCGACGACACGGCCCTTCGACCAGCCGAGCGCCCGCAGCGTCCCGATCTCACGGACCCGCTTGGCGACCGAGGAGAGCGTGAGGAGCACGGCGATGGCGAAGGCCGCGAGCAGCACGATCACCGCGAGGGCACCGCCGAGCCGCGACGCGAGCTGCTGCGCGTCGTGCAGGGACCCGGTCACGGTGTTGGCGAGGTCCTTGCCGGTGACGACCTGCGCGCCGGGCAGCGCCTTCTTGATGGCGGCCGCGACGGCGGGGACGTCCTTCGCGTCGCTGACCTTGACGAGCACCTCGTTGACCCGGGTGGTCTTGCTCGCGAGCTTCTGCAGCGTCGGCAGCGTGAAGTAGACGTCGGCGCTGTTCCCGGTCAGCGTCGGGTTCACCAGCCCTCGCACGGTGTAGCTGGTGCCGTTCACCGGGAGGGTGCTGCCGACCTTGAGCGACTGCTTGGAGGCGTACGCCGTGCTGACCAGCACGTCCTTGTCACCGGTGAACCAGCTGCCGCTGGAGAGGTTCGCCTTGGTGATGAGGCCTGCGGTGGTCGAGGCACGGTCGACGCCGGCGGCGGTCCAGCTGCGGGTGGTCGTGTCGGTCGACGGCGGGTTGACCACCTGGTTGATGGTGCGCAGCGGAGTGATGACGTTCGCCTCGTACTCCTGGAAGCGCTTGGGCAGGCACTTCTGGATCGCGCCGAAGCCGCCGAGGCGACGACCACCGCCGTCAGCCGGTGGCGGTCCCGACGTGGGGCGCGGCTGGGTGGCGATGCTCCCGAAGCCGCCGTTCTTCGCGACGCACGTCTGCACCGCGGCCTGCTCGGCGGCGGTCAGCTCCGCCGGCCGGACGGTCGAGGTGAGGGTCTCGCCACCCGTCTTGATGCTCGCGACGATCTCCGGGACCGTGCCCGACTGGTGCTGCGCCTGCATGGTCAGGGCACCGGTCGCGCTGCTGACGTTGGGGATGGCCTTGATGACGTCGAGGGCCTAGTCGGGGAAGGTGAGCAGCGTCCCGGCCAGGAAGAAGTCGTGGGTGAACTTGGTGCCGGCCTTGCCCAGCTTGGACAGGTCGGTGATGACGGAGCTGTTGTCGTTGAGCAGCGCGGTGGCGTCCGCGTCGTTGAGGTTGGCGAGCGAGTTGAGCGCACCACCCCGCTGCCCGCCGCCCTGAGGTGGTGGTCCGCCGGCGAAGAAGCCCCCGCCCTGCTGCTGCGGCGCCGCCGAGGCCGACGGTGACGGCGAGGCGGACGGGCTGGTCGCCGCGACCGTGCGGGTGACGAGGATGTCGGTGCCGACGGACCGCAGCGGGGACAGCACGTCCTTCTGCGCGCGGTCCAGTCCCTGCGAGACCCCGACGATCGCCATCACCATCCCGACGCCGGACGCGAGCCCGAGGGCGGTGGTGATGGTGCGGCCGCGGCGGCGGCGAAGCTCGTGCGAGGCGTAGGCCAAAGAGGGCATAGCGGTGATCTTGGATCACGCTTGCTCCCAGGGGGCTCGGAGCGCCCTGAGAACCTCCTGTGAATCGGAGGGCGCGGCTACTCCGTGGAGCGCGACAGCTGCAGGATCTCGCGGGCGAAGTCGTCCAGGAGCGCCGGCGGCAGGTCGTGGCCCATGCCGGAGAACCCCACGAACTTCGAGCCGCGGATCAGCTTCGCCAGCGCAAGGCCACCGCTGACCGACACCAGCGGGTCCTGCAGGCCGTGCATGACGAGCGTCGGCACGGCCAGCTCGGTGAGCGCCCGGGTCCGGTTGCGCTGGGCGATGACGGCGCCGAGCTGACGCTCGTACCCCCTGGCGTCGTGCGACCTGTCGTAGCTGCGGCCGGCGAGGTCGCGCAGGTGGGCCTCGTCGAAGAGCGCGCCCTTCGACCCGATCACCCGGAAGGTCTCGACGGCCGCCTCGATCGCGGCCTCCCGGTCCATGCGGCCGCGCTTGGCGAGCAGCTTGGGCGCGAGCGCCACCTTCGCCTGCCCGACCCGACGGGACCCGGTCGAGGTCATCATGAGCGTCATGCTGCGGAACCGCGACGGGTGTGCGAGGGCAGCCGTCTGCGCGATGAAGCCACCCATCGACGCGCCCACCACGTGCACCCGGTCCAGCCCGAGGCCGTCCAGCAGGCCGATGAGATCCTCCGCCATGTCGTCGAGGAGGTACGCCGGACGGCGCCGGCGCAGCAGCACGTCCTTCACGTCCGGTGGGCGCGTGTCCGACAGGTGCGTGGAGAGCCCGACGTCGCGGTTGTCGTACCGGACGACGAAACGGCCGCCGGCGACGAGGTCCTCGCAGAGCCGGTCCGGCCAGGCGATCATCTGGGTGCCGAGGCCCATGACGAGCACGACGGCCGGGTCAGTCGGGTCGCCGAAGGTCTCGTAGGCCAGCTCGATGCCGTTGCTGGCGATCCTGTTCAGGGTGGGGGCAGTCACCCCCTGAGCCTAAGAGACCCTGGGAGGTTCCAGCCGCTCCACGGTCGCGACTCGGTCGAGGGACCGGTCGAAAGACACGATGCGACGGACGCCGAAGCCCTCCGCACAGGCCGCCAGGTAAGCCTCTGCGAAGTCCACCCGGGCGGTCTCGTACACCTCCAAGGCGCGGAGCAGCAGGGCAGGATCGACGCTCGTCAGCGCGGGAAAGGCGATCACCGACCTCAACGCCTCGGCCACCTGCACGCGAGGGGCTTCGTAGTAGGACTCGAGCACGTAGACGGTCTCCGCCACGATGACGTCGGCGAGAAGCAGCTCCGAGGCGGTTCTCAGGAACGCCGTCGCGCGGGCAGCGAGATCGGCCGGGTCGCCGGTCAGATGTCGCACCAGGATGTTGGTGTCGATGAAGGCCCTCAAGCCCTCTTCCTCGTCGCGCGCGTCTCCCTGACGACCTCGTCCCAGCGGGCGCCGCGCTTCTCCGCCGGCACGCTGACGGTCCCGGCGAGGTCCAGCAGGTTGGGCGTGCGCGCGAGCACCGCGCGGTCACCCTCCACGCGAAACAGGACGGCGTCACCGGCCTTCAGTCCCAGGGCCTCACGCACGGCCTTGGGCACGGTGACCTGACCCTTCGACGTCATCGTCGCTGCTGTGTCCATGTGATTCCTTACCTGATGGATCAGGTAAGGATACGTCCGGTGCTCGGTCTGCATGATCGTCACTGTCCTGCCCCGCGAGTGATGACGGCGCCAAGGACCAGGAACTGTGGATGGCAGCGCTTGCGAGTCCCTAAGGGCAGGATCGGGTGGTGAGCACCCCGAGCGCGGCCGACCTGTCCCGATCCCTCGAGGCACTGGGCTTCCAGGAGCAGCCGGCCGCCGAGGTGCGAGGACTGCCGGCCACGGTCCACGTCACCTCCCGCTTCCGCCTGCTCTGGATGGCGACGCGCCTCCACGTGTTCGCCTTCGTGGTCGACGCCCGCGCGTGCCCGCCAGCCGAGCTGCCCCAGCTCGCGGAGGCCTGCAGGGAGGAGGCGATGGCGAGGAAGAAGGGGGTACGAGGACTGCAGTCCGGCATCGCCGCCATGCCGTTCCTGCTGGTGCCCGACGCCACGCCGGAGACGGCGGAGTGGGTGACGTCGGCGCAGCCCATCAAGTTCGCTGCCCTGCTCTACCCGATAGTGGTGACGCCCGACGAGGTCTTCCGCCGCACGCGTCCGCAGCGCATGGGGCGCATCTACGAGGGCTACCTCTCCGAGACCGCCGCCAAGGCGCTCGCCGGTTCGTGAGCCCCTGTCGGGGTACACGATGATCATGAGGATCGGAGCTGCACTCGTCCTGGTCTGGTTGCTGATCGGGGTGCTCGCGACCTACCAGCGCCACTACTTCAAGGACAACAACGAGAGCTGCGCCAAGACCGGCACCGTCGTCGTCACCGTGCTCGCCGGCCCACTCAACTACCTCGGAGCCAACCCGAAGGTGCACGACTGCAAGCTCCCGCAACCGTCCAAGTAATCCGCGCGACAGCCGCGCACCCAGGTCCCTAGCCTGGGTCGGTGATGCGCCGGCTGGTCGACGTGGTCGCGCCGCCGCGGTTCGGCGCGGACTTCCGACGGCTGCTCGCGTCGTCCTGGGTCAGCAACCTGGGCGACGGCCTCGGCGTGGCCGCCGGCCCCCTGCTCGTCGCATCGGAGACGGACGACGCCTTCCTCGTCGCGCTCGCTGCGCTGCTGCGCGGGCTGCCGTGGCTGGTGTTCGGCCTGGTCGCGGGGGCGGTCGCCGACCGGGTGGACCGCAAGCGCATCGTGGTGGCTGTCGACCTCGCGCGGGTCGCTGTCCTCGTACTCCTCAGCCTCTCGGTCGCCACCGGCACGGTGTCGATCACGTTCGTGCTCGTGTCGATCTTCGTGGTGGGGACCGCGGAGGTGTTCGCCGACACCAGCTCGCAGACGCTGCTGCCGATGGTCGTCGACCGGGACGCGCTGCCGCTCGGCAACGCCCGGCTCGCGGCGGGGACGGTCACAGTCAACCAGCTCGTCGGCCCGCCGATTGGGGCGCTGCTCTTTGCCGTCGGCCGCTCGGTGCCGTTCGCCGCGCAGGCCGTCCTGGTCGGTGCGGGGGTCTGGCTGGTCGCGCGGATCCGGACGAGCACCTCGCCCGGGGAGCGGGAGCCCTCGCACCTGCGGCACGACATCGCCGACGGGTTCGGCTGGGTGCGGCACCACGCGGCGGTGCGGACGCTGGTGCTGACCATCTTCATCTTCAACATCACGTTCGGCGCGGCCTGGTCGGTGCTGGTGCTCTACG